>DGYJ01000006.1:5812-14262 GCA_002396665.1 Bdellovibrionaceae bacterium UBA5009
TTTAGATTCACTAGAATCTAAAATTTCAAAGACTTTGCTGACGCAATTTGACCATATGCCTTTAACAGAGGAGTCCGAGCTTTTGAATAGTGTACAAAAGCCTGGACAAGTTTTGAATCCACAACCATTGCCAGGCGAAAGAAATTAAAATGGCTCAACAGCTTTTGCATCTTCAAACATTAAAAAATAATCAAAAAATCTGTGATTGGTACAAACAAAAAACAAGCTCTTTGGCGACCCCAGTTTATACAAGTTATGATATTCGGGATTCTGGCTACAAAGTAACTAATGTGGACGCCAATATCTTCCCGGCGGGGTTCAATAATATTTGCCCGACAGATAAAGAATCATTACCGCAATTATTTAAAAAATATTTAGGACTTCATTACCCTACAAATATTAAAAACATTCTTTTAGTCACAGAAGAGCACACGTCCAATCCCTACTATTGGGAAAATGTGTGGACTTTGCAGCAGATGATTCAGTCGGCAGGATTCCAAATTAAAATCGGTTTTGCAAAACCATTGGATGGTCCATTGAATCTGCAATCTTCGACGGGGCATCAATTGACGGTAGAGTCTGCTGTTTTAGGAAGTCCTTTGTACAATAATTTCAAACCAGATTTAATTATTAACAATAATGATTTTTCTGATGCCCATGAAGAGTGGGCTTCGCAAAATCCATACCCTGTGAACCCACCAAGGGAGCTTGGCTGGTATCAAAGAAAGAAAAGTAATTATTTTAAACATTACAATTCCTTGGTGAACGAGTTTTGCGAAATTGCTAGCATTGATCCATTTTTGATGAGGGTTGAAACAGATTTGTTTGCAAACTTTGATATCAATGAAGAAGCTAGCCGTAATTTATTGGCTGATCATGTGGATGCATTCATCGAAAAATTATCTGTGGAATACAAAAAAAGAAACATCAATCAAAAGCCATTTGTTTTTGTTAAAAACAATGCTGGAACCTATGGCTTGGCTGTGATCAAGGTGAACTCTGGAGCGGATGTGAAAGAGTGGACCTATAAATCCCGCAAAAAAGTGAAGGCCGCCAAAGGGGGCCGTGATGTTGAAGAAGTGATTATTCAAGAAGGAATTCCTTCGATTGTTCAAGCAGACAATGCCTCTGCAGAGCCCGTGATTTATATGGTCGGTTGCGAGTTAGCTGGTGGGTTCCTTCGCACCCATGCAGAAAAATCCAGCACAGAAAGTCTGAATAGCCCAGGCGCTGTTTATAAGAAGCTTTGTGTTTCTGACTTAGCAATTAAACCAGAGGGATGCCCGATGGAAAATGTCTATGGCTGGTCGGCCAAGCTGGGATTGCTTGCCATTGGTCTAGAGGCCGAAGAAATGCATGTCGAGTTCAAGGCCTTTAAAAAGGCCGGCTGCTAATCAAGTTCCCTGGACCAAAATTTTTGCGACAAGGCAAATCACTTCCTGTAGACTGAAATCTGGGAGGCTGCATGAGGCCGATTTTTATTTGCGTATTATTTATTTTTTCATGTTTTGGATTTGGTCTTTTTTTATTTTCAAAATCCTCCTTTCGACACGAAGGCCATCGGAACCCAGCCGCCATTCGGCAAGTTTTTGATTTTTCACATTTGCGTGGGTCCGCCTTAGAAGTGGCCATGAAGCAACGACTTGTCGCAGGCCTTGATGTGATCAAAAATGATCAAGGTTTTGGTTTAAGTTTAGGGCATTTTGCTTTTCAATCAGACACTGGTGAAAACCTGCTAGGATGCCAAGCCTTCAATAAAGTGATTTTACTTTTCGAGGCCGAAGGCACAGCTGTTAATGGGCAAAAAACCACAATGGAAGTTGAAGGCCAATGCCAAAATTCTGCTGACCTGGCTAAGATCAATCCCATCATGATCCCACTTGCAAGGATTCTGACCAATGAAAAACCTGGCGATGGTGATATTTCGTACAACGAAGGCCAACCCATCAGTCTGCGATTCTTGAATGTCGCCGATGCCTGGCCCCGCAAATGGGTCCTGATCGGCGTAAAAATGGAAAGCCCAAGCCAGCGGGTCATCATCGACCGCGGCGAAGTCGCACATTTGCTTGGCCAGCCCTTGATGGTGAGTTTTTAAATTTAAATGGAATAAGGAATAAGGAATGAAATTTATAATAATTCTTATCTCAATAAGCTTAGGTTGCTTTAATTATTCGTTCGCAAAAGCTAAAAATAGCAATTCAAAAGCCAGCGAGTCCGAGCGCAAGCCAAATCAAGTCAATGTAAATACTTTTGATAAAGACTATCCAACAAAAGAGTTAGAAAAAAATGGATATAACGTCAATGGTTCCATTGATGCGGGCCAAAGAAGCGAAGTTCTTTCTGGCAAATTAAGAGATGAGTTGTTTGTTAAAGTTGGACTCACCCAAGTTGTGACCGGATGGGACGAGCTTCAAAAGGATTTGCTTTTCTTAAGAGCAAAGCATGCCAAAAACTTGCAAGAGCTTCACGCTAAATACCCGCAAATCAATTCATCAACATTATCGGAATTAATGAAATATGCGAAATAAAATTCTATTTAAATTCGTGTATATTCTGTTTGCTACATTTGCTTGTGAGCGGTCATTTGCTGATGTTCTTATGATTGATTTCAATAACAGCATGACTGAAATTGCTAAAGCACAGCAAGCTGCCCAGGCGCGTGGCGAAAGGCTTATTGTTATTCCTGCAGCAAACGACCCAGCACGAAGAAAATTAATTCAAATTAAATCGCAATCAGCAGTTCTTAATCAACAAATTGAACGAATCTCTGAATCAGCAAAGGATGGAGATTCTGAAGCTGCAATTGCAGCAAGAGAAGAAACAGTTAGTAAGTTATATGCTCAAATAAATGAATTAAGATCGCAAAAAATGGATGCAGAGAAAATTTTTGGTTTAAAAAAATATATAGTCGACAAAGAAATTTCAACCTTGGCAAACCAAGGTAAGACATTTTCGTCTGTTGTAATTTCTGGACATGATGGAAATGGACATTTTTCAGGCGATTATAGTGGAAGTATGGTTGCAGCTGAATTTGGTGAAATTTTTAAAAAATATCCAAAACAATTTGAAGGGACACGTTCATGATTGCTATGGGGATGTTACACTGGAACTCCATCGTCCCTTGAATTCAATTGGAAAAAGCAATTACCGAATCTTGATTTGCTTGCTGGCTTTGATCAGATGGCCCCATTGTCTGCGACCCTAGCTTCCCCGCAGCAGCTTCATGATATTTTGGCACGTGAAAAAAAATTAACTGCACAAAAAGACTTAGCGTCGCTAAAGGCGCAGTTTAAAGGTTTAAGTTATGCGAATATGACCAATGTTTCTCTTTGTGTGCGTGATAATTATATAAATAATCGAACTTCTTCGAAAATGAGTGCCTTACTTGAAGGCTGTAACATTAAATCTATTGATCAAGGGCTGATGTCAGAATATCGAAAATATTTAAATGCAGAGCCCGGCTACGAAAATCCACCGACAAATACAGGCAGTAATAAAATTCGACAATTTTATAATAATCTTCAGGCCAATGAGCACTGCCGAAAATTCTTTGCAGAACAGGGAATCTATGATTTGCCGCAACCTGATCAGGTTGTACGGCTTATATTTTTCGACAACTACAAGAAAAACTTCCAAGCGAATCAAAAAGTTGAAATTGAAAGAATAAACGAGTTGCTCAAAAAATTTAAAGCCCCTGAAGATTTAAAAATTCCTGATCTCACTAAGTTGAATCGTCAACAGGTCATTGATTTAGTATCTAAGTTGCAGGTCTTTGCAAATCAACAAAAATATATGTCATCAAATTATGAAAATAATTTTGGGAAAGAAGTCATAGAGCTAAATTCACTTGTTTATCAGTCTTCACAGTATTTAAGATTAAATAATTTAGGTCCATTTGGTTGGGTTGAACCTGAAAATAATCAAAAAATTGAAATGTTTAATTCTAATGTGAGTTCGAATTTTATAATTATTGACGGTCACATCGGCGCTCTTCGGCGAGAAGAAGTTGATAAAGTATTTTCAAGCCAAAACGCGAATCCAGCCGTACTTGAAAGATATCGTACGATGAATCGTATTCAAGATGGTACAGCTACACAGGATGAAATCAATAGCTATAACCAAACTTCTTTTGGGCGTGATTATTTTAGCGCAGTGAATCAGGCAAATATTGCGATTAAGTTAAAAATCTCAGAATATTTTAAACGACAAAGCCAGGTGGACCCTGGCTTTGAGAATAGTGAATTGGGACAGAAATATAAAAAATATATTACGATGGGCTATTACTAGACTTACTCGTGTTGTCTGGCCAACTCGACAAATGTTCTGATGATCGCACCGCTGGCGCCTTTTTTAGGGCAATAGTTTAAGCGATTGCCTGCGGCCCAACCAGTGCCGGCGATATCAAAGTGGGCCCAAGGGATTCCATCTTCAACAAATTGTTCTAAGAAAGCTGCGGCCGTGGCAGAGCCCGCACCTTTGCCAGATGAAATATTTGAAAGATCAGCAAATGTGCCCTTCATATCTTTCACGTGGTGGTCACACAAAGGCATGTTCCAAACGGCTTCGCCAGAATGTTCGGCGGCTGCTTCGATTTTCTTTTTGAGGGCTTGGTTACGAGTAAAATAACCGGTGTGGATATTCCCCAAGGCAATGACCATGGCGCCAGTTAAAGTGGCAGCATCAACGATCAATTCAGGATTCAATTCACTGGCATAGCTTAAGGCATCTGAAAGAATCAAACGGCCTTCGGCATCCGTATTGTTCACTTCAAAAGTTTTTCCATTGCGGGCGCGGTGCACGTCGCCTGGTTTTGTTGCTGATGGGCCCACAAGATTTTCAGTCGATGGGACCAAAGCAATGGCATTTACTTTCAATTTTAATTTTGCAATGGCAAGTAACGAGCCAATCACATTGGCGCCGCCACACATATCGTATTTCATTTCTTCCATGGCAGCAGAAGGTTTAATGCTGATTCCGCCGCAGTCAAAAGTCAGACCTTTACCAACAAAAATTAAAGGCTTTTTCGATTTTGCAGCCCCGTTGTATTCCATAATAATAAATTTTGGTTCTTGATCAGATCCTTGTGATACCCCAAGAAGTCCACCCATGCGTTCTTTTTTGATGCGGGCTTTGTCCCAAACAGTGACTTTAACGCCTAAGCCTTTCGCAGCTGCTTGTGCACGTTCAGCCAAAATACTTGGGGTCATCAAGTTGCCCGGAGTATCCCCCAATGTTCTAGAAAAATTCACGCAAGATCCAACAAGCAAACCTTCTTCGAAACCATTTTTAAGTTCTTTGTCTTTTGCTTTTGTGCTGACCACATGAACTTCGATTTGTTTATCTTCTTTGGCGTCTTTCTTTTTCGATTTCAATTCATCATAGACATAAGATGCTAAAGTTAAACCTTCTGAAACAGCTTTACCAAAGGCATGAAGATCTTTTTTTAATCCGACAGAATCTAAATCAATAAAGGCTTCAGTTGTGTTCAAAGATTTGATGGCGTCATGGGCACAAGCCATGGCTTGGCGTAAAGACTCGTGATCCAATTTGCTGACTTCGCCCAAGCCAATAACAACGATGTGGCGAAAGCCTTCGTAATTCATTTCTTTGTATGTGCAAACTTCCATCAATTTGCCAGTCAGCGATTTTTCTTCAATGGCCAGGGCTAGACCATCGCCTAGTTTTGACCAAGGAACAGAAACGCTTTTCTTCTCTTTTTGAGAAATGATTTTGGAAAATGTGACCAATGTTGAGCCACTGATTGATTTTAAGTCTTTGCTTAGTAGATGAATGTTCATTTTAACTCCATGCGTAAGTCGGGGAAAATACGAAAAATAATTTTTTATCAGATTGAGTTGAATCTTCAAGGTCTTTTTAATCAAGTCTTTATTCTTTTTACCGATAGATATTTCAACTAAACACCATCATCTTAGGAGTCTTCAGTGGCGATGATACCTTATGTAATTGAGCAAACCTCGAAGGGTGAACGTTCATACGATATTTACTCTCGTTTATTAAAAGATCGAATCATTCTGCTGGGCTCTGCCGTCACCGACGATGTGGCGAACAGTATCATTGCTCAATTGTTGTTTTTAGAGGTCGATAACCCCGAAAAAGACATCCATCTTTATATCAACTCACCGGGTGGTAGTGTGACGTCTGGTATGGCCATCTACGATATGATGCAATTCGTGAAGTGCGATGTGGCAACTTATTGTATGGGAATGGCTGCAAGTATGGGGTCATTTTTGTTGATGGCTGGCGCAAAAGGCAAACGTTACAGTTTACCAAATACTCGTATTATGATCCATCAGCCCCATCTTGGTGGTGGCGGAATCGGTGGTCAGGTGACTGATATCGAAATCCATGCTCGTGAACTTGTAAAAACCAAAGAAAAATTGACCAAAATTTACGAGGCCCACACGGGTGTGAAGTATGATAAACTTCGTGATTTGATGGAGCGTGACTACAACATGGGCCCAGGCGAGGCTAAAGAGTTAGGTCTAATTGACCACGTTGTCGAATCTAGAAAAATATCTATTAAGCCGTAACAGAAGGAAAGTGGAATGAGCACAACAACCAACGGAAGTCTTCGCTGTAGTTTTTGCGGTAAGGGACAAAAAGAAGTTAAAAAATTAATCGCGGGTCCAGGCGTTTATATCTGTGACGAGTGTATTGATCTTTGCAACGACATTATTGACGAGGAAAAAGAGCGCGAGCAGTCGGTCAAAGGGACTTTTAAAGTTCCAAAACCAATGGATATTAAAGCTCACTTGGACGATTTTGTGATCGGCCAAACCATGGCGAAAAAATCGTTAGCGGTTGCAGTTCATAACCATTACAAACGTATTAACAATCTAGGAACTGGTAAAAAATCTGGCGATGTTGAATTGCAAAAATCAAACATCCTTTTGATTGGACCAACTGGTTCAGGCAAAACTTTATTGGCGCAAACCATTGCTAAAATCTTGAATGTTCCATTTGCCATGGCCGATGCGACAACATTAACAGAAGCTGGCTATGTGGGTGAAGATGTTGAAAATGTGGTTTTGAATTTGCTTCAATCTGCAGATTACGATGTTGAAAAAGCCCAAAAAGGTGTCATTTACATCGATGAAATTGATAAGATCTCTCGTAAATCTGAAAACCCATCTATCACTCGCGACGTCAGTGGTGAGGGCGTTCAGCAGGCCCTATTGAAAATTCTAGAGGGCACGGTTGCGAATTTGCCGCCAAAAGGTGGTCGTAAACATCCACAACAAGAATTTATTCAAGTCGACACTTCAAATATTTTGTTTATCGTCGGCGGAGCCTTTGTGGGTCTGGATAAAGTGGTGGAAAACCGCACAACCAACAAGACCATGGGGATCGCTGCAGATATCAAGACTTTGACTGAAAAAGACAATTCAGAAAATATGCTTCAACAAGTTCAGCCCGATGACCTTGTTCGTTTTGGTTTGATCCCTGAGTTCATTGGTCGTCTACCAGTGATTGCAGTCTTGGATCCATTAAACGAAGAGGCTTTGATTGACATCTTGGTTCGCCCTAAAAATGCGATCACAAAACAGTATCAAAAGCTATTTGGTTTTGAAGGCGTGGACTTGAAGTTTACAGATAAAGCTTTACGCGCCATTGCCCAGACTGCACTTAAGCGCAGGACCGGAGCCCGTGGTTTGCGGGGTGTGATCGAAACTTCTATGCTGGACGTTATGTTTGACATTCCATCAAAACAAGACGTGAAAGAAGTGATCATTGATGACAAGGTGATTACAGAAAAGGCATCTCCGAAGTTGGTATATAAATCAGCCGAAGAGCTTAAAGAGGCCGCCGAAAAATCGAAGGCCAATGACCCTGCAGAAAGTGCATAGTTCAAGTTAATTTTGGGCTTTTGCCTATTGCGTAAGCTGTCTTATAATTAAACAAAGATTTTATTATGGTCGCGGTCTAAACACCGCGACTTTTTATTTTCATTTTGGCTTAGACAAGCCCCCTAGAAAGTTTTAACCTGATAACAGTTAGGATGTTTCTTATATTGCAAGTTAACCCATTGATCTCACAAGGAAGGAGATACTATGAGCGACAGCAAAACCAGCCAACTTCCACTTTTACCACTGAGGGATTTAATCATATTTCCACATATGATGATGCCTCTCTTCGTGGGCCGTGAAAAAAGTATCAATGCGCTTGAAGAAGCCATGAGCAAGCAGATCGACATCGTTCTGGCGGCTCAAAAGGATGCTAAAACCAACAATCCTGACCCTAAAGACATTTACAGTGTTGGGACCGTGGGAACCATCATTCAGCTTCTTCGCTTGCCAGATGGCACAGTGAAGGTGCTTGTCGAAGGTAAACGCCGTATTCGTATTAAAAACTTCGTACCGAATGAAAATTTCTTTGTCGTTCAAACAGAAGAAATCGCTGATGACGGCGACAATCAAGTCGAAGCCCAC
>DGYJ01000006.1:14494-15679 GCA_002396665.1 Bdellovibrionaceae bacterium UBA5009
TCAGTAAAATCAACTTTTGAAACCTATGTGAAATTGAACAAAAGAATTCCACCAGAAATTCTGATGCGAGTTTCTTCAATCGAAAATGCTAGCGAATTGGCTGACATTATCGTGGCTCAGTTGAATCTTAAATTAGAGGACAAACAAAAAGTTCTTGAAATTTTTGATGCTGTCACAAGGCTTGAGCATTTGTTGAACCTTATGACAGGTGAAATTGAAATTCTTGAAGTTGAAAAGAAAATCCGTACCCGTGTTAAAAAGCAAATGGAGCGTTCTCAAAAAGAATACTATTTGAATGAGCAAATGCAGGCCATTCAAAAAGAGCTTGGTGAAAAAGATGATTACCACGCCGAACTTCAAGAGCTTGAAGCCAAATGCAAAGCCAAAAAGATGACCCAAGATGCAAAAGACAAGGTCATGAAAGAAATCAAAAAGTTGAAAATGATGTCACCCATGTCGGCCGAGGCCACAGTGGTTCGCAACTATATCGACTGGGTTTTAAGCTTACCTTGGCAAGAATACTCTGAAGAAAGCCATGACATCAAAAAAGCAGAGCGCGTTTTGGACGATGATCATTGGGGTTTAGAAAAAGTGAAAGAAAGAATTTTGGAATACCTTGCTGTGATTTCGATCACAGACAAAATGAAGGGTCCAATTTTATGTCTTGCGGGCCCTCCTGGGGTGGGTAAAACGTCTTTGGCCAAGTCCATTGCGACTTCGTTGAATAGACAATTTGCTAGAATCTCTTTGGGTGGCGTACGCGATGAAGCTGAAATTCGCGGTCATAGAAAAACCTATGTTGGTGCGATGCCAGGTAAAATCTTGCAGGCTTTGCGAAAAGTCGACAAAGGAAATCCAGTTGTGTTGTTGGATGAAATCGACAAAATGGCCAACGATTTCCGTGGTGACCCATCTGCAGCCATGCTTGAAGTTTTGGATCCAGAACAAAATATGAACTTCCAGGATCATTACTTAGAGCTAGAGTATGATTTGTCTAAAGTGATGTTTGTGGCGACAGCGAATTCACTTCACACAATTCCACGTCCTTTGTTGGATCGTATGGAAATCATTGAGTTGGCGGGTTATTCACAGGAAGAAAAAGTAGAAATTGCCAAAAGGCATTTAGTGCCTTCAGAGCGCAAAGACCATGGTTTGAAACCCGGACAGGTAAAAATCAACGAGCGG
>DGYJ01000006.1:15721-20659 GCA_002396665.1 Bdellovibrionaceae bacterium UBA5009
GAAGGTTATATCGAGCAAGAAAAGTTCCATATCGCGAAGAACTATCTTGTTCCTAAGCAAATCGAAAATCATGGCTTGAAAAACTTTAAAGTTTCATTCCAAGAGACGACGATTCGCAATGTGATCCGTTACTACACTCGCGAAGCGGGTGTTCGTAACTTGGAAAGACAGTTGGCAAATGTTTGCAGAAAAGTCGCTAAAGAGATCGTGATGACTCAGGCGATTGCAGATATGAAATCGGATAAAAAATCTGCTAAAAAAGCAGCGCCAATTAAAAACTACGTTGTGACTCCGAAGAAATTGATCGAACTTCTTGGGCCACACAAATACAAATTCGGAAAAATCGAAGACCAAAACGAAATCGGTTTAACGAATGGTATGGCGTGGACTGAAGTTGGCGGTGATTTGTTAGCTGTCGAGGTCAGCGTCGTTCCTGGAAAAGGAAAATTCACAGTCACTGGTCAGTTGGGTGATGTGATGAAAGAGTCCTGCTCTGCAGCCATGAGCTATGTTCGTTCCCGCGGTCCTTTGTTTGGATTTGATAAAGCGTACTTCGAGAATGTGGATGTTCATATCCATTTGCCAGAGGGCGCGACTCCAAAAGATGGCCCTTCTGCAGGGATTGCATTGACGACAAGTATCGTGTCGGCAATCACAAAAATTCCTGTGAAGCGAACAGTGGCAATGACTGGTGAAATTTCACTGCGTGGCCGCGTGATGGCTATCGGTGGCTTAAAAGAGAAGATCTTGGCCGCCCATCGCGGTGGAATCAAAATGATCATCTGCCCGAAAGAGAACGAAAAGGATTTGAAAGACATCCCTAAAGAGATCATGAAGGAATTGAAAGTGATCCTTGTGGACCATGTCGATCAAGTTTTAATCAACGCCTTGGATATTAAAAATCCAAAAGAGCTTTTTAAAGTTCAAAAAGAAAGCTCTTTCGGCGTGAAAGCTCAGTATACAGGCCAAGAGCATCACCATCATTGATGGCTTGGCTGACATTAGTCACGCGGGTGTTTGCGTGTGATTGTTGTCTGAAGTGACGTGCGATAGGTCCCCTCCGAAATTAATCAACCTACAGGTTGGGCAGTTTCGGAGGGGTTTTTCTTTGCTGAGATTCTAGATAATTTATATTTTTAGTCATGTTTCTGGCTACGAATGCTTGGGTATACAAGTGCCCAATAAACAGGCACAACGAAAGTTAAATCTTACACTTCGACCATTTAGAGCCAATCTGAAAACGCCTATATCGCTTAAGAACCAAGGCCATTGCGAAAATTCCAAAAAAACAAAGCTTCAGTTGACCTGCAAAACAGATTCTGACATTAATGCGCTTACTTTTTCTTGGGGAATCATGCCAACGACAATTGACCGAGTCTACGAGATCGGAAAACTACACTACGAGCGCGGGGATTTTGAAACCGCACTGAAGGCTCTTAAAGAGGCCGCTGATTTCCATTACAGAGACAAAAATTTTCCGATTTATCTGGATTGTACAAATCTTATTTTGCGTATCCATGCTGAGCGCGAAAATTATGAAGAAATCAATAAGACCAAAGAGCTTTTGCAGGATCTTATTTTAAAAGAGGGTTTTGAACTGAGTTCGAAAACTTACTATTCACTTTGTCAGTGTGCATTCCATAAAAAACAATTCGAAAGCGCATTGGATTATGCTCAAAAGGCATTGGCTTTGGGTCTTGCCAAGGATAACAAAGAAGACATTTGCCATGCTATATTTTCAATTGCCTATGTGTATGCCCAACCATCTATTGGAAAATACGCCGATGCATTGAAAGAGATTTATAATCTACAAGTTTTCTTTCAGGTCTATGATTTTCCAGATTTGAAAACCTCGGTTTTACTTTTGAATGCGAGTATCCTTAGAAATCTAAAAAAATATGACGAGGCCGTTGAAGTTGCTTGGAAGGCCTACGAAGGCATTCGCCAAACTAAAAATTTGATGATTTCGACCTATATTTTGGGAATGCTGGGTACAATTTATTTTGAATCTGGCGATAAAGAGTTGTCCCGAATGTATTTTTCTTTAGCTAGTAAAACAGTAGATCCCAAAAATCATATTCGACTTTATAAACTGATTGCTAGCTATACGGATAAATTAGGTACGACATCTGATAGTTCTTCCTATGACCTTGTGTTTAGTGAATCTGATAATTCAGTTGTTGAAAAGAAAATTGGAAAAGTGGATTTTAAAAATCAGTTTATTTTGATGGATCTTCTTAAACTTTTTGTACTGAATCAAGGTTCTGTTTACACGAAAGAATACTTGGTCGAAAAGGTTTGGAAGCAAAGCTACGATCCAGAAACACATGATAATAAAATTTATGTGACGATCAAAAGACTTCGCAAAATGATCGAACCTGATTACGAAAAACCAAAATATATTTTTAGAGCTAAAAATGGTTACTATATGAATAAGTCTGCACGGGTTATGGTTGAAAAATAGAGGGGAAACTATGAAAAAAATCGTTTTATCGTTGCTGATCTTTGGGGTGGTACAGTCTGCATTTGCGACTTATACGCCAACGGCCTGGTTTAATTATCATCAGGGCACTTCGATCCATTCAAGGGGTCCAACTCCAGATGATTTTGTGCCATTTCCATTTGGCGGCGAATTGCCATTTCCTTGGAATATCACCCAAGGCGTTTGGTATGTCAGAAATAGCTTGTTCGAGTCTTATTTTGTTTTTAAATATCAAACAACCTACTCACATTCTCGGCCACGACTTTATGTTGAGCAGTTTGATGTGCGAACATGTGCCAAGCTTTCTGTGGGTATCGCAGACGAGTTAACAGATTCTGGGAAAATCTTGTGGGCTACGATGAGGGCTCAAAGACAGTACTCGAACTATCGCCTGGGAATCAGAGCGTTTAAATCGACAAGCTTTCCGAAAGATCTGAACATTCCGTCTATCAACGGGCAAGTTCTTGTAGTGACTATGTCATCTTTAATCAACCCAATGGAATCTTTGAATATTATGGCTGAAAAAAAGAGCACAGGTCTTGATATTCGAAGTGTCTGCGGTGGTTACCAAAGCATAAAATCGTTCAGCACTAATAGGTAATCTTCATTGTAAAATTGAAAAAAGGGGCTTTAAAGCCCCTTTTTTATTAAAAAATTCTCGACAGCACCATTTTCTATTGTTATTAACTTTGTCTTCTACGACAGGGAGTTAGCTCAGTTGGTAGAGCGCCACCCTTACAAGGTGGATGTCGCAGGTTCGAATCCTGTACTCCCTACCAAATTTCAAGGTATTCGAACACGCGTCAGAAGAAAATTTTAAAACACTCTTTGTGTTGTTGAAAGATGATTCTGATGTCTGTCATCAGCAGGTCTTTTATTCCATGTTCAGATTTAATTTTTTTGTATTCAGGCAGATAGCCAAATTTCCAACGAAGTTTTTGATAGCCGACTGAGGTAAGACTGTAAATGCTGATGGGTCTTATTCCAACCCGTTCAAGCTGACGAGATTGAATCAGTCTGTTGGATTGAAGTTTTGCGATGGTTTGCCTTGCCACAGACTTTTTAACCTCGCTCATGGACAATTTGTGAAGCTGATGAAAGTCGCAGATTCGTTGCTCGAACAAGACGGCGAGCACCTTGAATACTCGGTGGTCTTTGTTTTTTATTTCTTGGGTCAATATTTTCTCCTTTTCTAAGAGCTGATATTTTGCTGCTCTTAATATTTAGTAGTGCAAGAAAAAGTGAGTTTTGTGCCAACTTGCTAAGTTGTTAAAATTTTTGATGAAATCAAAAATGCAAAAAAGTGGAGTATGTTTTTAGTCTCACTGGTGATACTCCGACTCCCACCAGTGATACTTTTTGCCTCTAAACGAATAGGTTTGATCTTGGGACCTAAAAAAGTCCCATATATGAGACTCGACTTTTTAAAAGTGTGCTTTCAAGCAAAAAAAGCCCCGCAATTTTCTTGCGAGGCCTTTAAAATACAGTCTGATTGAACTTTGTTAGGGTGGCTTTGGTTTAAAAGCCAGGGTTAGATGGTCAGTCGAAACAAACTTCCAGTTCCGGCTTCGAATTTGATATGCAGAAAACCTGGAGCGCGCGCTATCTCCTCAAAACCAAAGTCTTGGTGCATACGCAGTGAAGTTAGATTCTTCGCATCGACTATAGAGTAAATCTCGCCAATCTTTAGCTCTCTGAGTGCATCAACTCTATTAACCGACAAGAATCGAGCGATTCCTTTCCTGCGAGATTTCGAATGCACCATAATTCCCATGGCATACCAACCCTCCGGCGCAGGAAACGTCTTTCTCGCAGCTGGCAATCCTGAGCTATGCCAGAAACGACAAAAACCAAGAACCTCGCCATTCAATTCAGCTACGTATAACTTGTAGTCTGAATCAGGCGAAACTCTAGAAAGTTCTCGCTCAGTTCCCTTGATTACCTCAAAAAGTTCGCGATTCGGATTCCTCTCGGCCATTAGAGCTGCAATCGCGTCACAATCAGCTTGGCTAGCCAAACGAAATTTAAGACCTTCAGGTGGAAGAGAACTTTTTATTGAAGGATCAAACGGCTCATCGCGCTTCATGAAAAGTAATTTACCTTTAATCGTAGGTTACGTCCAAAACCAAATCGTTTTTACCGCCCCCTGATAAAGCCAACCAGCGCTATTTAGAACAGTTTTGGGGACTAACCAATTTCATAAAAAATGGCCTAAAATGCTCAGAATAAATATATGCGACCTGGTAAAAACGATTTGTTTCGTGACCGAAGCATGGAATCCAGATATCTAGATCTAGTTTATCGAAGGAGGATCAAAATGTCGAAATTATTGATTTCCGCGTGTTTCTTCACGTTGCTGTTGGGGACTGCGTCGGCGCACGCTGGCGGCGTGATCTTACACAATGCTGACGGTAACATCCGCTACATGAACCAATACGAAGCGATGAAGGCTTGCC
>DGYJ01000006.1:20815-22903 GCA_002396665.1 Bdellovibrionaceae bacterium UBA5009
GAAGCGATGAAGGCTTGCCCTGTGGGCACGCACCTTCCGACGATTCGTGAACTCGCTGAGGAAAGTCAATCACGAGGCGCAAGAGGAATTTTGGAAGTTATCCAAGTGAATCCCGATATTGTTCCTGCCGGATATTATAAGATTTCTGCGATCAACCCCAACGGACAGAAGGATGAGTTTTATTTCAATTATGAAGGATACAAGGATCCTACGGGCGATTTAGGAAATAATTGGTTTTGGTCGTCGTCGGTTAACCCTTATTATTCACATGTCGCTTTCGACCTCTTTGGCGGTTACGGATATGTCTACGACAACCTCCGCTATTACAGCGACCATGCAGTTCTGTGCATCCCCGGCCAATAACGACTGCTCATCTTAATTCTGCCCAGATCTGTATAAAATCACTTCCTCGTCAATTTTTGGGTGAACTCAGACAAAGACGGCTGCGGCTCCATCAATTTCTTGATAGTCATCATTCGCACTTCATCATGAAGCCACTTGACCGATACCCCCGATCCTAAAATCAATGAGATCACCAGCAGTAAATTACTGATTACATTTTCCATGTTTACGCTCCAGTCTATGAATGGCCCCAATAACGGTTGTCCGTGGTGCTGCCATCATCTTGCAAATTTGTCTTGAGCCTAAACCTTGAGATTTGAGTTGGGCCAGCAACGTCATATCCAAGCTTGGCTTCTTCCAAAAGACGCTATATTCTTTTTTAAGAACAAGCCCCTGTTGTTCGATGAGCGTAGGCGAGCCCCTACCAAATACTTGAAATCACTAATAAATTTAAAAATACAAATTGGTAGAAAAATTGAGGACTCAAATCTATGTCCAAAATTATTCCTCTTACAAAAAATCACGAAAATTATGACGACGTTCCAGATTCATTGAAATGGGCTATTCCAATTCATGAATGTTTGGAAAAACCTGAAGTCAAAAAAGCAAGCCATCGGCTTGAACAACAATCCAAAATAAAAATTGAAAAAGAAATTAAAGAAAAAGAACGCGCTACACGTCTTCAAAAGCTTTCAGTAATTGAGTAGACTTTTGATTGATGTATTTCTCAGTCATTTTGATTGAACTGTGCAGACAGCATTGTTGAAGCAAATACGCATTGCCCTTGTACCAGTCATGCAGGTGTAACGCTCCAATCGTTGCATACGAATGTCGCCACTGAAGTGGTGACAGATATTTAAAACAGAAACGCCTAATGCTCGCGCGACTTTCCGAGCGTACGACAATGACTTTGGCTCAACGCCAGCGCTCCATGTTTTGATGGTTGATATTGGTACGCCTGAAGCATGGCTCAATTTCTTGAACGTCATTTTCTTATTTTTCATAAGATGTTTTAGGACTGGACCTATTTTTACTTCATCACTCATTTCAATAATTATCGTCTATAAAAGAAGCTCTGATGAGCTAAAGACGCCTACATGTACTGTGATATGTGAAGACGACCTATGGTCAATGAAGGATTGGTAAGAGGGAAATCCGGACTCAAGATCAATGTCTAAGTGCGGGTAGCTGTACTAATTTTACCACTCTGAGGAGTCCTGTCTGGCGAAGAGCTATCCATTAACCCTGATCCAAGTGTTCCGATACACTTGAAAAAAAGGTTGTTATGTTTGGAAAGAAACGACAAATAGAATTAGTTGGTATTTTAATATTTATTGGCATAGTCATCTGGAATAGCGGGTTAATTCCCAAAGTGCTTGGGCTTACTGGTCGGATGGCTTTTAATTTGCTGAAGACCCAAATGCAAAAGTTGTCATCTCGGGTGTGGTGGCAATCGTTCTATTTATAGTCCTTAGAAAAATATGGAACCTGATAGTTCAGATTCAACTGCGTAAAAAAATACAAACGGTAATAGTTACGCTCACGCCTAGTGCTGAGCAAGATGATTATCGAAGAGGAAATCCTAAAGAATGTTATTACAGAAAAACTTTTTCCCTTTAAAAGTTTGGTGCGCCCAGCTCGAGGAGTTTCGAACTGCGTGTCTAAATTACTCAAAATGCAATTAAATTTTAGTTAAAAGTTTTCTCGACACCCAAACACCAAATGCCATGACGATGCCGGTAGGTA
>DGYJ01000006.1:23023-32124 GCA_002396665.1 Bdellovibrionaceae bacterium UBA5009
GTAGGTAGAATATGCCAAACCAATACGTGCATAGGAGTGCTATCAACACAAGTAAACTGAACCCCCAATAGACCAAAAGAAACACCACTCATTAGAACCAAAATTCCGACAATATCTCTTTTAAGAACTGCTGCTCTACGAATAAAATAAAAAAGAATTGCTGCCGGCAAGATACTTATAGAAATCATCTCATAAACGCATGAAAGACCATGGCCCAAATACAAGAATGGGTTTGAGCTCCCTAGAAAGGAGTAGCCTGTAGCAATTATGATCAGGCCAAAAGCAACAAGTGGTAATAGATAAATATTTTTGGCGCTCAATGACGGTACACTCAGTGAAAACGCGGCCATAATAGACAGCACGCCAAGTATCAAAAGTATGGCCGTATCAAATATGAATTTAGTAGTAAAAACTTGTCCACCTATGTCTATTCTCAACCCCAAAATCGTGATGGCTGCAAACACACATAAAAGACCTGCTGCAACGACCTTGAGCAAATCAACAAATTGAAACCTAACAACTTGCACAGGTTTCAGCTCAGCAACTAGCTCATTGATGAGATTATCAGATTCTGTTTTCATGATCGAATACCCAAGTAGGTTTTAATATTGAGATAGGCTCTATGCGCGATTACTTTTACATTTGCCTCCGTTAAATTAAGTTGTTTTGCAACCGCATTTATTGACTGTCCGTCAACTTTCATGAGTGTCAGCACGTCTTTTTCTCTCGAGCTGAGGCGGTTGATTGCTTTCTCTAGGTCAATTTTTAAATCAGAGTCAGAATTAGAGACAGCAAACAAATTCGAAATAGAATTTAAGTCAACTGTGTTTGAGTGCTTTTTCAAACTTCTAATATAATCTACGATCTTGTATTCAGCGATGGCTAAAAACCAACTCATAAAAGATTTGTTGTTGTCATACGTATGTAGCGATTTATGTACGGCCACGAGGATCTCCTGCGTCACTTCATCAATTTCATTTTGATCAAAGATTCGTTTCCTTAAATAGTTTTTCAAAAATGAGTTTAAACCTTGCAACAGCTCTGTGTAGGAGGCCCCATCGCCATCCTGGGCTTTAGTTATTAGCTGTTTAAAAAGCGTCTCATTATCTGACAATCTAGCTTCTCCAATTGAGTTCGCGGGTTTTTAAAAAAAGTTACAAAGTTTGTAACTTTCCTTAAAGCCATGCGAATGCACCATAAATATTGGTCGTCAGATCAATTAAAACACTAAAGGAGTACTAAATGAAGCTGTTTTCAAGTTTGGTTATGTCTGGAGTTCTTTTACTTTCAATATCTGCTCTCGCAGATTTCAAGTCTTTTTCAAAAGCCGATTATGACGCGGCCATCAAGTCTGGAGGCCCCGTTGTGGTGGATTTTCACGCAAGCTGGTGTCCGACTTGTAAAAAGCAAGAACCAATTTTGAATGAGATCGTTGGCATGAAGGGCTACGAAAATGTTGTCGCGCTTAAAGCTGATTATGATAAAGAAAAAGACCTCAAGAAAAGTCTTAACGTTTCCAAGCAATCAACCGTCGTTGTTTTCAAGGGCGGCAAAGAAGTCGGCCGAAGCACAGGCTCGACATCAAAAGATGAATTGAAAAAACTGATCGACATGGGGCTTTAATATGAATTTGCAGCTGGGGTTTTCTTTTATTGCAGGGCTACTGACGACTCTGTCGCCATGTGTTCTGCCAATATTGCCTTTTTTGTTAGGCAGTGCGCTTAGAAAAAATAAGAAAGCCCCGCTGTATATGATACTAGGCCTAGCGGTGAGTTTTGTTGTCGTTGGATTCACATTAAGTCGTTTTGGAACTCTTTTAGGGCTTGATGGTGAGCGGATACGACAAGGCTCTGCGATCATTTTAATTTTTACGAGTATTTTCTTTCTATCTAAAAAAATCCAGGCATTTATATCAGAAAAGCTGACTAAGTTCGCCAGTATCGGAAGTTCTGCGTCCAACAAATGGAAACTCGATGAAACATCCAATTTTGACTCCGTTCTTTTGGGCGGATTGCTTGGAGTCATCTGGTCGCCCTGTGCGGGACCTACTCTAGGCGTAGCAGTTTCTTTGGCAAGCCAAGAGGGCGCAACGCTTGAGGCTTTAAAAATAATGATCATCTACGCACTTGGAGCGGCAATTCCAATGTTGCTGATTTCGTATGGATTGAGGTCATTTTTTCAAAAATACCAAGGCAGAATCATTGGTTTAGCCGAGAACTCTAAGACATTTTTTGGAATCATTTTGTTGCTTGCAGGCGTATTTATTTTTTTTGGAATTGATAAAACTGTTGAGGCATTCTTACTTAATTATCTGCCGCAATCATGGGTGGATTTAATTACAAAATACTAAAGGACATATAATGAAAAAATTCTTCATCGCAGCACTTTTACTTTCAGCTTACTCCCATGCGTTTGTCAGCGGGCCAAGCTCTGTCAATGCCGGTGAAAACTATGTCAGTATTGGCACTCAAACTGAAAGAGGCAAAGTTGAGCCCAATGAAAATAGGTCTTCATTTCAAGATGCTCAAATTGATATTTATAAACTCAAATATGTTCGTGGTTTTAATGAATTTTTGGGACTCAGTAGGTCAAACGTGTTTTTTGAATATGGGAGTTTTAGCAGTGCCAAAGAGCAAATTGGCTCAACTTTGTTTTATGAAAAAGATCAGGGGTCATATTTCACTCTTGGGCTTTCGGGTGACATTGTTCATGATCTGGATAAACAGTTTGGATTCTATATTCAGACAACCCCAAGTAGATCGTATAATAAGAATAAGTTTTCAAATCCACGCTTGGATATATTTGCACTTGGCTTAACGTCAGCTTTTAACGTGATAGAAAATTTCTTCCAAAAAAATCTGATACATTTTGGATCTGGAGATGGTTCCGCTCAAAATTCATATCTGGCAATTGACACAGGATTTGGGTATCGTCTTAATCACTTAGCTGGGCGTCAATTTACTGTTTCGGGCAGTTTGTTTTTAGAGGCAGACACGTCTGAACGCAAAGATGCATCATACGATGCTGCCTTTTCGCCGGCAGGTACTCAGGATAGAATTAGAGCATTTAAGCATGGAACGCTGATCGGTGCTGATATTGCCATTACCAATCAGATGAACTTCAATATTAATTACCTTCAAAAGCTGGGTGGATATGATGCGAGATCCACACAAATTTATACTGCAAACATTGGTCTAAAGTTTTGAAAATCTCAAAATGAGACATATGGTGCGGCCAGTTTGAGTAGTTTCGAACTGCGTGTACATTAAATGTATACGCCTATTTGTTCTAACTAATAATTTCTAAGATTTTAGCGAAATCATTTGGCGACTTAAAATGCCCTGTTAATTTATAGTGTGCGGTCGTTCGTTTTGCCTGCTCAATTTTATTTATGTACTGAAGGATATCCGTTTTATTTCTAGATGACGTAACAAAAGGATATTTAACAAAATCAACTCTTCCGCACGATTTGGCATAATTAAGACGTCTTTTGCATTGGCACTTGCCTGAAGAAGAGATCACACCGCAAACCTGGCTTGTAAAGGCCTCGACCATTTCTCTTGATCTCTCAAGTCTTTTTCTAAAATTTGAAGCGGTTATACCCAATACCGCCGCCGCTTCCTTATGCTCAAATTCAAAAATCTCACCCAAAACATATGAAATGCGATGCTCTGGATCTAGGCACTGAAGCAGTGCCGTTGTGCAGCTAATTCTAATTTCAGCAAGTTGCAATTGGAAATCTGGTGAATTTTTTTCTACATCAGGCGGCTCAATTTGTTCTGATAGTAGGTCTTCTGCAAAAGATGAAAATGTCAGCCCTTTTACAGAAGCCGAGGATCGTTTTTTGTCAATAATGTGATTCGTCGCAATTTGGAAAACCCATGTCTCAAATTTACTTTTAAAATTAAATTGCGACAAATGGGTTATCACTTTAATCAGAATTTCCTGACATGCCTCTTGTGAATCTTCCTGCTGCCAGAGCATACGCAAGCAAAGACTGTAAACTTTGTCTTGAATGGAGCGAATTATTGCCTCAGTTGCTAATTTGTCGCCGTTAACAGCATTTTTAATTAAGTCATCGACGTTGATTTCATCCATTCAAGATCTCCAAAGTATTTACTTAGATAGTAAGTGCCCACCATGTGGGTTGTCGATAAGCATCAGCCATTTACCACTTTTCTGCTTTCTGAAAACTGCCAAAGACAATCCACTTTGCTTAATAGTTTTTCCTGTAGCTGGATCTATCGCCTCCATTGTCCATGGCGATATGTGCAAAGCAATATCCCCGGACTCAACGACCTCATGCTTTGGCATATCAAACTTGGGCTTCATTGACACATATCCATTCAGAGCCTCACGAAAGGCAGTGCCTGATACACTCATGCCAGGCTGTGCGACAAGCGTGGCTCCTGGTTCGTATGCTTTTAAGGCCTCTTGTAGGTTTCCTTGCTCCATAGCGGCAGACATATTTTTAACAACTTCAATAATTTCTTCAGTATTATTCACGATCTTTTTCTCCTTTGTTTGTGTTTTAGAATGTGCTGAAACTGCAACCAAGCCTGTCATCAAAAAAATGACTAGGTGACACAGAGATCTGCTTTTAATCAAAAAATTCATTTGGAACTCCCTTTTTTGGTTTCTATTTATTTAGACGTATTTAGGGCAGTCGATGTGACAATAAATCTGAATAAATAAAATCAAGTCAAAGAGCGGGCTCTTAAATACTTAATGATTCCCTTACAGGCAGCCTGTAGGAATGAAAATAAACCCAGTTCGAGACCTCTGACTGGGTCGTCTGGCAAACTATTTTAATCTTTATGTTTTAAAAGTGGTGCGCCCAGCTTGAGGAGTTTCGAACTGCTTGTATTGGCTTTCAAGCTGCCAACTTTTAAGATGGCATCATCTGCTAAACAATGGCCATTTTTTCCCTTCGGTTTGTAGGGGAGCTTCGGAGTTGTTTCCAGAACCGATTCCCATTAAATTCTATTTTGATAGTACAGTGAGTTGCGAAAATGGGACGTGCCTACCAGATTCAGATATGAGTTCCATTCTAAACTCGACTTGGGAACCATCGCGTCGATCGATGAATTTAAGTCCGGAGGGACTATCCGCCGGGACATATTTTTTTCCCCAATACCTAAGCGCTGCTATTATTGGTAAAATATCATTGCCTTTATCGGTCACGAAATAACCAAACCTTTTCCCGCCTACGTTTAAAGAGGTCGGTCTAAGAATTCGGTGTTTTACCAATTTGCCCAAGCGTTCTGTCAAAATATTTTTCGGAATGTTGAGATTTTTTTGAAATTCCCCGAACTGACGAGAACCCTCAAAAGCCTCCCTCAGGATGAGAATGGTCCACCACTCGCCTAAGATATCTAGAGTTCTAGCTATAGGACATCTGGTTTTTTTAAAGCTTGTTTTTTTCAATTTTTTCTCATTTTAATATTTAGTTGCTTTATTAAACCATTTATATTAGTATGAAGTCTATGAAAAATCTAAACATAGCACCCATTGGGGCTCGTACATTCCACCCGTAAACAGATGGAAGACGACAACTGGGACTCTGAAGATGCGTATATTGAACTTGATCCCCAACAATTCTCAGCCGAGTCATTAGCTGGAATTTCTGATTTTTCACACGTCGAGATTTTGTTTCATATGGACAAAGTTGACCCTGCAAAGATTGAAAAAACAGCAAGGCATCCACGCAATAACCTGGAATGGCCAAAGGTTGGAATATTTTCTCAGAGAGGCAAAAATAGGCCTAACCAAATTGGTACAACAATTTGTAGAGTTTTAAAAGCTGATGGCTCCAAATTATTCTTAGAGGGGCTTGACGCGATCGACGGATCACCTGTGCTGGATATAAAACCCTGGGTAATAGAATTTGCCCCGCGAGGCAACGTGTTTCAACCAAAATGGATTACGGAGTTAATGAAGAGTTACTGGAAAAAATGACTCGTATTTGCCAAACGAGGTGTGGAAAAGTATGGGAGATTGGTTTGGAACTGGTAGTGTTGCTCCAAGTTTAAAAGAATATCGTAGTTTTTCCAATGCAAGAAAATTTGCAAAAAGTCTTAAGCTAAAATCGAAAAATGAATGGTATTAATATACCAAAGGAAACGTTAGGGCTTGTTAAATTGCCACCTGACATACCTGCAAATCCTAACCAAACTTACAAAAATGAAGGCTGGTCTGGGTGGGGTGACTTGGTCGGAACTGGAGCTATCGCTCCGTTTTTTAAAAAATATCGAAATTTTTATAGCGCTCGGAAATTCGCACAAGGACTTCAGCTAAAAAATAGAAATGAATGGACTGAATATTGCCATGGTTTAAGACAAAATCTTCCGCATTTACCAAAAGATATTCCGATTGCCCCATGGGCTTTATATAAGAATAGAGGATTTAATGGTATGGACGATTTTCTAGGAAATGGGAATTTTCGATTTGGTAACTGGAGAAAATTCAAAGCTGCAAGATCTTTTGTTCGAAATCTAGAATTATAAAACCAAAAACAATGGCTATTATATACTAAAGGAAAATTAAAAGGTTACTCTTTGAAACCTGCTGATATTCCTGCATCACCAGAAGAAATTTATGCCCAAAAAATTCTGTCTATAAGTCATTCAAGCAATATGCACTTAGCGAGGCAAATCACGAAGCGAGGAATTACTAAACTCACTTTTGGATTATTCAAAATATTATTGGTATTTATGGGAAGGACAACACCCAAATCAAAATATTTCTCAGCGGCTATTAAACTTAAGAAAGATAGAAGCGAAATCGGTAACACCCTATATTATTTCATTACTAGAAGATTTTCAATCCGGTGAAATTTCTTATGAGATTGTCGTCAGTGCGATCGATCTTATTGAATCGTATATTGTTCGCGGATCAATTTGTGAGATACCGTCGAGTTCGTTACCAAAAACATTTGCTTCGCTTCACCGTGAAGTAAAACGTATTGGGGATAACTGGCAGAAAAAATATAACCAATATTTGATGTATGTTTTGGGTCGAAAAGTTAATAAAGGTAGGTTTCCAAAAGATGCGGAAGTTAAGCAAGCAATTAGCGAACGAGACTTCTACCAGTTTAATAATACCATCCGAAATTACATTTTTGATTCCCTTGAGAATAAAAAGAAGAAAGATCGAACAAATATTCAAGAAGGCCTTCTGAAATGTGAACTTTCCATTGAACACATAATGCCGAAAACTTTAAGCAAGAAATAGAAAGAATCACTCGGCCCTAAATATAAAGACATTCACGAAAGATATTTGAACGTTTTAGGGAATTTAACTGTTACAGCATTTAATTCTAAGATTTCTAATAAAACATTTGTCGAAAGAGTAAGTGAGGCCTTTTCGGAAAGCCCATTTTGGTTGAACAAGTTTATTACTGAACAAAAGTCATGGACTGAATCTGAAATTATTAAACGTGGTGAAATGCTAGGAGCAAAGTTGCTTCAATTATGGTGTGACGTTGATCGCAATTTGGAATACGAAACGGATCAACATGAAGAACACGTTTTAGCTGATCCAATCGATGTAAAATATACTGATCCAGTCTCTATTGAAATTAATGGCAGCTCATTTGAGGCAGATACTTATAGAGAAGTTATGGCTGAATTTCTCAAGTATGTTTATGCAATTGATTCAACAAAATTGTTTGGACTTCAAAAAGTGGAAAAGTTCTCAAAATGCATAATCACTGAAGATCCTTCTGAACTAAAAAGTCCCTATGAAGTTGCAGAGGGTTTATTTACTGAAAGATGGGCATCGACAACTACTCATGTTAAAAACATTGCACGAATTGCACCATATTTTGGAATTGAATTAGAAAACATCGTCATTACTACAATGCGTGAACGAAGACCTGAAATTAAAATGGGCAAGGAGGGTTAAGCGAGCAACTCGAGCTGCCTTTTCTTCTAAAAATGCTTTTTCAAATTGGACTTCATTGGATTTAACTACGAAGTCTAAAATCCAATTTCTTCCCAGATCTAGATATCTAAATTAATTTTGTGTAACTACTGACTGGTCTAAATTTTTATTTCGCAGGTCAATTATATCAAGTCCATTGCCAACTTTTATATCATTAACAATACCAATTGTGTTAATTGGTGGTAGTAAAAGCTGGATATGATTGTTCGAAAAAAAATAATTTACCTTTTCTCTAAGAAATGGAAATAAAAGCGCTAGCATGTTTGCCGAAAGGGGAATGTCTTTAAGTGAAGAAACGTCTTTTAAATCTTCACTAAGCTCAATTTCTGCAGCAACCTCGGCAATTAATCCAGCATTGGGTTTATCACCAGTCTTTTCGATAGAAGTTAGAGAAACTCCAAATAAAAGAAGAATATTTTTACTTCCGACTATTTGTAAATGAAAGCGAAAAGCTTGGTTGTACTGGTCAGACTTTGGTGTTTGCAAAAACGTTCCATCTATTCTTGGAAAGAATAGGCGATTCAATTTGAATGAGGGATTTGTTGTGTTATTCATGCGACCTCGTCATATGAGTCCGATCCTGTAAACTGTGGAATTTGCTGACTGCCTGTTATTGCAGAGTGCGAGTAAAGTGTTTTATTGTTTTGAAAAAGCGAACTACTGAAACCTATAGCAGCAGAAATAGGATTTACATTAATTGAGCTATATTTCCATTCTTGCCCAGTAGCCTTGCAGATCATTTCATAGTCAACAGGGTCAAACGCAAACCTTTTTGTGTGAAGCTCTTTTATGAAATTAAAATTAGCCTCACTAAATACTGCCAATCTCATTAGTAAATCATTAGCAGTATTTGGCTCAGTGTAGCCATTTTCCCATTTTGTAAAAGCTTTGGAGTTTAAAGTTAAAAAGTTTGCAGCTGAAGTTTTTGTTGAAAAACCTAACGATTCTCTAATCATTTTAACATGCGATGGTTCTAAGAATTTTCGAGACCTTTGCAAAACATATAAATCTATTCGTTCTTCTTCAGAACTAGGCAACCAAGAGTGTTCACAATCTGAATTCATGCAGTGATTTACTTTTACATCAGGAACAAAAATTTCATTGCCAGACAAATCAGTTTCGCCAGAACTATAGGTTGAAGATCGTAGTTCGACATC
>DGYJ01000006.1:32205-32610 GCA_002396665.1 Bdellovibrionaceae bacterium UBA5009
TCTGAATTACAGAGTGGGCATTTAACAACTTTAGACATAAATAACCTCGATAGATTCCTTAGCTTCGTGATAATCAAGGAATACTTGTTTCACAGTATTGGGGTTAAATACTGCATTTTTACCATCTTGAATAATTATCTTAAAATATCTAAGGTGCGGAATTTTTGGAATTACCACTGGGAACTCTATGGTCATGTTATTTGTGGTTGCATCCTTTTTTAAATGTGTTTTCCACGCATTTTTATGTACAGCTAATTGCGCTGATCCCATATCTAATAATTCCCATTTACTAACAGAATCTTTGCTAAGGGCTTGTTTTGCTCTTAAACCAATTAGCTGCACCATGGAGTCCCTTTCGTCTTGTAGACACTTAGTCATTACGGCACTAACACCCGCAATGATTGG
>DGYJ01000006.1:32722-32951 GCA_002396665.1 Bdellovibrionaceae bacterium UBA5009
ACCCGCAATGATTGGTGAGTCCTTTTCAATGGGCTCACAGCCACCTTCCGATGGTTTCCAGCTCTTAATGGTTTCAGTCCAATTGATTCCTGTATTCACTATACTTCTCGGCATTAAAAAGTGCAATATTGAACTTTTATACTATGCTTAAAACTAGTTTTTTTGAAGTAAATTCTCAATTTGATACAGCGACATATGCACTTTTGACTCTAAAAAATTCATAAATACA
>DGYJ01000006.1:33126-33392 GCA_002396665.1 Bdellovibrionaceae bacterium UBA5009
CCTCTAAAAAATTCATAAATACATGAAAATACTTAGTAATTTTATAATACATTAAAACTAATTTTATTATATTATTTTTATGGCTTTAGATAGATCCATCGAATTTTTCATGCCTATTGGCCTAAGTAGCTTGAACATTTTTGTATAATATTAATACCGCAATAAGTCGTCTTTGGACATTGTTTCACTCATCTTTAAATCTTATAAATTCGAATTACTAACTTGGTAGAGCGCCACCCTTACAAGGTGGATGTCGCAGGTTCGAA
>DGYJ01000063.1 GCA_002396665.1 Bdellovibrionaceae bacterium UBA5009
GTCAGAAAGTTTTAGACCATCAGAAGATGATAAAGCCAGCAATGTCGAAGGCCAAGTATGAAGAAAAAATAAATTCTTATCAGCAGCTCGCTAAGGTCTCGATGACTCAGTTTGATTTTTTTAATCATGACAAATCTGCTCTTCAGGAAATGATAATGAATTTGTTTCAAGACGAAGACACCTGGATTGCAGAGACATCAGTTTAGTTTTTAATTCTATTTTTGATACAGTTTGTAAAGTATAAAGCAGAATTGATATTGCAATTTTTTTGTTAAATGAAATTTTTTTAACAAATTTTGTCTCAAAATGCGACGAAGCTTAACTTTTCTCATATAATGGCCGATGGGCTAGGCATGCCCATGAGTAATTTTTTTGGTAAAAATGCACTTCCTAAAAGCGCAACAGACAAACAAGTACGTAAAGTATTTGATCCTGAGCGCAGCCAAGCCAAATTGCGTTTTGTGCTGGGTATACCAGTTGTTGCCTATGTTTTTTCAATGGTCTTTAATGGCCATTTGCCAATCGAGTTTTTCGTTTTTACAGTTTTAATGGCATCCACAATTGTGGGTCTATTCTTACATGTTGTTAAGCACCCAGAACCAAATTCGAATCGAATACTAATTGGTATTTTTCATGATCAGATCATGATGACATTTCTTTTGTACTTTGCGGGAATGCAGGGCGCGCCACTTTTCTTTGTATTTACTTTTGTCACCATTGGAAATGGGTTTAGATTTGGCGTTAAATATTTAGCAATTTCTGGTGGACTTGCGTTCATTGGGATTTCGACATTATTACTTTTTAGTCCCCACTGGTCCCACGAACGGGCCATTGCTGCTGGTCTTCTGATTAACCACGTCAGTATCACGTGCTACACCGGATTTTTGCTGCGCAAGTTAAAAGCTGCCCAGACAAAACTTGAAGATATGGCGAACATGGATATTTTAACTGGCCTTCCAAATCGAAATTCTTTTATTAACAAAATTGAAGCGACACTTATACAATCTATGCGTGAAAAAAACACCATGGCTTGTATCTATTTTGATTTAGATGGGTTCAAGGCCGTGAATGATACCTATGGCCATGCCTGTGGCGACAATGTGCTAAAAACTGTTGCTGAATCAGTTCGTGCTGTCCTTCGATCTGATGATTATTTTTCAAGACTAGGTGGGGACGAATTTACAATTATTGCTAGCACTTTAGGAAGTCCCCAAGAGGCCGAAAAGCTTGCCGCCAGGGTTATTCGAACAATTGAGTCCATTAAAAGCATCAATGGCAACAATGTTTGTATTTCGGCGAGTATTGGAATTGTTCTGTTATCAGGAAGTGAAGCTTCGCCCGCTGTTGATTCTAAATATGTCATCAAAGCTGCAGACGAAGCAATGTATCGTGCAAAACGAAAAGGCAAGGGTCGCTACGAACTGTCGGACTTTATCGAGGCCCCAAGTTCCCAAGCGGCTTAAATTACATTTTTTCGTATTTAATCAATGTTTCTTCGTCTTTGCTATGGCATTCATCGTAGTTAGAAATCTCTAAGCCAGTGACGGAAAGTCCATCTTTGACGACCTGGGCTTTTTTATCGACCAACATAGAAAATCTAATTCTAGAAGCGTATGTGCCTTCACACGACCCACTCACTGTTTTAACCAGTGGGACATCGACATTCACTTGGAATGCCTTGTTCGCTGTTTCAAATTTATTGACGACCTGAGTATGTGTTCCCAAATCACTTTTAATTTTCGCAATATAGTTTGAAACTTCTGGAAGCTCGGGAATGTTAAGCCTTAAGCTGTAACTTTCGATGCAAATTTTTTGTGGCAATTGGGATTGTGCGGAAATGGGGTCTTGGGCTTTAAAGCAAGTGGCTGCATGGCCCATCATCGGGAAAATAGAAATTAGTGCTAGGATCGACTTTTTCATATTGGCTCCTTAAGCTAATGCTATAGCTATATAAGATTTGAGTAGGTCTTATCATACTTTTCTAAATCGAATGTCAAAATTTGGTTATGAAAGTGCTTTTTTTGCTCTTATTTTATAGCCTGTGTTTAAAATGGCTTTCAGGGCTCAATTTCAATGATTTTTCGAACTGGACGCAATGGATTGCTTGCATCAAGTAAAATTTTCTTTTTGAACTGTGGGTTTTTAATCTCGAAAACACTCGGAGCAATGGCATTAAGCAAATCCCCTTCAGCCCGTGGCCAAAGACTGATTTCTGTCGTTTGAGGCTGGCCGTTGATACTGACTATAGGTGAGTGGTTAAGGTCCAGAGCGTAAAAGTAAAACTTAATTTTTTGACCGTCATAAGTTTCATATGAGCTTAAGCGATTGGGTCTAAAATTTTTAATTGGATTTTTTTGCATCACAGTGTTGGTAAAGTTCGTAAAATCCATTTTGGCTTCCTGGACTTCAAAAAGACCGAAGTTTTGATTTCGATCATCCCAAGTTGAATTTGCCTTATCCTTAAATACAGCGACATAAAAACCATAATCTAAGCTGCAATCTTTTAGATTATAAAATGTCCACTTGCCTTTACGAAGTGTGCAGTTTTCTGGCATATTTTCAGGAATATGTAAATTTTGTCCACAGGAAAAATTTTTACTGACACACAGGTTGTTTCTTTCGGATACTTTCTGTTCCCCAAGAATATAAAATAAATTTTTTAGCTGAAATTCACCCTTGGTAGGAATGATATTTGTGGCAACAGCCCAGGCATCGTTTTCGCCAGTCATAAAATCTGGAACATTTCGCCACCTGCCTCCGGCGGTAAGTAAAAAACTTGGCGAAGAGTAAAAAACTTCTGCATCCGAGTGTCTGATTTTTTGAAAATAGGGAGTTTGCTTATTCATTTGAATATCTAAGATTAAGTCTGGGATATGGTAAGTTTCAAGCGCTGCCATCGTAGGAAGATAAGTATCTTGATTGTAGATCTCTGGATTTTGACCACTATTTTCAAATTTTAAAAAATTGTAGTTTCCTGCCATTACAATTTGTCTAAATACTGTATCATCATATGTTGATAATATATTGTGGTTTAAAACCCATTTTTGTCGGCGGTAGGGGACTAGTCTTCTCATGCCATTTGAGCCAATGGCAAATTTTGCAGACATGTAATCAAGGACAATTTGAGCCATGGTTTTTACATTTAAGTTTTGACTGTAAGTGTAAATATTTCCGAGAGCAATTTGTGTGTATCCTTCATAGGGCTTAGAATTAAATTCTGAAAAATCATTTTTCAAAAATTCTGCCAGATGCTTCAACATCCAATCATTAAATCCATTTTTTGAGTTATCATAAATGTCGCAATTGTCTGTGCTTTGATTGCATTCATTGTATAGAATTTGATTTGTCAGGTAGCGCGCGGTCTCTGTCATTAGAACGTGATTCTCGGTATCGGTCACAGTTATACATCCGCCAACGGAAATTTGATTATGATGTTCGTTTCCCTTTTGAGAAAGAAGAACATGGTAAAGTTTATCTCTTGCGGCGTCTGAAAGTAGGGACTTTCCATTTTCGCGGTCAATATAGGCTATTTTAATCAAACTTTGTAATAGAAAGTCATAGTCGCCGACACGCTTACACAATGATCCTGGCAAAGCAAAATCAGTGCCTGGAAGCCATGGCAGAAAATCGGTTCGTAAAATGTTTTCGCTGACAGATGTTAAATCTACGCGATTCACCATTCTGGCTAACATTGTTGTGGCAAATCCTTGGAACCCATCCTTAGGAGACTTGGGTGGGATGTGTAGTGGAATATTCAGAAAGGCGTTAATGAATGCCTTTTCGCGAAGTGGTCGTTGTTCAATGGATTCTTGATAATTTGTCGCAGGTGGAAGTGGTGAAAGATCCACTTGTGCGATGGAGTATTGGTAGGCGATGAAGAT
>DGYJ01000125.1:0-6135 GCA_002396665.1 Bdellovibrionaceae bacterium UBA5009
AATCAATGCTGGCGAAGTGCACGCCATCATGGGGCCCAATGGCTCTGGCAAAAGTACACTTTCTAAAGTTTTAGCAGGACATCCAAACTATGAAGTGACTTCCGGTGAAGTGAACTACGAAATTAATTTCCAAATGAAAAACTTATTGGAACTTGATCCCGATCAAAGAGCAAAAGAGGGCGTGTTCTTAGCTTTTCAGTACCCTGTTGAAGTTCCAGGAGTGAACAATCTGACTTTTTTACAGGCGGCATTTAATTCGATCCTTGAACATCAAGGTTCTGAACCCATGAACGAAACTGATTTTCGCAAACTGGTTCAAGAGAAAATGAAAATTGTCGGTTTGCGCGAAGAATTTTTGGATCGCCCAGTGAATGTAGGATTTTCTGGCGGGGAAAAGAAAAGAAATGAAATTTTGCAAATGGCAGTTCTTTCGCCGAGGTTAGCATTTTTGGATGAAACAGATTCTGGATTAGATATTGATGCCCTAAGAATTGTCGCCGACGGTGTGAACAAGCTTCGCCGAAAGGACAATGCGATTGTTTTAGTGACCCACTATCAACGTCTTTTGGATTATATTAAGCCTGATTTTGTTCATGTCTTGGCCCATGGCCAAATTATTAAGACAGGTGATTTTACACTGGCTCAGAAACTCGAGAAAGAAGGTTATGATTGGATTCTTTAGTTTCTGCCTTTGAAAAGCTGAACCAAAATATCAGAGCCCAGCAGTCTGCTGGTGCGATGTCCATGGCGTCAGTAGATCGACAGCAAAGCTTTGAAAATTTTCAAAAGCTAGGTCTGCCGACACGCAAGTTGGAAAGTTGGAAATACACCAGTCTTAAATCTTTTTCAGAAAAGGTTTTTAATCCGATTGTTTGGAATAATAAAATAATTAAATCAGCTGATTTAAATTTAGAGCAAAAAAATCAAATTATTGCAGCAGCGGGTGAAGATTTTGACCACTTGGTATTTGTGAATGGCGGCTTTGTCGAAGATCTGTCAGTTTCCTTAGGTGGATTGGCCCAACAAGGACTTGTTGTTCAAGGTCTGTCGGGAAATAATCAATTTTCAGGCGACATTGGGGATAAAAAAAGGCCAGTGCTTGATCAACAATTCAGCAATGAACAAGACGAAGATCATTCAACAGATGCGATGTTTTTTTTGCAGAAGGCCTTTTCGGGTTTTGAATTAAATTTAAAATTAAAAAAGAGCTCTACACTTCTACGCCCATTGCAGGTGATAAATTTATTGGATGTGACAACAGGACCTGCACAGATGATGCAACCTGTGCTTAAAATTCATCTTGAAGAAAATTCGCAAATGACTTTGTTACAAACTTGGACTGGCTCTGAAGCCAGCACCTATTTTATTCAGCCAAGAATTGAAATTGAACTGGATAAAAATTCATCCCTAAATTGGATTGATCAGCAAAAAATAGGTCGACGTGCCTATTTCGTTGGACACCAATCTGTTCTATTGAATGAGGCTTCAAATTTGAAAGCTCTTTCTTATCAATCGGGTGGCTTGCTTTCACGACAGCAATTGAAAGTCAAAATTTGTGGACATCATTCAACAAGTCAATTTTTAGGTCTGAATGTTTTGGGTTATAATCAACATTCTGATCAAAACACTAAAATTCAATTTATTGATGGTCAATCGACCTGCGAACAACTTTACAAATCCATCCTTGCTGGTGAATCACGTTCAGTATTTTCGGGCATGATAAAAATCAATCCCAAGGCGCAAAAATCATATTCGACTCAATTAAATAAAAATTTACTATTAAGCGACAAAGCCCAGTGTGATTCTGAACCGCAGTTAGAAATCGAAGCCGATGATGTGAAGGCAAACCATGGATCGACAGTTGGTCAGCTGAGTGCGGAGGAAGTTTTTTATCTTCAATCCCGCGGTCTTTCTAAAGAAAAATCCATGGAGATGTTGAGCTTTGGATTTGCAGCTGATGTTGTCGAAAGATTTGAAAATACAATTCTACGATCCTATCTTACAAAAAGTCTAAAATCTGAATTTGAAAAAATGAATTCTGAATTGCCGAAGGCGAAGTCTTTATGATGAACACATCCTTCGGCAAAAATAAAGATTTTGATATTGAAGCCATTCGCGCCCAGTTCCAGGCTTTGACCCAAAAAGTGAATGGCCAAAATCTTGTTTACTTAGACAGTGCTGCAACGACATTAAAACCTAAAGTGGTTGTCGATAGAATTGCAAATTATTATTCATTTGAATCATCGAATGTTCATCGTGGGGCCCATGCCCTGAGTGATCAAGCTACGGCTCATTTTGAAGAAGCTCGTACCAGTATTAAAAATTTTATTAATGCAGATTCTGCTGATGAAATTGTATTCACCAAAGGAACAACTGAATCTTTAAATTTATTGGCCTTTAGTTATGCAAAATCAAATTTAAAAGAAAATGATTTAATTCTTCTGACAGAGATGGAGCATCACGCAAACATAGTTCCTTGGCAAATGCTGGCCACAGAAAAAAAATTGAAAATTGAGTTCGTGCGCGTCTTAGAAAATGGCGAACTCGATGAAGATGATTTAAAAGCTAAATTGAATTTTGGACCCAAAATTTTTTCATTCACGGCGTGCTCTAATACTTTGGGAACAATTAACGACGTAGAAAAATTAACAAACCTAGGGCATCAGGCTGGTGCTATTGTTTGTGTTGATGCGGCCCAGTGGGTTTCGCAAGATAAAACAGATGTCCAAAAATGGAATGTCGATTTTTTAGTTTTTTCTGCCCATAAAATTTTTGGCCCCACAGGCTTTGGCGTTCTTTATGGCAAACGAAAACTACTTGAAAAAATGCCACCCTATCAGGGTGGTGGCAGCATGATTTCAAAAGTGACAACAACCGGAACTACGTTCAATGATATTCCATTTCGTTTCGAGGCCGGCACACCACATATCGAGGGCGCCATTGCTACGGATGCAGCCTTATCATTTTTTAATCAGTTGGATCTTCAAAAGCTTCACCAGCATGAACAGATGCTGCTTCAGCTGGCGACAGAGGGATTGCAAAAAATCAAAGACATACAAATTTACGGTTTAGTAAAAAACAAAGGTCCCATCTTATCTTTCAATTTAAAGGGAGCCCATCATTCTGATGTGGGACAAATTTTAGATCAGACGGGTGTTGCAGTTCGTGCCGGCCACCATTGCACTCAGCCATTAATGAATCGCTATGGCATTACTGGAACCGTTCGTGCTTCATTTTCAATTTATAATTCAGTCGCAGATGTTCGGGCCCTTTGCGAAGGCGTTAAGAAGGCCCAGGAGATGTTATTATGACTACAGCGTCAGCCCCTAACCAAGAAATTTTAATCCGCGTTCAAGCAACGCCCAATCCCAATGCATGGAAGTTTGTACTTGATCGGGCTGTCCTTAAAGAAGGCAAAGCGACCTATGCGGATGCCAATGAGTCCTCCCATAACAAATTGGCCTCTGCACTTTTTCAAATTCCCGAGGTCAGACAAGTGCATTTTTTTCAAAATGTTATAACTATTACACATAACTTTGATGCCGATGCGGACTCAATTCAAAGCCAAGTCGTTTCAGTGATACAGACGCGCTTTCATTTGCATAATCCCGAACAAACTCAAGTAGATGAAAAGAAATTGGCTCGACAAAATTTGCCCGTTGAAGTACAGACTATCGAAGAGATTCTAGATCGAACAATCAGGCCAGGCCTACAGGGCGACGGCGGCGATTTGACTGTCATCAAGTACGAAGACAATAAGCTTTATGTTCATTACGAAGGAGCGTGTGGAACTTGCCCGAGTTCAACGACTGGAACTTTGATGGCGATCGAAGGTCTTCTGAGGGATGAATTTAATCCCCAAATTGAAGTGATTCCGCTTTAATATCGAAAGAGGCCCGTTGTGAAAAGTTTATTTTCGAATTCAAAAAGTCTTGTGCTTTTTGCCTGCTGCTTGTTTGTCTTCAATGCTGAAGCTCAAAAAGTTATTTTTTCTGATCGTGATTTAGCATTACAAGAAAAATATTCTTTTTTTAATTTACTTAAAAACATTTCAGTTTCTGATCAAGCTGTTGGGTCTGTCAGCCAGTACAGAGCGGTGCAACCTCTTTCGCAAAATGTCCATTCAGTTCGTGATGCGGCCCTGGCCACCGAAGCATTGATGGCAATGTATGTTCGCTACCCAGTGGGAAATGAAAAGGCGACGATTAAAAAAATGCTTATCGAACAAGTTCAGTTTCAACAAAAAACTGTTTCGTCAGCAATGTCGACACAGCTTGGTTTGGGAACTGCATATTTTTCTTTAGACGGTAGCAATACGACGCTAATGCAGCCACGCGTGCAAAGCGAAGCCTTGGCTTTAAGAGCAATTTCAATGATCAAATTGTACAACCTTGCTCGGGTCGAACAGTGGCGCGAATTCCAGGCCCTTCGAAAAGTATTATTTGATAACACCATTGGTTCCCGTGGCCTTTTGAAATTGGATTTGGATTTTATAGTTCAAACATGGATGGCTCCAAGTTTTGATCTGTGGAGCCAAGTGAATGGCCGACATTTTGCAAATTTAATTTTATTAAAAAAAGCTCTTATTGGTGGATCTGCAGTGGCTTCTTCAAACGGCGATTTGTCGAGCTCCAGAACATACGCAGCAGAGGCTGGAAAAATTCAAAATGAATTGGAAAAATTTTGGGATGCTTCTAAAAAATCCTTAGTTTCGACCAAAGGTAGTCTTTCTGGTTCTTTGAATAAATCTTTTCTGTGGGATAGCTCTGTTCTTTTTGGTCTTATCGAAGGTCAAGTGGCCGACGGAACTTGGAACATGGGTGATGATCGAGTGATTTCAAGCCTGGATCAAATGCAAGAAATGTTTCGACGATTGTACCCTGTGAATCAAAACAATCAATTAGCTCCAGCCATGGGTCGCTATCCTGAGGACAGCATGGGGCAGCCCTTAGTTCAAGTGACAAGCTTAATGGCCCAATATTATTATGATTTGAATGCAGAAATTTCTGCCCAAGGAAAAATCACAATTACAGATTTGAACTTACCATTTTTTAATCGCATCAGTGCAGGTTCAAATTATTTGCTAAAACCTGGTGTTGTGATTGTTCGCAAATTGCCATTGTTTCAATTTATTCAGCAGGCTTTGTTAAACGAAGGTGATCGCTTTTTGGCTCGACTTCTGACGTATAAAAATTCAGATGCGACTTTGTCAGAGCAGTTCAGCCGATTAACAAGCTTAATGCAAGGTCCACAAAACTCCACAGCCGCAACTACTGCGTTTTTAAGCGCAAAATCATCGCGTGATTCTTTGTTGGGCTCGAATAAAAAATTGCAGGCCTTCAAAGCTGTTCGTCGCTAAAATATTTTGACAGATTGTCTATTAAAAATTTGTAGCCTGTTGAGCAGATTCCATTTTTGCTGGGGCGATGTACTCCATGGAATCTTCCGGGCGGCTGCTAATGATTGCTGTGGATCCAAATTGTCGGCCCTGTTGTCTGGATTCGACAAGAAAAGTGACAACTTTTTTAGAGGCATGACTGAAATTTCTTAATCTAAACTCGACAGTTTGTACTTCGCCGACAGCAGAACCATTGAGCTCGCCTTCGGTTCCAGAAATGGGCTCGACCTGCATATCAGAATCCCAATAAAGTCTGTACGAAAGATTTTCGTCGACGGCCTGGTTTAAATAGACCGTTGCTTTTAAGATGGCAACATCACTGTCTTGATCAGGCAATTGAACGGCCTCAATTTCACTACGAATGACGGCCAAGTGTTTTCCAACAACATTGATATTTTTAAAATCATATTTTCGTTTTGGAGCCGACATGGACGATAATTGTATATCACCAGACTCAACAATACGGCCAAGATAAAACCCCGTGATCATGATCACCAAAGAAATAAGCGCCCAAAAGAATTTATTTAATTTTAATTGTCCGGGCATAGTTGTTTCTCCGTTGAATTGATTGTTTCTTTCAAGGTGTAGTTTGCAGAACCGGTGGTAAGTTCAGACGTTAGTTTTCCGTAGGTATTGGCTTTGACATAAATCAAATAATATCCAGCAGATAATCCATTCATGTTCACATACTCTTCGCCCGAATCAAGACCTGGATTTACACGGACACTACGAACAGC
>DGYJ01000125.1:6373-7971 GCA_002396665.1 Bdellovibrionaceae bacterium UBA5009
TGAGCCGTAGGCTTCGGATTGTTGTTCAAAGTATTGATGTGATTCTTTGTAGACCACAAGATCCAAGTCAATCACTGTGCCTGTGGCTTGGGTGTAAGAGACTGTGATTTTTGCATTTGAAGAGCCATCATAATAATACTGGTAAGAATCATTTGAATAAAGTTTGTTTGAATAGACAGACCCGCCCATATTTCCATCCACCACTGGGGCTAAGTTTTTCGGAAATTTTGCGCAACTTGCAGCCGCTGTAACGGTGTCGGCATAATTTGTTTTGACTGTGAGTTGTCGCTCGTTTGTCAGAATATTATTCCAGGCAGTGACACTGCCGCTATAGCTAGTGCTAATGACCGAGCCCAATTGTCCAAGAAAAGGAGCAATATTTCGGAAGTGAACTTGTGATGATGCAAAACCTGTCGAAGTGTTTGTAAAAATTGACCATAACTCGCTGAATGGAATGGCAGCGCCAAAGGGGTAAGTAGTTGAAAGCGGGGCCATGGCTTTGGAAAGAGTGCGGACCACTGAAACTTCCCTGAATGTGCCTTCGCCACTAACGCTCACAGGGTCCTGAGTTGCTGTGGGCCCATTTTGATCATGCTTTAAGTACGCAGTCAGGGTGCAAACACCACCTTCGACTGAATCATTGCAAAATCCCGCCGTGTCGACGCTGCGGTTAAGGCCTTGAACTGCGCCTTGAAAAAAATAAGCCCAACCTTCAGACCAAGCCAATCGTGGATCAATTATAAAATTACCATTGTGTGATCCACCGGGTGAATCTGATTTGGAATAGACATCCTCTAAGAAATGGCCGTACTCGTGAATAATAACTGCGCGGTCGAAATGGTCTGTATCTGCTGTGCTCACATTTCCATCTTTACCGCCAAGAATAAAAAGTTGGCGTTTCCCGCTGCTGTAAAAACTAATTAATGAATTTGGATAGCCCAAGTAAGAGTAAGGATTAAATCCTGCCTTCCAGTAGACAGTCACTTTGTCGGCAACCCAACTTGGCTGTGAAATTTGAGTGCGAATATATTTGTTGGCATCAAAGATCGCCTTTAAAATATGAAAAGAACCACCTTCGATGGCAGCAGATTCTGATTTGCGAGCATAGGCAGTTAAAGTCCCAGCATTGTAAGTGGATTCACTCCCATTCAGGGAAATTGTTTTCGATATTTTATATGGCTGGTTATTGTTGATATCATCAAGAATACTGACTTTGGCTAAACTTCCAAAAGAACGGGATTGGACATAAATTGTGTAGGTTCCATTTGTTTTTGGTAGATTAAATGAAATATTTCCACTCTCATCAGTGCTTGAACATTGAACCGTTTCACCATTCGAATTTTTAACAACAACTTCAGCTGCAGGAATATTGTCAGAAACGGGATTTCCGGAAAGGGTATAGGCATCTGATCCAGCATTATACACAGTAGGGCGATAGTAATAAATTGCATTGGCTGTTACAGGAATTGCAGATGAGTACGAGGTCACTGTTGAACAGTAGTCTGGTTCTGATAAAGTTGTGGTTCCGCCGGATGAGCTCGAACTGCGAAATCCGCCTCCACAGCTCGAGAGCAAAAAGATATAGCAAAATAAAAGGA
>DGYJ01000125.1:8139-8369 GCA_002396665.1 Bdellovibrionaceae bacterium UBA5009
TATAGCAAAATAAAAGGAGCCACACACCCTGATTGCGCATGTCATATTTATCGGATTTTGGTCTAGGGAACTATAGGACTTTCGCATTGAAAACAGGACTTTAGGGGGTGTTTTTAGGTCATCAGAAGTTCAAAAACTGTCTATCAATTTAACAAAATTAAAAAAATGATTCATTTTAAGAATTTAAATTAAGAAGCTTTTGAGCCGTTTTGAGACATCCCGTTGGATGC
>DGYJ01000125.1:8571-9943 GCA_002396665.1 Bdellovibrionaceae bacterium UBA5009
AACTAGTGTGCCCATTATTTAACCTATAACTTAATTCACCACCATGTTCTTCGACGATGGTTTTTGCAATACTAAGTCCTAGGCCAGAGCCACTGCCAACATCCTTTGTCGAAAAAAAAGGCTCCATCATTTTTTCAACAATTCGAGGTTCAATTCCTTGCCCGCTATCGGTGACATCAATTTGTGTAAATCCATTTTCAGATTTAACTTCGACTTGAACCCATTTTTCTGGAAGCTCAATGACAGCATCGTAGGCATTGTTGATTAGATTCAGCATAACTTGTGAAAGCGCCGATGTTTTACAATTAATTTTTAAATCAGTAGCACAATCCACTTTTAGAGCAATCGAATGATATTGAAATCTTTGACTATTTAGATCTGTGACATTTGAAATAATTTTGCACAAAGAAGTCGTTTCGAAATTTTCATTGTCACTTTCTTTTGATAAAATTCGTAAACTTTTAATTATATTCGAAATTTTTATTGCTGTTTTCTCGATAGAAGAAAGTTCTGAATGAATTTTTTCAGCTCCCGGGGCATCATTTAAAACCAACTTTCTTATAAAAATTGATTTCAATAAAATTGTATTCAATGGCGAATTGATTTCATGGGCCAATCCACCGGCCATTGTTCCAATGGAAGACATCTTCGAATTTGAAACCATTTTAGCCTGCTGAAGAGCAATGGTTTTTTCAAGTTCTTTTTGTTTTGTTAGGTCTTCGCCAATGCCAATATATCCTATCAAATTTCTGTCAATACCGTAAATGGCACTCACACTTAGTTTCACTGGAAACTGAGTGCCATCTTTGCGGATATAACTCCATTCATTTGTGTCGACTTCGCCATGTCTTGCTTTTGCAATAAAAGCAGAAAATCCAGGCTGAATGTTTTGATTCAGCTCTTTTGATATTTTTTTCGCATAGTTAATAACTTCTTTTTGATCATGAATAATTGCAGGGGTGTGGCGTCCAATCATTTCTTCGGCCGAATAGCCAAGCATTTTTTCTGCTGCCCGATTAAACGTCATGATTAATCCGTCTGAATCAGTAGAAATAATGGAGTAGTTTGCGCCATCTAAAATGGCATGACGCCATCCTGTTGCAAGCTGTGCTGTCTTTTCTGCTGCCGCGATCACACGCTTAAATTTTTGATAAGAAAAAATCACAAAATAGTTTGCGGCCATTAAAAACAAAAATACTAAGATGGAAAAGCAGAGCTGCATCCAATCCGTTGCAGTTCTCGAATGATATGCTCTTATGAGCCATTTTCTACCCCCAATTTCGATAACATCAGAAAGTGTTTGATCATAGCTGATGGAGTCTGTTTTATACTTTGTAGTAGAAAATAAAGAAGAAGATGTGCTATTTGTGAC
>DGYJ01000125.1:10082-10649 GCA_002396665.1 Bdellovibrionaceae bacterium UBA5009
GACATCGTCAATTTTTAAGTCGAAATCAATTTTTGTTTTTTGACCCAAGGAGTCTATTAAGTTATCAAGTAAGATCGGAGCAAACGCCCATCCAGCAATTAATTGCTCTCTTTCCTTAATAGATTTAGGTGTGGATGCGGTCGAGTAGACAGGAAGCAGATATAAAAATCCAGATCTTTTTTTGTCGTCCTGTACGAGTTCAATTTTTTCGGTTAAAGTGGCTTGTCCACTTTTTTGAGCGGCGATCGCTGCCTCTCGTCCTGATTTTTCAGACCCAATATTAAACCCAAAAGCAGCCATATTTTTTTCAATAGGCTCAATATATTCAATAATCATCTGAAGTTCCGCATTATTAAAAGTTGAATTTTTTAAATTTTTAATTTTAAAATTTGGAACATCTAGGGATATTTTTTTTTCATAAATTGGAAGTTTGTTTGTTTTTACGGGTCTAATAAATCCATATCCAAGAGCTCCTTGAAAATTTAAAAAAAAATTTCGAGATTCAGCATAATTTTTAAAGGTTTTATATGACATTTTATTTTTAGTAGCGACGAAAAGCCCACGTGT
>DGYJ01000099.1:0-3177 GCA_002396665.1 Bdellovibrionaceae bacterium UBA5009
CAGCAGCCAAGTAAGCACGCTCTGGATTGACTACCCCAGCGGCTTTTACTTTTGCTTTTAACCAATCTTTTTTATCCACCGTGGACATTAAAATCTCTTTAATGTTTTCAGCAGTTAAAGTGGGATTTAAATCTTTTGTTTTTGCTGCAACACCAGCCAAAAATGGTGATGCCATGGATGTTCCAGACATTGGTAACATTTGCTTGTGATCTAAACTTGGCACTGAACTGACAATGGCAACACCAGGGGCTGCGATATCAACGCTTTCACCATAATTCGAAAAGCTTGCGAGCTTTTCATAGTCTTGGGTCGCTGCCACTGTGATGGCATTTGCGGCTTTTACATTGGCAGGAAATGTTGGAAACAAATCATTGTTTGTTCCGTCATTTCCCGCAGCGATCACAAAAAGTGTTTTTGGTGAAGAGGCAATCCATTTTTGGCCCTGCGGAGTAAACTGAGCTGCAGCACGAATTGTTTCTGCAGAAATTTGTTCAGGCGTTGGATTTTTAATTCCGCGAAGTCCCAAGGTCATTTTTGCAATATTTTGAAGACTAACCCCAAGGCTGTAGTTGGCGACATCAATATTTCTTTCTTTAAGATACACGCCAACTTTAGCAAAACTACCATTGTTAACTGCAGAGATTATTTTGTAGAAAATATCTGCCAGGCCTAATTTTTTTTGTCCCCCGGCCAATGATTTTTCATCAGATGGTGGGGTGTCTGGGAAGACCCTTGCAGATATAATTTGTGACTTCGGAGCAAGGTCAGCAATGATGCCAGAGACATGGGTCCCGTGGGCATACTGTCCATAAAAGTTCAATTTGGCCATCAAGGACTTTTTTTGTTCTGCAGGTAAATCTGTCACATTGGCTTTCCAAAAGGCTTCATCTTCGGCCGTCATTTTACCGCTTTGCTTACGGGCAATAACTTCAAAAAATTGAAATGTTTTTTGGTCAACAGAGGCTAAATGTTCTGGAAAGAAAACGCGACCGTAATCTTCGACAAAATTCCAACCAACAACATCATCGACTTTGCCATTTTGATCATCGTCAACACGGTTGCCAGCAATTTCACCTGAATTGATCAGCATATGGGGTTTTAAAAGTTCGTGGGAAAAGTCAGTTCCAGAGTCTGTCACTGCCACGCGGGAAGCCATCGAAGACAGGGGAAGTGAAAGTGTCGCTAAAAGAAGTAAAATATTTTTTTTCATAAAAAATCCTTTTTTTAAAATTACATTCCGATGAGTTGTTTATTGATCGCGATCAGTTTGTTTTCAGAGTTCATCGATTTTGGCGTGAATGGATTTAAATTTTGAATGTACATCCAAGTCATGATCGATTGGCCCTCGGATGTTAGCGATTGTCCTGCGCGCATTTGGGCAGAAAGATTTTGCTTCATCAAAGCTTCGTCTAAAAGTCCAGAGTGCATAAAGGATTTGAGCTGATTATCCAAATAGCCTGTCAAATTTCGCGAGATTGGAAGTCCAATCACGCGAACTGCTATTGAAAGCAACCACGCTCCACCACGAAGGGCTGCGGCCTCGTAGGGTCTGCTGTAACGATAGATCATTGGGGCGCCAAAACTTTTTGAAAAGATGTTGCGCTCTGAAATCAAAGAGTAGATCGCATTTTTTTGTCCGTTGATCGAGCAAACTGCAAAATAATCTTGGATGATTTCAGTTTTACATTTTTTCTCAAGCACCAATCGGGAGTTCATTTTTGACATCATGATGTCACGCGCTTTTTCGTTGGAATACCGCGAGCTTTTTCCCATTCTTTCAAAAGCCGTCCAATCAAAAGGTTTTCCTTGAACAACGGAAAGAATGTAGTTGCTAAAAAGATCTGACTTCTGGCCATACAACAAGTTCAGTGCGCGGTTCGAAAGGGCCATGTCTTCAACAGTAATTGAGGCATCGGCCATATGCGAACGAAGAGCTCCTTCAAATTGCAGCATTTGCGAATCGTACATCAGTTCGATTTGCTCAAAAACATCAGTGACGGCAACTTCAACAATTGCAGAAACTGTTGGGTTTGGAATTGTGCGAGCCAATTGAGTCAAACCAGATGTTAAAAATGAACGGATCATTTTTTCGACCGCGTATTTGTACTGTGTTTGATAATCAATCAATACCACTGGGCCAGAAAAAGGTAGAAAATTACCTTCGATGGCAACATCGTATACTTTTTCAAGGTCGTTCCAGTTGAATTTGATTTTTTTCAAAATAGATTCGGGTTTGTTCAAGGTCTCAAGCGTCTCGGCGCTCAAGATGTCGTCAGCGTCATCCAAAACAGCATTTTTATTTGAACGAACTTCGTTCAATAAAGACTGAATTTGATTTTGAGTTTTAGAATCAAATTGAAATTTTTGACCTAAATCCAAATCGGCAAGGGTGAATGATTGGGGTAAGCCAATTTCGTTTGGAAACAAGCGTGAACCAAAAACCGCCTGTGGGCGTTGACGAAATTTTAATCCTGCAATCCAGCTATTTCTGGCGGCTTGGCGCGGATTAAAATTTCTGCGGTACTGCGAATTTTGATTGGCAACAGCGTTGCCGTTTCCATTGATCCAATTCAAATACTCAGCCGAAGTGACGGCGCGAACGGGAACTTGCATCGGCTTCAAAGAAGTGAACAAGGCTTTTAAATTCAGAAAAGACAGATCGTAAACTCGGCAAGGCTTTCCTTGGGCATCGGCGGTCATGACATACTTTTGCTCAAAAAGAGTTTTTGAAGCATCTGCACATTTCTCTGTTTTTGCAGCGGCTTTAAAAGTTTGCAAAGTCTGAATGGCTTCTGACATCGAAAAAGGTTTTGCAGGAGCGTGCAAAGCTTTTTCATCCATATGTGATTTCAACAGTTGTTCTAGTCGAAGATCATCAGATGACTTAGTTGTCTGTGATGACGTTTGCGTGTGAGCTGTTGTTGAAAATGCCAATGATATTAAAATTGGCAAAAGTTGAGTAGCGGCTAAAATCCGTTTAGGTGATTTCATAATTCCCCCCTTGGAACATGACCTTGGTCTAAATATGCTAGCGCTTTTTTTAGGATACCCAAGTGATTTGATAAGAAAATGAGCATTTGTCGCAAGGCGCCGGGGTTTTGGGACTGGCCAATGCTGTTTAAAAACGTTAACTCGGGCAAAATGGCTGTTTTTTTGATAGTATCATATGATACTATC
>DGYJ01000099.1:3323-3681 GCA_002396665.1 Bdellovibrionaceae bacterium UBA5009
ATAGTATCATATGATACTATCAATGTATGGAATCCCCACCCTTTAAAATCACTTCAAAAATCCTTCAACTTGTCGCCGATATCCAGGCGGTATTGGGCCAATTGGACGCTCAAAGTATTCAAATCAAGCCGTCCCCCAAATTAAGAAAAGAAAATAAGATTCGTACAGTCAAGCATAGCCTAGCCATTGAAGGAAATACTTTGAATGAAGAACAGGTCACAGCACTTGTTGAAAAAAAAAGAGTCATTGGACCGGCCACCCAGATTCGTGAAGTTGTGAATGCCATTGAGCTGTATGATCAAATGGCGAAACTGAAGTCTGCAAGTGAGAAGGATTTTTTGCAGGCCCACAAATTATT
>DGYJ01000002.1 GCA_002396665.1 Bdellovibrionaceae bacterium UBA5009
CCAATACTACATCAGCTTTATTAATCCCGACGCCAGGGCTTAAGAGAAACCTTAAGCCCTGGCGTCGGGATTAATAAAGCTGATGTAGTATTGGAGCTCTTGAATGCTTTCGCGAATATCATCCAGGGCCCTGTGCTGGTTTTGCTTTCGATAGATTTTATTGTACTTATTAGCAAATAAAATTTTCCACGAAGTCACATCCAATGTGCGGTAGTGCAATCTTTCAGAAAACCTGGTCATGTATTTATCAATAAAAAGTTTATCTTGGGAGATAGAGTTCCCGGCTAACATGGGTCGATCCTTTGGATCTGGAAAGTATTTTTCTTGCAGATAAATCAAATGCTGTTCGACCATTTCTGGATCTTTGCCAAAGGGAACTTTTGCCGTTAGCCCAGAATCACGATGGTGGGTCGTATTCCATTCGTCCATGCTTTCAAGATATTTTTGAGGTTGTTTGACAACGGCTTCATAGCTGTCGAGTTCGGTAAAATTGAGATCTGTAATTATGGCAGCCACTTCAATGATGACCTCTTTTTCAACATCAAGGCCTGTCATCTCCATATCGATCCAAAAAAGTTTCATACTAGTGACCTTGGGATGTAACAGGTGTTGATTTGATCACTTTAAAGTGGCCCGCATCTTTGACCAGGGATGAAATTTTATCGTCAGATGGAGCATTTTTATCGTCTAAAGTTAAAGTCATTTTGCCAACTTCAACATTGCATTTAGTAACACCCTTTTGGCCGCAGACTTTTTCTTTGATCGAGTCCACACAGGCCCCACACTTCATGCCTTTAATTTCGTATTCGACCTCTTTGGCCTGACTGTTGGCCGCGGCCACCATGGCTAAAGTGATAAGGCAGGTTTTGATTAAAAAAGATGCAAAATGAGCAGATTGTTGAGACATCGAGAGGTCCTTTGAGTTTTTAAGGGTCAAAAAAGCAAAAATAAACCGAAAACCAAAGATTGGGAAGCTTGTTTACAGAAAAAAGAAGTTGCTCCAGCGACCCAAAATCTGTATAAAAATCTAATCCTTTAAAAAGGTCTTACTTTCCACGTGGGGTGGTAGTTAAGTTGGTTATAACGTCCGCCTGTCACGCGGAAGGCCGCGGGTTCGAGTCCCGTCCACCCCGCCAATTTTCTACGGCGCTAAGGTTCGAAGGAGAAGCAGTGGATCATTCAAATCTGAACCCAGCCCTCGTTCTAGCCGCCTTAAAAAATTTAAAAGAAGCTCTACAAATTAAAAACCCAACAACTTTGGAACGCGACGGATCTATTCAAAGATTCGAATACTCCTATGAACTTGTTTGGAAGTTTGCACGACGAGCCCTTAAAGAAAATGAAGTCGAAGCTGATGTTCCAAAAACTATATTTCGCGAACTTGGTCGTCTTGGCTGGATTAACAATGTTGAAGATTGGATAGAATTTCAAAAATCACGAAATGAAACCAGTCATGAATATGGTGAAAAATTAGCCGTCAAAAGCTATGCATTAGCTCAGCAATTTCTACCCCTGGCAGAGCAACTATTAAAAATTCTTATCGACAAAACCAATGGATAATAAAAAATTTGGCCTGACAGATCATCAGTATTTGATGGTGCAAAATATTTTTTCTGATTTTTTGAAAAACAAAAATCAATGGCAGGTTTTTGTTTTTGGTTCACGCGCCCGCGGAGATTATAAAAAATATTCCGATTTGGATTTATGGATTAGCACCACACCTGGATTAACGCCGAAAGAAGTCACACAGTTGAACGATATTTTTGAAGACTCTGACTTACCCATCACTGTCGATATTGTAACACCAGAAAATGTGCTCTCGGAATACGTGAATTCGATTGAGGCTGAAAAAAAGAGCTGGTAATTATTTTTCGAACAATAATAAACCTATCTGTGCCCCTGGAAAAACCAAAACTTACGGGCAATCCCAAAGTTCCAGCCACCTCTAAATTGGTAGGCAGGATTATCTGTTTGCTGAACCTTGTACTTGGTGTATTCAGTGAATAGTGCTGTATCAGAAGATACTCTGACTTTCACACCAACTCCAATAGCTGCACCAGTAAATCCTGTATTGTTTTTGTAAAGACGAAATTCTTTTTCCGTTTTAGGATTGATTTGACCAACTGGGGCCCCATTATGACTAAATCTTGAGGTGACAATATCTAAACGGCTGTAGGCAGAAATTCTGTCTGCTTTACAGGGTATAAAATTGAAATATTCCACGCCTGATTACGAAATAATTTTCCATTGTCGACATCGGGGTTTCCACCAAGACCAATCTGCATCCCAATCCGGCTTTGTGCCGTTTGAAATTGCTTTTCATCAAGCGGATATAAAGCATAATTAAAACTGTTCACGTCCTTATCAGATTCATTTGGATAAACAACCATGAGCGGTTTATTTGCATGCATGACCTTGTCTAGATCATTCATATCAACACTATTCATCGGCATCACGCCATCAAGCTGATCCTTTGCAATGGCCTTAGAAAGAAAAAAGGCCGTCCCTAGGACCACACAGAACTTAAAAAGATTAATCGAATTCATAGTCCTTTTAGATTTCATCGAGAGCTCATTGTATTTAAATTATATTCAAAAGGCATGGGTCCCACTTGCGGTTGATCCACCGCTAGCGCATCAACCAATGCTGGGCTTGCCCCGGATTTTAAAAGTTCATCCCGATGGGACAGGACATAGAATTTCAACCCACCTTGGGCTTTTGCATTGATAATTTTTTGAATTAACAAAGAGGGCTCTACTCGACTTAATTCATCAGTCAAATCCGAAGCCGTCGCTGCAGGATTGTGCCGACCTACTCTAGACAGTGTCGACAACACCCTTGCCCCGCTGATCAAATCATCGACCCCATTTGTAGCATCTAGCTGAAAACCATATGTTTCTGTCGCCGAAACACTTTTTAAAGTCGCCCGCAGGATCCCTTGCGATGTGCCTGTATTTTTATGCAATACAATCCCTTGTGCAGATGAAAATTGCACGCCACGAATCTGCACCTTACCACGGGATGGCGCACGAATTAAAACCGAACTGATTAATGCATCACCTACAGTCAGCTCGGCCGCAACAGAACCAATGCGCACAACTGTATTCTGTGGGACCAATGTCACAAGGTTAACATCACCGGTAAATGTCGGTAAAGGCTTGCCACGCTTAGCGCCTTGTCGATTATTTTTAAATACATTGATCACTTCATTTAACATACTGCTCGCATCATCAATTGTTTTCTGCTGACGAATAAGAACTAGTCGTGAAAATGCCCTGTGCAATTTGGCTTGGAATTTTTTCTTAATTTCTGAAGCCATCTTCTTTTCGATATAAAAATTTCCAACATCAATTCCCAAGGTTGAAGACTCGACTTCAACTTGCCCATTGCGATTATTATACTTTAAACTTGTCACACTAATTGGAACACCAGCCAATGAAACTCGCAGACCACCTTTTGTTTGAATTCGAAGCTCGTCCCGCGAAAGCCAAATGTTTAAATTGCGGTGGGCTTGTATCGTTCCTTTAAGGTAATTAACGCCAGCCACTTGATCATGGAAAATTTGATGATCCTTTTCAAACTGAATACTTCCAACCATAAATAAAGGCGCTGATCTGAAATATTCAGCCAATGTCGGTAAGTCATCAACAGCAGAAGTCTGTTGAACGACTTCCCCCTGACCTGGGACAGACAAGAACAATATAAATAAGATACGAAAAATGATCTTCATCATGGTTAAAATGTGCAAGCCATGCCAAGAGGATTTTACCCCCTGTTTTGACTATATATTTGACAACTATTTGAGTGAAATTGACCATTTCACTATGAATACCCATCACTTAGCTGATTTTGGCGCGATCGCTTGAACAGTGACATTCTTAAGGCCACATTGGCCGCTGAAATAAGCCAATGATTAGATAATGTCCAACTTAGTTTTTCACACACTTCACATTTTTGGGTTGGCAAAAGGATATGACCGTTTGGTCTTTGCACTTAGCCAAGGCTTCTTTTTTTGCCTCTTCTTCAGTCTTTGCCACTGCAGACACGCGGTTTCCATTGGACGCAACAATTTTGCAAGTGTAGGTATCAACGATCTTTAAGCTGCCACCAGAAAGATCCAAGGCCTTTGTGCCCTGCTCGTTATTTTGATCGTTGGGATGCACAACTTTCATTCCAGCACAGCCAGAAATCATAATTAAAAATCCAAAAATATATAATTTAATACCGTTAAAAATCACAAAACCTCCAGCTTATTTAAACAAAAACGACAAATAACTTCATATTAAGTTTGAACTGAAATGCATCCCATGACAACCAACGATTTTTAACTTAACAGGGCTTCAAACCTACAAAATGAGTTCCGCGAATATCACCAAGGACTTTAAATTCAAGCAAGCCAAAACAAATTTCTTCGGCCTCGCGAATAACATTCCACCGATGTTCTGGCAGATCACGTAAAAGTAAAAACGCCTGCCCAGACTGTTTCAGCGAATGATGAATTCCTAGAAGCAGATTTCGCAAATCAGAATCAATAAAAAATCGGCAGCGATTTTTAAAATCCGAAGGCGAAAGCTTTCCATGTCCTGGCATAAAATACGGTGGCGCAGATAAAATAAGATTGTACTTGTTTTTAAACTCGTCAGATTGCAGATCGTTGTAATTCCGCAAAACAAAATTAAGCTCTGTCGGAACCGCACCCAATCGAATCTTGTTTTCTTCAAAATGGGGCTTATAAACATCTTGGATTTCTAAAAAGTCAAAGGACGATGGTAGACTTTGCAAAGCTTCCCTACGATGAAATAGAAAATCCATACCCACAACCCCTGCCCCGGCGCATATGTCCAAGGCCATCGCTTGGCTTAAATCCACATCCATCATTTTTTCAAAAACATGGCGAGCAAGAAAAACCGAATCATGGGACAATCGGTACTCTTCGGGCTGGGAATAATTAAAGGTATAGTGCAGATTTACTGATGACATATAATTTCCAATCACTGTACGATGAAATGCGGCACTAAAAAAGTCTTATTTCAAGGGATTACTACTGGCAATTCATGAATTCCAGATCTACACAGATGGCAGCGACAAAGGGCGATGGGGATCGTGGTCCTTTTTGATTTTAAATCAAGGCAAGATCATCGCTGAAAAGTCTGGGCGATCACGAAAAACCAACAGCAATCGCATGGAGTTCCAAGCCGCCATCGAAGCCCTTGAATGCTTAGGTATGATTTCTATCCCTAAAAATTCATCAATTGTTTTGTTCACAGATTGTAAAGTACTTATCGACAATATAAAAAAACTACCCGATTGGAATTCTGCCCATTGGCTTAAAAAAAATAATTTCCCGATCCCAAACAGCGATTTGTATGCAAAAATATTTGATCTTCTTCAAAAACACGACATCACCTGGAATTGGGTCAGGGCCCATGCTGGCAATGTCTACAATGAACGCTGTGATCAGCTTTGCAAAGAAGCACGTGAAAATAAAAAACCCACAAATCGTTAGATTTGTGGGTAATAATAAGGGCTAAACACAACACCTAGTGGTGTGACTCTGAAACCCCAAACTGTTCTTTTTCAGTCGATCCAGTCAAAGCTCCAGTGGAACCAGTGCCCTCAGTAATAGTAGTTAAAACTTGATCAAAATAACCAGTTCCGACTTCTTGCTGATGCTTGACGGCTGTGTAACCTAAACCAGCGTCTTTAAATTCAGCCTCTTGAAGTTCGACATAGGCAGACATTCCTTGAGATTTGTAATTCAAAGCCAAATCAAAAGTATGATAATTCAACAAATGCCATCCAGCCAAAGTTATAAACTGAAATTTGTAACCTAACTTTCCTAAAGTTTTTTGAAACACTGCAATTTCTTCATCAGAAAGGTATTTTTTCCAGTTAAAAGATGGGGAACAATTGTAGGCTAAAATTTTTCCAGGATGTTCAGCGTGAATTCGTTTTGCAAACTCTTCTGCTTCCTTCATATCAGGAGTCGAGGTCTCAAACCACAATACGTCAGCCCATGGCGCGTAGGCCAATGCACGATCAATAGCACACTCTAGGCCACCTTTAATGACGTAGTAACCCTCGGGTGTACGCTCGCCTGTTAAATACGTCTTATCTGCAGGATCAATATCAGAAGTCATTAATGTTGCAGACAATGCATCAGTTCTTGCAATAATCACTGTTGGAACATTCAATACGTCACTGGCCAAGCGAGCCGCTTGTAAAGTACGAACAAATGTCGAAGTCGGAACTAGAACTTTACCTGCCAAGTGACCACATTTTTTTTCTGCCGCCAATTGATCTTCAAAATGCACACCAGCAGCACCTGCTTCGATCATTGATTTCATCAATTCAAAAGCATGCAACGGCCCGCCGAAACCAGCCTCAGCATCTGCAACAATAGGAGCATACCAATCAAGACCTTTGCCTGCCGTTCCTTTTGAACGGTCAATTTGATCAGCACGAGTGAATGCATTGTTAATTCGACGAACTACTTGTGGAACAGAGTTTGATGGGTACAAAGACTGATCTGGATAGGTCTGCCCAGAAAGATTGGCATCAGCTGCCACTTGCCAACCGCTTAAATAAATCGCTTTCAATCCGGCTTTCACCATTTGAGTTGCTTGTGCACCAGTCATGGCACCAAACGTATTCACGTATTCTGTTTCTGTGATAAGTTTCCATAATTTTTCAGCACCGTGTGTAGCAAGACTGTAAGACACCGGAAGAGTTGTCTGAAGGTGTTCAATCTGAGAAGGAGTATAATTTCTATTTACACCTTTCCATCTTGGATGTGTTTGCCACTCGATTTGTTTGTTTTCTATCGACATTTGAGTCTCCTTTTTAAATTTCGATTTGGTTAAAAATTTGTGGTAATTTAAGTGTTAAAAATTCATCTGGATCGGGGCTAATCACCATTTGATAAAGAGCCTTTGCTGCAATTTTTAAGGTGATATGGTTTTTTTCTGGCTCAAGCGCGTAAAGTTTTTTGCATTCTTGATCAAAGAAATGATCAAAGGCCTTCAATTCAAATGGCTGCTTTTCGCCTGCTTTGGAAACCCAGGTCGCTTGGTGACGCAGCCACTGCCAAAGTTGCATTCGTGAAATTTCAGCTGTTGCAGCATCTTCCATTAAGTTATTAATGGCCACAGCACCTTGGCCTTGAAGCCACTTATTCATGTACTGGATCGATACAGAAATGTTTTTACAAATACCCGCTTCAGTAATTTGAGCATTTTCAATTTTTGTATTCAAAAGATTGATGGCTTGAATTTTGTTTTGCGGAAGAATATTTTTTTGATGGGGTTTTTCACCCAGAACATCATTAAATTCTTTCGCCGCTGTTGGAATCAAATCTGGATGGGCCACCCAAGTTCCATCAAAGCCCATTGTCGCTTCACGTTTTTTATCTTCAGCCACTTTTTTAAGAGCCAAAGCCGTCACTTCTGGTTCTTTTCTGTTCGGAATAAATGCTGACATTCCACCAATCGCATGGGCCCCACGGCGATGGCAAGTTTGCACTAACAATTCACAGTAGGATTTCATAAAATCCGTCGTCATTGTCACTTGATCACGATCTGGCAATAAAAACTCAGGGTTAAATTTATATTTTTTAATCAAGCTAAAGATATAGTCCCAACGGCCGGCATTAAGGGCGACCACATGGTCACGAAGCTCAAAAAGTATTTCATCCATTTCAAAAGCGGCTGGTAAAGTTTCAATAAGCACTGTTGATTTAATTGTTCCGGTTGGCAAATGAAGATATTTTTCAGCAAAATTAAACACATCATTCCACCATCTGGCTTCAAGATGACTTTCTAATTTTGGCAAATAAAAATAGGGACCAAAACCACGTTCTATTGTTTCGTGGGCATTTTGAAAAAAATAAATTCCAAAATCAAATAGGCTTCCACTTGTGGCAAGTCCTGAAACTTTAAAATTTTCCTCTTCAAGATGAAGGCCCCTTGGTCGAACGACTAATTTTGATGGCAATACATTTAAATGATATGTTTTACCTTCTTCATTAGTATGCACCAGGCGACCACGAACAGCTTCAGACAAGGCACGATGGCCAGTAATGATATTTTCCCAAGTTGGAGATAATGAATCTTCAAAATCTGCCATGAACACTTTGGCATCTGAATTTAATGCATTGATAATCATTTTAGGTTCTGCTGGACCAGTGATTTCTACACGGCGATCTTGCAAAGCTAAGGGAACACCAAGAATTTTCCAATCTGCATTTCGAATCTCGGCAGTTTCGGGTAGAAAATCTAAATTTTTTCCATTTTCAATTTCTTCAGCACGATTTTTTCTTTTTTGTAAAAGCTCTAACCGACGCGTATTAAACTTCTGATGCAATTGATGTAGAAAAATCTGAGTCTCTCGCGGCAGAGCACCTGATGAATCTGTTCTATATCGACTCAACGTCATATTTGGTAACTCCATTGTGTCTCCGATCATGAAAAGTTCTCTTTTCTGTCTTAGACATGAGTCCACCTGTTATTTCAAATTAAATTTTATTATTTACCAATAATTTCAAATACTTAGAGTATATACTCCACGAGTATTTACTCTAAGTTGCTCTAGGGAATGCATTAATATCAATTCTGCACTGGCGAGCTCGGATTTGGTTTTGGAAATGGATTTATTTTTGTCCCGTGAAAGCCATAGACAAAGGATCTAATATTGATTTTTGAATATTCGAATCTAAGATTTCCCAATGGTCAAAGTCCAAGGCCTGATTCAATCGGCCAGGATACCCAAGAAGTTTAAAGTAAAATTCCGTCGTCACTTGGCGAAAACGATGGTTTAAGGCAAAAGCATTTTTCGAAAGAGCTCTTAATGCTTTTAGATTCTGCGAACTCAGCATCGCAACATCTCCGAAGGACATATTTAAACTTTTCTTAAAATCATCCTCTATGAATTGATCAAATAACAAATTGCTATGAAAGTAGCTTAACAAAATAAATTTAAAAAAAGAGCCCCGATCAAATTCGGCCAATGCTTTTTTAAAATTCACTCGATCATCAAACATACAAATATAAGAGTTCGACTCAAAAAATATTTTATGGGCAGAATCGTCAACATCAGCAACTGCAAGTAATTCACAGGCATTGGCAAATGATTCTTCTAACAAAATAAGCCCCATTTTCTGCTGTCGTGATTCTTTACTTCCATCATCCAAAGAAAAATCGGATATATTGAGCACCGACCATGCAGCAGGACGAACGATGGATCTTGCAACAGCATGACAGGATTCATGGAAGACATGATTTTTATGTAAATTATCGACAATATGGTCCCACTCAATTTGATTGGGCCTCTTGGCTTCGAGCTCTTTTATAGCCTGGACATTGTTCAGGTAGGGAATTTGTTTTTTGCCCAGAAATGAATCTAAATCGCCTAGCGGCAATGCTGAAAAGGCTTCATTTAAATTTGATGTATATGCAAATCTATTTTGCAAAGTCAGTCGGCGAATTTGACGATAAATTTGATTGTGCTTTAGGAGATAGACATCCCCCCAATTTTCAGGTAACGCCTCCTGCAATTCGACTTCAAAATGTCGTTGCAAAAGAAGCTTTATCTTCACTTTTTAAAACCTATAATATCAACATAGGTAATGCCCTTTGCCACAGCAGATGAGGGCCTGGCATTTTGTCCCTTGATTCTGATTTTGCCTTCATTAAAAAGCTCTTTGAACGCAGTCCTGGTAATCTCGCGCAGACTTAAGTTCTCTTTTTGTGCCTTGATTGCACGAAGCAAAACATTATCTAGTCGCTTTTCTGCTTTATTCAGCTCAAGAACAATTCGTATTGAATTGGCTGGCTTAGGTGGTACATGATCTTCCATTTTACTCTCCACATTTCAAGTCAAACCAGGACTTCCTTGTTTGAACAAAAACCCACTCCAGGACACTCTGAAGTGGGTTTTTTTAGGATCTTTTTTCTTAAATTTAGTACTAGTAACGATAGTGTTCTGGTTTGAATGGACCGTTGGCACTCATGTTCAAGTATTTTGATTGTTTGCCAGAAAGTTTCGTCAATTTCACACCCAATTTACCTAAGTGCAATGCCGCCACTTTTTCATCAAGATGTTTAGGCAATCTGTAGATACCAATTTCTTGATATTTATCTCGATTTGTAAACAACTCAATTTGCGCCAAAACTTGATTTGTGAATGAATTCGACATCACAAAACTAGGATGTCCAGTGGCACAACCCAAGTTAACCAAGCGACCTTGTGCTAAAATAATAATTTGAGTTCCATTTTTCAAAGTATGGATATCAACCTGTGGCTTCACTTCACGTTTTTTTGAATTTTTATTCAACCAAGCCATATCAATTTCGATATCAAAGTGACCAATATTGCAAACGATGGCGTTGTTTTTCATTTTTGTGAAATGCTTATCGGTGATGATATCGCAGCAACCTGTTGCAGTTACAAAGATATCTGCCATTGGAGCAGCTTCTTCCATTGTTGTAACTTCAAAACCTTCCATTGCTGCTTGCAGTGCACAGATTGGATCGATTTCAGTCACGATCACGCGGGCACCAAGTCCACGCATTGAAAATGCAGAACCCTTACCTACATCGCCGTAACCAGCAACAACAACAACTTTACCAGCAACCATCACGTCAGTTGCACGCTTAATACCATCGGCCAAAGATTCACGGCAACCGTACAAGTTGTCAAATTTTGATTTTGTCACAGAGTCATTCACATTGATCGCTGGAACTTTCAAAGCACCGCGTTTGTGCATTTGTTCCAAATTGTGAACTCCAGTTGTTGTCTCTTCAGAAAGACCGATGATTTTTTTGATCAATTTTGCATAGCGGGGCTCATGCATCATATTTGTCAAATCACCACCATCATCCAAGATCATATTGTAACCTTCGTCACCCCAACCTTCGATGGTTTGTTCGATACACCAGTTGAAATCAGTCTCAGAAAGACCTTTCCAAGCAAACACAGGAATTCCTGCTGCTGCAATGGCTACTGCCGCATGGTCTTGCGTTGAAAAGATATTGCAAGAAGACCAACGAATTTTTGCACCCAAGTGAATCAATGTTTCGATCAAAACTGCTGTTTGAATTGTCATATGAAGGCAACCAGCAATACGAGCGCCTTTCAAAGGTTGTTGTTTACCATACTCTTTACGAAGAGCCATTAAACCTGGCATTTCAGTTTCTGCAATTTTAATTTCTTCACGACCCCAACGAGCCATTTCTTGAAAAACCTTTGGGTTTTCCATGGCTTCTTTACAGACGGCATAATCGCGGACAGGCATTTTTGCTGGTTTAGTTGGTTTTTTCATTTTGTTCTTCCCATTTTGTATCGTTGTTTGCAGTGACATTTTATTCCCTTCACTTATTAATATGTTTTAAAATTGTTTTCTATAAAAATTAAATCAATCCAATGTTAAAATTTCGTAACCACTATCTGTCACAAGGACAGTATGTTCAAACTGTGCCGAAAGCTTTCCATCCACAGTCGTATACCATTTATGCGATGATCCCTTAATTGGGAACTCTTTAATCTCTTCAGATCCTTGGTTGATCATCGGCTCCACAGTAATACAATGAAAAGGAACAAGGCGATCCAACTTACCTTTTTTACCCCAGGCAGGCACAAAGGGTTCATCATGGAATGTTCGACCAATCCCGTGGCCACCAATTTCTTTAACAGTCGTATAACCCTTGCGAGTAACATACTTATTAATTTCAAAGCCAATATCCCCGGTAGTTCCCTTGGGTGTGATGGCCTCAATACCCTTCATCATGGCCTGATGAGCGGCTTCAACAAGATCCTTGGCTTCATCAGAAACCTTGCCGACCATAAAGGTTTTCGAACTGTCGCCAAAAAAACCGTCCATCTTCGTTGTCACATCGACATTGATAATATCGCCATTTTTAAGAACTGTAGAATCAGGGACTCCGTGGCAAATCACCTCATTAATTGAAGTGCAGCAAGACTTTGGAAATCCGTGATAATTTAAAGTTGCAGGGACTCCACCATGGGATAGTGTAAAATCATAAATAAGCTGATCAATCTCGTTGGTCGTGATTCCAGGCTTAATGTATTTTTCAATGTAATTCAAAGTTTGAGCAGCATGCTTACATGCGGCTGCCATCTTTTTGATTTCATCTTTATTGAGTGGCTTAATTCCCATGATTTTCCCTTAGGGGAACAAGCTAACAGAATCAATTGCACCTGTCCACGAGGACATGGGTCTAGATTGCAAAATCAGTAAAATAACATAAAAAAAGGGCTGGTTTTGAGGCCAGCCCTTTCCATTTTTCAAATCAATCCGTAGGGACTATTTCAAATGTTTAGAAACGATTTTAGTCATTTCAAACATGTTTACAGTCGCTTTACCAAAAAGAGATTTCAATTTGTCATCAGCATTGATGTTTCTTCTGTTTTTAGAATCTTGAAGATCATGCTTTTTGATGTAAGCCCAAAGTTTTTTAACAACTTCAGTGCGTGGCAATGGAGAAGCTCCAACGATCGCTGCCAAAGTATTACTTGGAGTCAAAGCTTTCATGAAAGCTGGGTTTGGTTTTCTTTTTCCAGCAGCTTTTTTAGGAGCGGCTTTTTTTGCAGCAGCTTTTTTAGGAGCGGCTTTCTTAGTTGCTTTTGCGGCTTTTTTTGTAGCTTTTTTAGCTTTTGCCATGTGTGTGTTCCTCCGTTTTAAGAACATTGTTGTTCTGTTTTATTTAATTGCCAATGGACCTTAGTGTAACGACTTCCAGGCGTTTGTCCAAAAAAAAATGCAGGTCCATCAAATTTTTTTTCATTTTTTTGCTTTTCCAGAGGGAAAACACCCAAAATAGTCACTTTCCCCCTCTGAAAATGAAAAAATTCCCTCTGAAAAGTCCACTTTCCCCCTCAGTAAAGCTGCTTTCCCCCCTCTAAACACAGGCCTTTCAGGCCACTGGACCCTTCCTCGACTCGTGGAATATCAGACTTGGCCGATCAGTTTATCAATGGGAAAAAGCGAATTTCGAGACCTTCTAGAACAAATGATGGGGCAAACGCCCTCTGAAAAACATTATACTTCCACTCCCCATTCATCCCTTGATATTGAAAATCTGATGTGGAGTTCTTTATATAGTCAAAATATTCAAAGAGCCTCCACGGCCAGCGCGGGCCCAAAAGGCAAAAGCAACATCGAGAGGTTCTACAAAAAAAATCAACAGACCGGGACACAGAAACAAACTCGCCGCGCCAAAGTGGATGCTATGAAATCGAACAAGTTTCAAGAGCGCCCCAAGCACAAGCTTAATTCTGACCAAACCAATGCTTTTAATTATTTTAAAAATGAAAAAGTAGAACTTCCACTTCATTTTTTCGAAGAGGAATTAAGCGAAGCCTTCCGTCATTTGGCTTTAAAACTTCACCCTGACCAAGGGGGCTCTGCTGAAAAATTCATCGAACTCAACGCCCACTACCAATCCTTGAAGCCTCTCTTTAAGAGGCCCTCTACATAGAGATGCAAAGGGACCTGTACCTGACGAAATAAATTTACTGGATATTTCGAAAGCGTGGACGCTTCGGAGTCGCATCCTCACCAAGACGTTTTTTACGGTCCTCTTCGTATTCAGAAAAGTTTCCATTGAACAAGGTCACTTTTGAATCCCCATCAAAGGCCATAATATGCGTACAAATACGATCCAAGAACCAACGATCATGGGAAATCACAACTGCGGAACCACCAAAATCAAGCAAGGCGTCCTCGAGGGCCCGCATGGTGTTCACGTCCAAGTCATTGGTGGGCTCATCCAGAAGCAATAAGTTTGCCCCTTGCTTCAAAATTTTAGCCATATTCACACGGTTGCGTTCACCACCAGAAAGAGTTCCGACCTTCTTTTGCTGATCAGTTCCACCAAAGTTAAACCAAGAAACATAGGCCCTGGAATTCACTTCGCGAATCCCTAGCTGAATATTTTCCAACCCTCCAGAGATCTCCTCCCAGACTGTTTTATTGGGGTCCAAAGTTTCACGGGACTGATCCACATAGGCCATCTTCACAGACTCGCCAACTTTAAAAGTTCCAGAGTCTGGCTTTTCGCGGCCAGTGATCATATTAAATAATGTCGTTTTACCTACACCATTGGGCCCAATCACGCCAACAATCGCCCCCCGTGGAATTGAAAAACTAACATCATCAAAAAGTAGTTTTTTATCAAAACCCTTCGTCACATTTTGAGCTTGGATCACCACATCCCCCAAACGAGGGCCTGGTGGAATATAGATTTGCATCTCTTGAATTTTTTCCGGCGTGGCATCCTTCAATAAGTTTTCATAGGCAGACAAACGAGCCTTTGATTTAGACTGTCTGGCCTTAGGATTCATACGAACCCATTCCAATTCTTTTTCTAAGGTCTTTTGTCTTTTGGATTGGTCTTTTTGCTCTTGGGCTGTTCGCTTGTCTTTTTGTTCAAGCCAAGAAGAATAATTCCCCTTCCAAGGAATTCCTTCGCCACGATCAAGTTCTAAAATCCATCCCGCCACATTATCCAAGAAATAGCGGTCATGGGTAACAGCAATAACTGTCCCAGGGAAACGATGAAGAAATTGTTCAAGCCATGCAACAGATTCAGCATCCAAATGATTCGTGGGCTCATCCAAAAGTAAAATATCAGGGGCGCTCATCAATAGCCTACACAAAGCCACGCGGCGCTTTTCACCACCCGACAAATGGGACACTGGGGAATCCCCATCTGGACAACGAAGGGCCTCCATGGCCAAATCTATTTTTTGATCAACTTCCCAACCCCCAAGATTTTCAATTTTTTCTTGAAGCTCACCTTGCTGCTCAATCAGGGTATTCATCACATCAGGATCCAAATCTGGATCGTTAAATTTTTCTGTGATTTCGTTGTATCTTTTTACAAACAAAGGAAGATCGCCCATTCCAGAAAAAATATTTTCTTTGACTGTCATTGTGGGATCTAATTGGGGCTCTTGCTCAAGATATCCAACTTTTAATTTTTTAGCTGGAAAGGCTTCACCCAAAAAATCTTGATCCACACCCGCCATAATTTTAAGCAAAGTGGATTTTCCAGATCCGTTCAGCCCCAATACTCCAATTTTTGCACCGTAAAAATAAGACAAGTAAATATTTTTCAAAACATATTTTTGAGGTGGGTATACTTTCGAAACACCCTTCATCGTGTATATAATTTCTTCAGCCATTTGAACCTCTGCGCTTTCCGTGGACGGATATTGTCACTGTTGCAAAGTAAAGAATATAAAACATTTTTTTTCTTCCCACAATCAGAAGATCTGCTGGACAAAATGAAAATTGAACCTTAACGTCATAGGGCTGATGAAAACACCTGAGAACAAAACAACAACTTGGAGTTCACTTCAAGACGATTTAAAAAAAGCCATGCAAACCTGGGAAGACATTCAGTCAAAACCCCAAGAAGAGCTTAAAAACGATAAAGACTATCAAAAATACAAAGATCTATTTCAGGAAATCGAAAACAAAATCAAAGATCTATCTTGAACTTCCGCCCTTGCAAGCAGGGGACACCATCGGAAACTGATCTTTTTGATTTTCCCACTCTTCGGGGGTAAGGGCTCTTAATGAAAAGGCATGCAATCCTGTTTTGAATTGATCGTCAAACAAAGCATAGACAGCTCTTTGCCTTTCGACCCGATTTAAATTTTGAAATTTTTCAGAAGCCAAAAGGACCCGGTAATGGGTTTCGCTGCCATCACCAGAGTGTTGATGACTTTCGTTTTCGATTTCAAGATGAAGGGGCTGAAATTGCTCTGTCAATCTTTGATGGATAAGCTGCTCTCGCTTCATATTATTTCTTTAAAATTTTTGACTTGGCATAATCAAGACCGATGCGAAGCATTGGCAAAACACCTTTTTCTTCAAGCTTCTTTTCGATCTTTTTTGCCCGGGTCAAACCTTCAGAGGCCACCACCTGCAAGAGAGGATGTCCCACAGGTAAGGCTTTAAAGTCGCCGTCATTTTTCCAGTCGGTGGCCACGGTGTCTAAGACATCAAATGCCTTAGGGGCCTTCATTCTTAAAAGCTCGCTGCCATAAAATTCGATACGAACTTTTTCGTTTTGATCATCATTCAAAGTCGAACTTTGTGCTGATTGATCATTGCCAGCGGCATTAAAATCCACGGATTCCTCTTTCATCGAGGCCTGGGATTGGCTTGAAAAGCTGGCTTCAGTTGTATTTTCTTCAGACTGCGGATCACGGCCTGGACGACGTTTATTTTTTTTCATTTCATCAGACATGGAGATCTCCTAACAATTCTTGGGATGCACTATCATAATCCTGTTTAGCTGTCGACCGCCCATGAAATAATGACTTTGTTGATCGCACAGAGTTCTTAATTTCAGAGCAAGTTCGAATGGCCGTTCCCATAAAGCGGCGGCCAAACTGGGCCTGAGCCTTGGCCATAAAATCTTGGCTTAACTTTTCACGGGCATCAAAACGAGTAAATAGAACCTTGTAATCAAAACCAAGATTAAAATCTTTTTTAATTTCAGAAAGCTCTTCGATATTTTTTTGCAAACCCATCCATGAAAAGCGATCAGGATTGACTGGTAACACGACCAAATCAGAAGCCACCGTCACTGCCGTATTCACTGCACTCAACGCCGGGGCTGTATCAATCACAATTAAATCATAATTCGCGCGAATTTGATCCAAAGGAACTTTGACCGATTGGGCCCAGTTACGATTTGAATTCAATAAAACCCGATCCAAGACTGAATTATTAAGTCCCGAGGGAATCAGATCAACATTTTCGTCCAATGAAATAATCAATTCTTCCACTGTGGATTTCTTTTCGATCAAATCCAACCACACAGGATGATCGACTTCATCTGGATTATGCCCCAATGCAAAACTTAAATTAGCCTGTTGATCCAAATCAACAAACAAAACTTTGGCCCCATACATGGCTGCACGAATTCCGATATTTAAAGCACTCGTGGTTTTTGCAACCCCACCTTTGAGCATTTGAAAAGAAATAATTTTTGGTGAATACACGTGCCCTAAAGATAAAGCCAACTCCCTGACTAAGCCTGGCGACAATTTTTGCGTCTTCAACGGAAGTTGAAATTTTTCATGAATTAATTTTTGCAATTCAAGAACTTCCATTTTTAGAAAAATGGCTAATTCTTGAATTGGAAGCTCGAGATTCATTTTTGGATTGATTGTGCTCATATATTCAAGTGAACAACCGCTTCGCCCACTTGTCGAGACTTGTTCCCTAGCGTTAAGTGTCTTTTGTTTTCACATCAAGGGACTTCAAAAAGCCCTCGACTAAACTTTGACGTTCCTGACCAGAAACTGGCCTTACCCCACGATTGAATTCGGTATAAAAATCCTTCGGAATTTCCAGTAAGAATCTTGACGGAGCCACCTTTTTGGCAGATCCGTGCCGCACCCTTGACTGACAGCGGGTCATGATGAGTTTCTTCTCGGCCCTGGTGACCCCGACATAGAATAATCTTCGCTCTTCATCAATATTGCTTCCTAAGCTTCGGTGCGGAAGCAAGTCTTCTTCGATCCCCGCAAGGATAACCACTGGGAACTCGAGCCCCTTGGAGGCATGAAGGGTCATCAGCTGAAGCTTATCTTTTTCATCCTTATCATCTTCTTGGTCCCTTAATAAAAATGAATCTAAAAAATCTATGACCGAGGACTCTGACAAACCATTCTTCTGCATTGAATTGTCAAAAATTCGAGCAAAAACTTCAACAAGCACCCATTTTTTTTCAAAGGATCCTTTTTCTGAGCTCAAAGAAATTAAGTAATCACGGTAGCCAATATGCCTTAAGAAATGAATTAACTTTGCGCCCACTGTATCGCCAAAAAACAAGGTCGGTGTCGAACTGAAGAGATCTTTGTTTAAAGTGTATATCGCATGCAAAAGCTTTTCGACATCTTCCCCAGTTTTTTCTGGAAGACCAACGGCCTTCCAGTTCTTCAGTGCGATCCAAAAACTGCATTTATGAGTCTTTGAATACTCGCTTAGCTTTTCAAGGGCGACCTCGCCAAGCCCCCGGGCCGGGGTATTGATAATTCTTTTCAAATGAACATCGGCCGGCACAATGGCCTGTCGAAGATAGGAGTAAATATCTTTAATCTCTTTGCGATCAAATAACGAGGTCGATCCTGAAAGTTGATACTCAATACGTGCCCGACGCAAATCCCCCTCAAGCCAGGCCCCTTGAGTGTTCGAACGGTACAAAACCGCCATATCCCTTAGGGGAATTCCCGATTTACGAAGACGTTGCACTTCTTGAACTATAAAATCCCCTTCTTCGGCTTCATTTTCAAAAATAAAAACCTCGGGCAAAGTGTTTTCGGCGTTTTGCACGCGATCGGTTTTTAAACTTTTTCCGTGGCGGGATTTATTGTTTTCAATTAAACGATTGGCTAATTTCAAAATATTTTCTGTGGATCTGTAGTTGCGTTCAAGCTTAATCACACGACAACCGGTATGGGTTTTTGGAAAATCTAAGATATTTCTGACCTCGGCCCCTCGCCAGCCGTAAATGGACTGATCATCATCACCAACAACACTTAGATTATGGTGGGACTCTGTCAAAAGATCGACAAATTTCATTTGTAAGGCATTGGTGTCTTGGAATTCATCCACCATGACCTGCGAAAATTGATTTTGAATTTTTCGACGAACATCTTCATTTTTTTGCATAAGTTCAATGGGCCGAATCAGCAATCCTTCAAAATCAACGACTCCTAAAAGATTCATCGTTTTTACAAATCGTGGCAGCAATAAATCCGCCATTTCATTGTAGGCCTCATCCAAATTTTCACCACCCTGGGAGCCCTTGATCCCCATGGCCATTTGGGTACGCCTGTGATTGATCAAGTTCATCAACCGATCCAAATCGAATTTGTCACGGGCTGAATTTTTGACGTTTTTTAAAAGATCCCTTAGAAGACTATGGGAATCTGTTGTGTCGATGATACTAAAATGGGTGGGAAGATCAGCTGCTTCAGAATTCTTTTTTAAAATTTGCAAACCAAAGGAATGAAAAGTCCCAGACACAAGGCCCTTGGCCCGGTCCTTCACTTTCAGCTCTACACGGTGTTTTAATTCGCGAGCAGCTTTATTTGTAAATGTTAAAACAAGAATTTCAGAGGCCTTGGCTTTGTTTTCATCAATCAATCGACCAGTTCTTGAAACCAGGACAGTGGTTTTACCTGAACCTGCCCCTGCCAATATAAGCAAAGGGCCATGATCATGAAGAACGGCCTCTTTTTGCTCTGGATTAAGTCCCTGAGTCCAAAAAGAGTCGGCCATATTAAGGTCTATTATGGATCAAAGATTTAACTTCGTCAGCAAAGACAACTTCAATTTTATCAGACTGAACCGCACGAATAAATCCAATACCAAATTTAGGATGTTGTAGTTTTTGGTTCGCTTCAAAGTTTCCTTTGATGCTGTAACTGACAGCTTTTGCCGCTTCATTTTTATTTACCAAATGTTCGTACTCTGACTGATGTGTTGATCTTCTTGCACTTTCGCGGGCTGCCGCTGTTTTTGCAGAAATTGTTTTAACAACCCCACCCACTCGACTTTGAGTTTTTGGCAAAGTGTATTTTTTTGTGCTGCCACAAACTTCGCATTTCATTTTCGCAGCTGTTGAAGATGTATGGGCAAGAACTGTGTGATAACGATCAGCATCGCACTTTTTGCAAAGAGTAAAAAAAGATTTAGCAACTGGTGGCAATGTCGTCGTCATTTGGGCTCCTTCAAGCGAACTTAATAATTTGATTTCAGTCTGTAAATACTCAGTGGATCTTTTAAACCGGCTTGAGCAATTTCGCCAGCATTTAAATAAAAAGGACCCTCGTCCCTCTCGATTTTAAGCTGAAGATCAATCATACTTTTTTCATTCTGGGGATCAATCTTAATCTGCGTGGGTCCAAATTTTTCCAAGAAGGCCAAATCAGGCTCTTTGGTATAGAATTGCTCCCAATTATGGGTGTCCACAATAACCCTGTAAGTCACTGTTTTAGCAAAGGAATGCACTGGGGCATAGGCCCCAATGACCTCAAGATGTCCATAGTGTGAATGCAATTTCAATGCGGGACTTCCCCATTGGGTCATCCCTGTGCACTGATCCACATTGGCATACCAAAGTCCAAAAGCCTTTGACAAAAAGCCCAAGCCATAAAATTGCTCTTCCTTCGGAAGGATAGAGTTCACAGAACAAAGGTTATGGGCCACCCATTCCCCCTTATGCATGGTGGGGATGATGATAAATAAAGACAGTGGGGTCCACTCTGAATTCCCTAAGTTGGGTGGGAAAATTTTCTTCAAAGCCGCCGGAAGCTTCGAAGTCCGATAGGCAAAACCCGAAACAAAGCCAGGCAGCACGGCACAATCATAAAAAACCCATCGGGGCATTGCCATTTGTGCAGGGCCGAAGGCCGCATTTTCAATAAAGTAAATATGCTCAGCAAATGGTAATTCTGCAATGGCCAAAGGGTTGATGGTCAGCGCTGGCTTATCAAACCAATCAAGTCTGTGTCTTGCCCCTGGCTTTGAAATTTGATTTTCAGGGCGCAAATACACATAGGGCCGAATATCTTCTGAGTTCAGCCAATCAGACTTGGACAACAAGGGATTCATTTTAATTTTTTCCTAAAGGGCCAATCATTTCTTCTGGTCTTACAACTTGATCAAATTTTTCTGCCGTCAAAAGTCCTAATTTAACCGCTTCTTCTTTTAAAGTCGTTCCATTTTTATGGGCCGTCTTTGCAATTTTAGCTGCATTATCATAACCAATGTGCGGATTTAAGGCTGTCACTAACATCAATGAATTATCTAAATGTTTTTTAATTTGTTGGCGATTAGCTTCGATTCCCACCACACAGTGGTCGGTGAAACTTTCACAGGCATCCGCAATCAAACGAATTGAATTTAAGACATTAAACACGATCACTGGCTTGAAAACGTTCAATTCAAAATGTCCAGTAGCGCCACCAACAGCAACGGCCATGTCATTGCCAATGACTTGGGCACAAACCATG
>DGYJ01000044.1 GCA_002396665.1 Bdellovibrionaceae bacterium UBA5009
GTGGGTCTTGCTGATGTCTTCGCCGCCCATTTTTTTAAATTCAGCTGCGAAGACATCAGCAAGACCCACACTGTATTGGTTTCCTACAGATCGTAAGATAGCAGCTTTTTTAGCTTTCAAATTTTCTGTGGCAAATTTCGCCATTACGAAACCTTGGAAGGGATCAATAAAGCAAACGCGGAAAATATAATCACCAACTTTTGTAACGTCAGGGTTTGTCGAGCTTGGGCTGATCATCGGGATGCCATTGGCTTGGGCGATTGGGGCCGCCGCTTTTGAGCGTCCTGAAGCCACTTCTCCGATGATGGCGATCACTTTAGTTTGAGTGATCAAGCGAGTGACGGCAGCAACTGCTTCTTCGTCTTTTCCTTGATTGTCTTCGGTAATTAATTTGATTTTTTTACCTTTGATGCCGCCCTTTTCGTTGATTTCGTCAAAGGCCATTTTGATGCCCTGATTTGTCGAAATTCCGAACGTGGCTTGGTCACCTGTTAATGAACCGAATTCACCCACAAGGATGACATCTTCTTTTTTTGTACAACCGATTGTGACGGTTAGTCCCAAAATGCAAATTACAGAGTAAATACAACGGATTAATTTTTTCATCAGGCCTCCTTTAAAGACTGTAGGATATTGTCTAGGCACAGGGTTAGCGTCAACGCCGAATGCTAATAATGCAAGGCAATAATGGACAATTTCTAACTGCAGTTTACCGAGCCAAAAGATTCGAAAGTTGAATGAAATCCATGGGCGTCTTTTTTTCATGCCTAATGGCTGTGGCAAAGTCCACTTCGACAAGTTGTTTGCCATCAAAACCAATCATCACATTGCAGCGTCCACTCAGAAGGGTTTGAACTGCGGCCGCCCCCATTCTTGTTGCCAAGATGCGGTCGATGGCCGTGGGACTTCCGCCACGCTGCTGGTGACCTAGAATACAAACTTTGGCGTCTAAGCCTGATTTTTTACGAATGGATTCAGCCAAATCGTAGGCCCGTCCTGGCTTTTGGCCTTCGGCGGTGATGACAATGCTGCTGCGTTTTCCATTTTTTTGAGCGTCTTTGATGCGGTCAATGGCTTTATCAACGGTGGTGTTGGCGTCAGGAGTAAAAATTTCTTCTGCTCCGCCAGCAAGTCCAACCCACGAGGCAATAAATCCAGAGTTTCTTCCCATGACCTCGATAATAAATAAACGATCATGGCTGTCGGCGGTGTCGCGGATTTTATCAATGGCACTGAGGGCGGTATTCACGGCGGTGTCGAAGCCAATGGTGCTTTCTGTACCGTCGATGTCATTGTCGATTGTCCCGGGGACGCCGACGATGGGGATTTGGTGTTCATTCCAAAGGGCCAAGGCCCCGGTGAAGGATCCGTCACCACCAATGCAGACGAGGGCGTCGATCCCTTGGGCCTTCATATTTTGAACAGCACGAGTTCTATATTCTGGTTTTAAAAATTCGAGACAGCGCCCTGTTTTGATAATCGTTCCACCGCGCTGAATGATATTGGCCATGTCACGAATTTGTAAGGGGCGGTAGCTATTTTCAAGAAAGCCACTGTAGCCATGGATCACTCCATCTACTTCAATATTTTGAGCCCTTGCCGTGCGAACAACGGCACGCAAGGCCGCGTTCATTCCTGGGGCATCGCCACCGCTTGTAAACACACCAATTTTTTTAATTTGAGCGTTAAATTGTGCCATGTTGAAAGATTAAAAAAAAACACCCGCTTTGTCAGCAGGTGTTTTCTAGAAAGAAAGCGAATTCAGTTCAATTATTCGCAAACACCACGACGGGTATTGTAATCGTTGCTGACTTTTTGACTAAAGAATTGGGCGACGACTTGGTTGGTTTGCTTTTTCAACAAAAGATGGCCATTTACAGTTTTTGTCGTCATAGATTGGGTGACCAGCTGTGTTCCGTAAAAGTAGCGATCGCAAACTGTATGGCAGACCCAACGATCAGGATTGTCCCGGCACACATTTCGAACAGCACACTGTGTTGGCTCTTGCGGATCACACTCTTTCACTTCAGTACACGAACTGCCTCCGTCTTCATAGCCACAGATTTCACGGGTCGCAACGCACTCTTGGCATGATTCCCGGGTTTCTGATAAAATATTTGTATCATATTGCACGTCACGGATGGCCTCGAGGTCGAAATCTTGCCCGCTGACGCTGGCTGGAACAATCAAATGATCTTTGTTGGGATCTTTTTGTTTGTGAACAAATTCAACTTTTTGCATTTTACCTTTGGCATCAGGGACTCTGACAATCACCATTTTTCCATTCACAGAAATTTTTGTATTGAAGGCGCTGACATTCAAGTCGATGGGGCGTCCTTTCTTATCTTTAAGGCTGATGCGTTCGTTGATGTTCATTGTGCCGCTGTATTCTTGCTCGCACCCCCAAAATGAAAAAGCCATTAGGCTTAAACAAAGTACTTTTGTTAGTATTGAACTTTTCTGTGTTTGCATATGGACTCCTTTTGTCCCCCAGGACTGTTGCTGGAAGCCTTACTACAAAAGGGATGCCGTAAGTTCAAAAGACAAAACGACACTGGTAATCAGGACCACAAATAAAAAAACCCCTGCTTGTGACAGGGGTTTTTAAGTTTTCAAAACGATTGCAACTTACTTACGTAAGCCGAGCAATTACTTAACTAAAGCTTTGAATTCTGCGCCAGCGCGGAATTTTGGAGCAAAAGCAGCAGGGATTTTGATCGCTTTTCCAGTTTGTGGATTGCGGCCCATGCGAGCTTT
>DGYJ01000085.1:0-5163 GCA_002396665.1 Bdellovibrionaceae bacterium UBA5009
GCCGAGGGGATGGTTTGAACAGTTTTTGTCTAGATACTGGGCCCCTAGCACTGCGCTGACGGCCTTTGCTTTTTTGTTGATTGGTCCCAATGAAGGCTTTCTTTCATGGTTAAAAATTGCAATTGCTTTTGTTGTTTTGAATTTGAATTCTATTTACCGTATGGGCTGGCAAAAAAATATTCAAGATTTGCAAAATCAAAAGGACATCGCGGAAACCATTGGGGCTACGCGTGGGATGATTTTTAAAAGAATAGAGCTGCCTCAGGTATTTAAAAAAGCATGTTTTTATTCTGGATTAATTTCGCTTTGGATGGTCGGAGATTTTGGTTTGTCTCGAATTCTTGCATCGAAAGATTTTAGTTTGGCCTTGATGTCAGAAACATATTTGTCTTCATACCGTTTGGATGAAGCGACGTTGTTAAGCATTTTTGTACTTGCTGCTGGTGTTATTATTCTTTTTTTATTTTGGAGTATAAGCTATGTCTTTGATCGAAAATTTAAAGTATCAATATGATGACTTCAAAATAGAAATTCCTCGTTGGGAAATAAAAGACGAAGGAATTGCTGTTCTTTGGGGTGATTCGGGATCTGGCAAAACAACAATTCTTCGACTGCTTGTTGGTTTAGAACCTTGCCCTGGTCTGGCATGGACAATGAATGAAGATGGCAAAACAATTAATTTGGCCTCGATGAGAGTGCAAGACCGAAGACTTGGAGTTGTATTTCAGGGATTAGATTTGTTTCCGCACATGACAGCGAAGCAGAATATTCTTTTTGCTTCGCAAAGTCGTGGATTGTCTGAATCAGAATCATTCGCTCGACTTGAAAAGTATGAAGAAATATTAAAAATGAAATCCTTTTTAGATCGTCAGGCGAATAAACTGTCTGGTGGCGAAAAACAACGGGTCGCCTTGGCCAGGGCCTTGATTGCAAAACCAAGATTTTTAATATTGGATGAGCCCTTTTCGGCATTGGACGAGGGGCTTAAAGTTGAGGGAAGGTTGTTGCTGAAGCAAATTGTAGCCACAGACCGAACCCCTGTGCTTTTGGTGACCCACGATCAAAGGGATGTGGATCAGTTGGCTAACGAAGTTTTTGAATTAAAAAATGGTTCTTTGCTAAAGTCCTAAGTCAGATCATTTTTATGTATATGGACAACTCGCTGAGGAAACGGGATTTCAATATTTTGTGCTGAATATCCTTTGTGCAAGGCCTTGATCAGTTGATGTCGAAGCTCGTACTGGTCAACCCAAGTTTTGACCCGAACTGAAATTCGAAGATCTATGCTTGATTCGCCAAAATTAAAAAAGCGAATGATGGGTTCTGTATCATGGACTCCAAAATCCCATTTCTTCAATACTTGCATCGCAATGTCCTTTGTCACAAATTCAACATGGTCTAAATCTGCATTGTATGAAACTCCAAGATTTAGGCTGATCGTGCATTCTTGTCCATTAAGATCATAGTTAATCAATTGCGAAGTGGCCAGTTTGCTATTGGGGACGACAACAATATTGTCATTCAGTAATCGTAGGTGTGTGCTGCGCCAACCAATTTTAACAACATAGCCTTCAGTCTCGCTGTCCACGCGTATGAAGTCATTCACGCGGCAGGGCTTGTCAGCAATAATATAAATACCGCTAAAAAAGTTAGAAAGAGTGTCTTGCAAGGCAAGGCCCACGGCCAAAGAGCCCACGCCTAAGCTGGCGAGCAGGGGAGTGATGGAAACTCCGAGTGTGTCGAGAACAACCAGTCCCGCAATTGAAACAATGATGGCCCAAAGTGTATTTCTAAAAAACACTCGGGTGGTGATATCTAATCCAGCTGTTGATAATCTTGAGTCTAAAATCAAATGCGCTGTCTTACCTATGACAGAGGTAAACATAAAGATCATGATGATCTGGGTAATGACTTTTAAAAGAGCGCTTTGTCCCCCAAGGGGCGAGTTTTGGAAAAACAACTGAAGTGAAATTAAAAAAATTCCAATGCGAACTGGATTTTTTAAAAACTCGATCAATTGATCGTCAATCTGGCTTTCAGTTTTTGATGCCCAGTTCACTAATTTTTTATGGATTAAAATCCAAACAAAAGAAAGGGCGATAAGGCTTCCGAAAAAAAGAAGGACGGGGATAATCCAAGGTTCAATTTGATTCATTGAAAATATCCTATTGGGGAAACTTAAAAATTCAATTAAAAATTAGGGTTTGCCGTGCGGAGTCTTTGCAATTCATTATTGCTTAAATTCATTCGATGCAAAATTTTTGCAGCATCGGATTTGTCAAAGTAGCTAGAACTTGGCGCAAGATAGCGATCGATCAGTAAGTTTTTAATTTCTACTGAATTTGAAAAAGCAGGCTGCTCTTGCGACATTGTATTTAGGGCGGACCACGCTTGCGATTTGATCCTTGAATTAGCACTTGATGTCAGGCTGTAGACTTCTTTACCAACAGTTTGATCAAATGGGAGTAGTGGACTAAAAACAAGGGCCTTGTATTGAAGTTCTGGGTTCGATTGGTCTGAAAGCATGGATCTAAAATAAATTATATTTTTATCTGTTGGAGTTCGTAATTTTGCCAAAGCAGATAATTGATTGTCTTGAAGAGCTGAAGAAGTTTTGGCTCGATTGTACAGATAGTCTGAAAATGCCGGGTCGCTGGTGCGAGTTTCGCCAACCATATCGACACCGTAGCTCGAGCTCAGCAAAGATGTATTTGTGTTGGCGAGCTTGATGTCCATGGGGCCGACGCTACTGATATCAAAAAAATCTTGCTGGCTAATGGAGCCCTTGGAATTGTATTTCGACATGAATTGATTCACATCAGATTGATACTGAGCTTCTGTCAGCCAGCCTAAGCGTCGACCAAGGCTGGACATGCGCATTTTTAAATAGGGCAAGTTATTGATCTGACCATAAATTGAACGAAAATCACTTTCTGCTTGGGGATTGTTCTTGATCCTTAAAATAATATTTTTGTCTGTATCACTTAAAGTGACTGGGTCAATTTCTGAAATAAATTTTTGCAATTCAAAATAATGCTGCCGTCGATTGGGGGAATTCATTAAGCGTTCGGCGGCCAATAATTTTTCTGTCTGTGTCGAATTCGGTGATGATAAAACACATTCATCGCGATTAAGATCCTTGTTCCCACTGCAAGAGGCTGTGGCCTGACCTGCGAAAGAAGTTGACCAGTCGGACCTATAGCCACTGAGCATTTGATTCATTTGTTGAATAGTCCCCATGGTTTTTGCGGCTTCAAGGCGATTCAGATGATTGGTGTAGTTGCCATCTTTTTGCAGGCTGCGGCTGAGCATTTGATTTACTGAATTTACATTTTGCGCGCCGAGTGGGCTGGTGGAATCGAATCCGTAAATCAGTGGAACTCCGGTAAAAATTTTTCGCATTCTTTCTGCGCTGGAGCAGCCGATATTTTTATACCGACAAGCCACCACCATATCTGCTGTTTGATCAGTAAACCCAGACTCTAAAAGTACTTTTTTATATTCTGCAGGGGTGCGGTGATCTGGCGTCGGTGAGGCCAAGGTATTGCAGCCGAATAGAAAAATTTCTTTTGGTTGGCTAAAAATTCCCTGGCATTTTCTAGAGCAAGATGCAGTTTGCATTTCTTCTGATGTCATTTGGTAGCCATTGGCTTTTTCAGAAAAAAAGGCCCACGCAAAATGTCCTGAAATAATTAAACTATCGCATTGAACTCCAGATTCGCAGGCTTTTTGCAGCCAATTTTCTCGATTGCCTTTGCTGGTCAGTTCAACAAATTGAGTCTGTGGATCTGTTTGTTTGATACGATTTTGAAATGTTTGCTTTTCATTGGATGAATTGATGGTGATCGAGCATATAGTTTTTGCCATCACTGGACTTGATTGAAGAATAACAAGGCTTGCGACAAGAAATGCGGAAATGATCCAATAGCACTTTGGATTTGAGCCTAGAAAAATACGTGGGCGAGAATCTAGAAAGCTTAGTAATCTTAGTAATCTTCGATGTTTCATCTGAATTCAGGATCTCAAAAAAACAGGCAAAGGAAGAGGCCAGGCATAAAAATCAGGTCCTTCACATAGGTGGCCTGCCATCAGCCATTTCCTGACACGATCCAAGATTTAAAAAATCTCATTTTGAGCCATTTCGTAAAATCGTATGTTTTATAAAATCTCAGTAATTTCATGTAATTAAAAAAATATAATGCAATGCGCTAAAGTTTATACGCAATGCGTCGATATGTTATGTACTGCTGGATCAAGGTCTTAAGTTTCGTGTGTGTGTGGGCGCTATCTGGGTTTTCTAGCGAGAAGTAAAAATGGGTTTTTACTTCTCAGGAGCTGGGGAGCATCGGATTGATATGGACTCTGAAAGGTGCTCCCTATGAGAATCTCGGCTGCTGCTGCTCAATTATCAATTCAAAAATCTATGTCACAAACTCAGCGTGATACCGAGCGCGCCCTAAAACAATTGGCGTCGGGCTCGAAATTTGGAGCGCCAGGGGTTGATGCCGCTGGTTATGCCATTTCTGAAAATATGAGATCGCAAATTCAGGCCTCGAAGGCAGCCCGAAACAATGCTGAAAATGCAGCAAGCTTTGTGCAGGTGGCAGAAGGCGCATTGAACGAGCAAAACAATATTTTGATTCGCCTGCGCGAGCTGGCCATTCAAAGTGCGAGTGATACTTATTCAGATAAAGAGCGCGAATTCATCGGCTATGAATTTAAACAACTGAAAGAAGAATTTAATCGGCTGGCGCAGACAACTCGTTTTGGTTCGCAGCCATTGCTTGACGGGACAACTAAAGATTACGAATTCCAAGTGGGAATTAATCCTGGTCAAGAAAACGTGGTTAAATTTTCCAATGATACAAACACAACGATTGATCATTTAGGATTATCAAGTGTTGATGTGGATGATAAAGATGATGCACGTGATAGTTTAGAAAGTATTGACGAAGCTTTGACTGGTATTAACCAGGCCCGTGCGAAGCTTGGGGCCGTGCAAAATCGAATGGACTCTGTCGTTAATAATCTTGAAGATAATATTTCAAATTTATCGGAAGCCCATAGCAAACAATCAGACACCGATGTGGCTGAGGCAGTATCTACTATTCGTCGCGGACAGGTGCTGGCGGAATATCAGGCTTCAGTCCTTGCGATGTCCAA
>DGYJ01000085.1:5245-6189 GCA_002396665.1 Bdellovibrionaceae bacterium UBA5009
ATCAGCAAACCATGAGCTTGTTGAAATTAGTCGCATAAAGTCTTCAGGAATAAAAAAATCTAAAATCGTGCAGCTTTTTAGCCCGTCCCCCATCCCAAGGTCCAGCCAGACCTAGACCAAGATCGGGCTTTTTAAAATATTTTTTATGCGTCATTTCCTAGTCTTATCAATGACAAGATGCGCAGCGTCTAAAAATAACTGGACCTAAGGCCTAAAGTTTTCTGGACCTTTGACGAGAAGTATTTCGTACATGTTGGAGAACTTGATAGATAGGGACCGGAAGTTAAGACCTGACCAGCAGTCAGCCAGAACTCGAAAGTCACTCCTCCAAGGTAGGCTCCTGGATTGAAGTAGCAGTCACTGCTTCGATCCTCGGAGCTCCTCCAATTTTTTAAATAATTTTTTAGTTTTTTAAAATTTAAAACAACTCGTCATTGGCGACGGGACTGTCTGATTCAACGTGTGGTGCGATTGAACAGTTGGTTCATGAAAGCCTATGACGAACAACAACAACCTAAGGGGGACTTATGGGCTTAAGAATCAATACAAACATGGCGGCACTATCTGCACAGAAAGTGTTAGCGACTCAGCAGAAAAGAGCAGAGCATGCTTCGCAAGCATTAGCGAGCGGTAATCGTATCGTTAAGGCAGGGGATGATGCAGCTGGCTTAGCAATCTCTGAAAATATCCGTGGTCAAGTGCGCGGATTGCAAATGGCTCGGCAAAACTCATTCAATGCGGTGAGTGCGATCCAGGTTTCAGAGGGTGGATTGAATGAAGTATCAAATATTTTAATTCGTTTACGTGAGTTAGGAATTCAAGCCGCTTCAGATAATATCGGCGATAAAGAGCGCGAGTTCTTGAATCTAGAGGCAAAAAGCATCATTACAGAGGCTGATCGTATTGCCAAAACCACAGTGTTTGGTGATAAAAAACTTCTTGAT
>DGYJ01000085.1:6347-6569 GCA_002396665.1 Bdellovibrionaceae bacterium UBA5009
GATGGTTCTGGCGGTGAGCAGACTTTCCAAGTGGGCGCCTTCGGTGGTGAAGAAAATCGTATCACCTACGATCTTTCAACAAATGCCTCAGCATCTGAATTGGGAATTGATGGTTTGGATCTAGGCTCTAAAGAAGATGCCCGCGACTTGTTGGATGTTGTAGATACAGCACTTCAAAAAGTTGGTGGAATGCGCGCTAACTTTGGTGCCATCCAAAATCGT
>DGYJ01000085.1:6742-7011 GCA_002396665.1 Bdellovibrionaceae bacterium UBA5009
TTGGTGCCATCCAAAATCGTCTTGATAGCACAACAAGCAACTTAGATACTCAAATCGAAAACTTGTCTGCTGCTAAATCAAGAATTGCAGACACAGATATCGCTCGGGAATCTTCAGAGTTGGCGTCTGCACAAGTTCTGCAAAATGCGGGTGTGTCAGTGTTAGCTCAAGCAAATTCATTCCCAGCAATTGCATTGAAACTAGTAGGTTAATGAATATAAGAACAGGGGCCCTTTGTGGGCCCTTGATTATCGGTTTGGTCATTTAAA
>DGYJ01000085.1:7187-7391 GCA_002396665.1 Bdellovibrionaceae bacterium UBA5009
GGTTTGGTCATTTAAATGAATATGTTTGTCGAATGAATATGTTTGTCGAAGTGATGGTGTAAGAAATTTAAATAGGAACTCGGATCTTGTTAAGAATATGGCAGCTTGAACAACTATGTGAAGACAGTTTGGTAACAGCGTGATTGGCAACTATGTGATTGGCACAGTGTGATTAGCACAGCTTGATTAGTGCGACTTGATTAG
>DGYJ01000085.1:7582-7942 GCA_002396665.1 Bdellovibrionaceae bacterium UBA5009
GACTTGATTAGTGCGACTTGATTGGCAGCTAGAATACGTTGAAATGCTCTAGGTTTTGAATCGAATCTGCGATGTTGATTTGAATCTCGAAGAGTTGAGAAAGCTGAAATGTGAGTTCGCATTGAGATTGGTAAAAGTTCAAATTTTCTGAGGAATCAGATAAGTTGAACAAGAGGTTTAAGATAAAAAATAAACCTCTGATTCAGAATATCTAATTTTTTTGAGTCGTCGCCCACACACACGACTCTTAAGCCCACCCCGGGGGGCGTGAAAACCCCTCGGGGACATTTTTGTCTCTTCTTCTAATTTTAGTGTGTCACTCCAATTAAACTTTCATCCACTTTTTCTGAACAAATGCCT
>DGYJ01000048.1:0-869 GCA_002396665.1 Bdellovibrionaceae bacterium UBA5009
AGAAGAGCTTTTACAAATCCGTAAAACCCTTCTCGAGAAGTTCAGTCTTTCGACGGTGGGGCCGCGTGTGATTCAAATCTACAAGGCGGCCTATTTTAAACGCCATGTTCCCCGCTGGTTTCCCATCATGATGTACCACAAGGTTGTTGATCAGCCCCTGCAAACTCAACATCGTATTTTTGTGACCAAGCACACTTTCGAAAAGCATTTAAAGTTTTACAAATTTTTTGGTTTTCAAACTTTGAGCTTTAAAGATTTAGCTGACTTTTGGCATTTACGCAGACCGATGTCCGAATTCCCAAAGAAACCACTGATGATCACCTTTGATGATGGCTATTTAAACAATTTACAAAATGCCGTTCCTTTGCTGCAAAAGTATGGATTTCAATCCACGGTTTTTTTACTTGCGAACACAAAGATGAAAGCGAACTCCTGGGACGAGGCCGACGGGACACCCCAATTGCCATTGATGAATTCAGTGGAAAGATTGCAGCTTAAAAAAACGGGGCAAGAGATTGGCTCCCATGGTTTTGAGCACAGCAAACTGACGTCAATGACCGAACAGCAAACATGGGCCGAGATTCATGATTCAAAAGCTATCTTAGAAAAAGAATTCGCAGAGAATATTTTTGTTTACGCCTACACCTACGGTCTTAAAAATGAATTTTCCGAGCAGGCCGTTGAAAAATCAAAATATGATTTTGCCGTCAACACGACCACTGGGGGATTGCACATTTCTGAAAATCCCTACAGTATTTTTAGGGTTTCGGTTTTTCCAGAGGATGGATTTTTCGATATTTTTAAAAAAACTTCGCCTTGGTACAGGCGATATTATTTCAATAAACGGGGCGAATAGCCGTCAGTATCTG
>DGYJ01000048.1:1023-13456 GCA_002396665.1 Bdellovibrionaceae bacterium UBA5009
GCGAATAGCCGTCAGTATCTGACGTGATCCGTTTTTCAAAAAAGAATGAATCAACTTAATCGGCATTAGTCATGGATCTAAGCTTGCAAGACCTTAGTCATAAAATTGTATTCGAATTGTTTTATAAAAAAAGACAATTATGAACTCTGCTTTTTTTTAAAGCCGAATGGGATTCCAATTTAAATATGAACAAGAAAAATCAGATTCTAAAAGAGAATTTATTTTCTTTAATGAAAAGAAAGAAGGTTTCTCCGGCGAAGTTGTGTCGGGACTTGTCATTAAATAAAAGCACTTTTCACAATTATCTTAACGGAGTGACCCCACAGGGCGTTGAATCCTTGGTCAGGCTTTCGATGTATTTTAATCTATCATTGGACGAGCTGCTCTTTCAGGATTCTAAAAAAATCATTCATCGCTACCAAATTGATGAAGATTATTATTTAACCATTACGTATTTCGAAAGGAAAAAATGAATTCCTACACCGTCGTACTTGTTATTGAAAAAAATGATGATATCCGTGAACTGATTGCAGAAAGAATGAAGTCTGACCACTCTTGCCGTGTCTTTGCTGCAGATTCTGCCCAGCAGGCCCTTCGCTGGCTATCGCTGCTGCACTTTGATTTGGTGATTTGTGAGCTCGAACAGACGCCTCTCCGAGGGGATGAGTTTTATAATCAATTTCGAATTTTTTCCAATTCGCCGTTTATTTTGACCGGGCACTCGAACAACTACGATCGTCAAAATAAAGAAAAATTTGTTTTCATTGAAGATAAGAATTTAAATCGAATTACAGAGGTGGCTGGAAATTACTTAACCACACTCATCACGGCAGACGAAGCATGCTGAACCACTGAGCTCATATTGTTTGTTTGTTTAGATGAAGATAACGAAATCAAACAGCAGACCAGCAGGCCGACGAGAATCCAAAACCAATTGCTGGGGTTAAAAGATTGGGTCATTGGCTGATCCCTTTCTTTTTCATTTCAGTTTTAAAAATTTGGTAATATTCGACGCCACTCCAAAGACTTAAGATCACTGACAGCCACAGGACAAAGTATCCCAGTTGGCCAATTTGTGGGTAGCCCGCAGGGAATTCCCAAATAATCACTGCAGGGATGGCCGACATTTGCAGGCCGGTTTTCCATTTTCCTGAAGCCTTGGCGGCAATGACGATTTGATCGGCGGCCGCGGCACTGCGAAGCCCACCAATAAAAGTGTCCCGAATTAAAAGCAAAATGACTAAAAAAGCATCAACCCTGTGCAAATGAACAAGGTAAATCAGAACTGACGTCACTAGGATTTTGTCGGTCACGGGGTCCATGAATTTGCCTGTATTGCTAACGGCATTGTATTTTCGGGCAAAATGACCGTCGTAGTAGTCTGTGATTGAGGCTAAAATAAAAATAACTGCCGCAATCACCGAGCCCAAAAATGTATCAGCCCAAAGGGCCAAGAACAAGGCTGGCAAAACATAGACTCGGCTTAATGTCAGCTGCATGGGCAGCTTTTTCTTCCAATCGGACATACTTTGGATTTAAGACAAAACGTGTCATATGTCATGAAAAAAGAAGGATTTTCTTAAAATTATAAGGCATTAAGGTAACTTGCGACTGGGGCCTTTTGTGTGGATTCATAGCGTTCAATTTTACGAAACTGATTTGATGGGAATCGTCCATCACTCGAATTACCTTCGATTTTTTGAAGAAGCCAGGGTTCATTGGGCCCATCAAAAGGGTCTGATTGATTACCAAAAACCCGAGTCTGCCCAGCAATTCGCCGTGCTCGAAACCCGTGTAAAACATTTAAAGCCAGCCAAGTTTGGGGATCGTCTAGAGGTCGAAATCCAAGCTAAAATGGAAGGGGCCAGGATTTTGTTTCAATACCGCCTTTGGAATGAAAAAAAAGAGCTTTTGTCTGCTGCGGTTACGACTCACGTGGCGTTGAATCATGAATTAAAACCTGTCAAATTATCAAACTCGATGAAAGAGATACTGGAAAGGGAAACATGGAAAGAAATCTGGCTTTAGAATTTGTACGATTGACCGAGGCTGCGGCCTTGTCTTCTGCTCGTTGGATGGGACGTGGAAATGAAAAAGCAGCTGACCAAGCTGCCGTCGATGCCATGAGAAAAGCCTTCGATTCGTTGGTGATTGATGGAACCGTAGTTATTGGTGAAGGTGAACGTGACGAAGCTCCGATGTTGTACATTGGTGAAAAAGTTGGTCGTCGTTCTGAAGGTGCTCCTGCCATTGATATCGCCTTGGATCCTTTAGAGGGGACGACGATCTGTGCAACCGGTGGTGTTGGTTCTATTTCTGTCATCGCCGTTGCTGAGCGTGGAAATTTTTTGCATGCACCAGACACGTACATGGATAAAATTGCCTGTGGACCTGCGGCCAAGGGCCGCATTGATATTGATCTTTCTCCGACTGAAAATATTCACCGCGTGGCCGAAGCCTTAAAGAAAACCGTGGGTGATATGACTGTAGTGATTTTGGATCGACCACGCCATGCAGATTTGATCGCTGAAGTTCGTAAAACTGGGGCGCGCATTCATTTGATTGGTGATGGGGATGTGTCGGCGGCCGTGGCTGCGGCATGGCCTGATAGTGGTATTGATTTATTGATCGGTGTGGGTGGGGCTCCGGAAGGGGTGATTTCCGCAGCGGCGATGCAATGTCTTGGTGGGGATTTTCAAGGCCGTTTAAAATTCAGAAATGAAGAAGAAAAACAAAGAGCATTGAAAATGGGAATCAAAGATTTAAACAAAAAATACACGGTGGATGAGCTTGCCCGTGGTTCAGTGATGTTCTGTGCAACGGGTGTAACGGATGGTCCTTTGTTGAAGGGTGTGAAAATGCTTCCCAATCAACAGGCCAAGACGCATTCTTTAGTGATGAGATCTAAAACTGGAACTGTGCGCACCATTGAAGCCCACCATAATTTCAATTTGAAAAGCATAGGTCACTAGTTCGATGTCAGAGATTCGGCTGAATTGTTTTTCTTGCCAAACAGAGCTCACCTTTGTGGGCACTGTGGGCTTTCGTGAAGAGTGCTCAAAGTGCAAATCCGACGTTCGCGTTTGCAAGAACTGCGAACATTATGATTCAAAAATCTACAACGAATGCAAAGAATCCCAGGCGGATCGAATTTTAGAAAAAAATCGATCCAATCGTTGCGATTACTTTAGGCCAAGGACAGGGGCAGGGTCTTCTGCCGCAAAGACGACCGTTGATCTGAAGGCTGCGGCCGAGGCTTTATTTAAAAAAAATTGAGAGGGGTTGTTCGCAGCCGGGCCTGGGTTGACAGGGTCACGGAAATCTGAAATCCTTCTTTCATGGCAAAAGCATCCACAACCGAATTATTCAACTGCACTCCAGAACAATTTTATAAAATCATTTCTGATTATTCAAAATATTCAGAATTTTTATCCGAAGTAAAATCCTGCAAAGTCATCAAAGATGAAGGCGCTCGAAAAATGGTGGAATACCAGGTTTCGGTTATTAAGAATTTCAAATACTCACTTTGGATGACGGAAGATGTGAACAAATCCATCGTATGGGAATTTGCCTCTGGAGATGTTTTTAAAACCATGAAGGGCTCGTGGAAGCTTCAAGATGAGGCCGGAAAATGCCGTGCAACCTACGAAGTCGAAGCCAGCTTTGGTGTTTTCGTTCCAGGTCCCATTGCCAACGCCTTAGTCAGTGTCAATCTTCCGAATATGATGAGCAGTTACCACAAACGACTGAAACAAGTTTATGGGGTCACTTCACCATGAGTTCAGACTCTTCGGATTCATCAAAGGATTCTGCTAAAAAAAATGAAAGTTTTGAAAAAAACCTGCTGGGCGAGACTTTGAAAAAAGTTTTTGCCACCGGTGTCAGTGCGGCTTTTATGACTGAAGAAAATATTCGATCCTACCTTGGCGAGCTGAAATTGCCAAAAGAGGTCTTGAATCTTTTGATTCAAAGTGCGAGCAAATCTAAAGATGAAATCACGCAAAGGGTTTCGAAGGAAGTTGTTCAAATTTTTCAAAAAATAGATTGGGTGAAAGAGTTTTCTAAATTCGCCGAAAATCATAAATTCAAAATCACGGCGGAGATCGAAATTTCGAAAAAGAAATCTGCCGATGAAATATCAAACTCTTAATCCCGCGACGGGACAAATTCTTCAAGATTACGAATACACGACAGATCAGCAACTTGAACAAAGTTTGGATTTAGCAAGCAAGGCTTTTTCAAAATGGAAGATGTCATCGGTTGAAGTTCGTCGTGAGTTGTTACATAAAATTTCTTCAGAACTAAAAAACAATGTGGACCGGCTGGCGATTTTAGTGACTCAGGAAATGGGAAAGCCCATTTCCGATTCAAGGGCAGAGGTTTTAAAGTCATCAACAGCCTGTGATTATTACGCCGAAAATTTAGAAAAATTTCTTCAAAATATTCCAGTGGAATCAAATTATTCGAAATCCTGGGTCAGCCCCCAGCCCCTGGGGCCTTTGCTTGGAATTATGCCTTGGAATTACCCTTATTGGCAGGCCTTTCGTTTTCTTGCCCCGGCCTTGGCCGCGGGGAATGTGATCTTGCTGAAACATTCCGATTTGACCTCGGGCACAGCTGTAGAAATTGAAAAGTTGATTTCAAAATGTGTTCAACAGGTTGCAAATGAATTTGAAAAATTTCCGATTTATCAAAATATTCAAATGACCCATGCTCAAGCGGCCAAAGTCATTGCTGATCCGCGAATTCGTGCAGTGTCTTTCACGGGCAGTGCCCGGGGCGGCCGCGAAGTGGCCATGGAGTGCGCCAAGGTTTTAAAAAAATCTGTGTTGGAGCTTGGCGGAAGTGATGCCTACATTGTTTGCGAAGATGCTCCTTGGTCGCAGGCTGTGGAATCCTGTGTGGCCGCTCGGCTCGTGAACAATGGTCAAAGCTGTGTTGCGGGTAAAAGATTTATTGTCCATGAAAGCAAAGTGGACCAGTTTATTTCTGATTTTGTAACGAAAATGTCGACGTACAAAATTGGAAATCCTGAACAGATTGAAACTCAACTGGGGCCCTTGGCCCATGCAAAGTTTTTAAAATCCACGGGTCAGCAAATTCAAGAAATTCAAACTCGTGCAAAGGATCAATCATTAGAGATAAAAAGTTGGTCAGGTTCCCAGTCCTTGCCTGGGGTTGGGACCTTTATTCGACCCCAGCTGTTTTACTTTAAAGAAACAGATGTTTTGAATCCACAACTTGCAGAAATCTTTTTTAAAGAAGAAATTTTTGCGCCGGTGGCGTTCGTGACAAGTTATAAGGATATTGATCAGGCATTTCGTTTAGCGAATCAGTCGATTTATGGTTTGGGTGGAGGTATTTTTACTTCCCGAACTGATGAAATGGCTTTGAAAATTCAGAATCAGCTTGAAGCTGGAATTGTGACAGTGAATTCCCAAGTCAAATCGGATGCGCGTTTGCCATTTGGTGGTGTTAAGCAATCGGGCTATGGCCGGGAATTGGGGCCCTATGGTTTTTATGAATTTATAAATATGAAAACTGTGGCGATGCAGTAATCTTGAAATTGATCGGATCGAAATTGACGGGATCGAAATTAAAAACAAAAAAAGTATGGACAGCATTAGAGCATCAAATTTTTCAAAGAATGAAAAATTTAGAAATTCTAAATAAAAAAATTCTTCTGATGGTTTCAGGTGGGGCCGATTCGGTGGCCGCATTTCATGTTTTAAGCCGACTGCTTCCGCCAGAGAATCTTATCGTTTTTCACTTTCATCATGGGCGCAATGAAAATTCTGAATTTCGTGATCAAGCCTTGGGATTCGTCGAACAATTGTCAAAATCCAAAGGGGTTTTATTTGTTTCTGAATTTTTAGATGTTGAACCCGTGAAGTTTAATGATCTGAAAAAAGATGAAGCCACGCTTAGAAAATTGCGCCTGAAGGCATTAAAAAAAGTCCATGGCCAGTGCAAAACAGATGTGATCGTGACTGGCCATCACGAGATGGACTTGTTAGAAACTCGTTTGATGCGAATGATTCGGGGGACCGGCCCCCAAGGGCTTGTCGCGATGAAAGAATTCAATGGTTTATATTATCGACCCTTTTTGCAAACTTCTCCTCAAGTTTTGAAAGAATATTTGATTTCGCAGAAGCAAAATTGGATCGAGGACCCAAGCAACAAAGACACTCGATATTTTAGAAATTGGTTAAGGCAAAAGTGGCTTCCTGCGCTAGAAAAAAAACGCCCAGGATCTGTGCATAGATGGTCACAATCCCTAGAGCTTTTAAGTCAGAAAACAGATCAAAGTTTGGTCCAGATTCCTGGCTCAAACACACTTTCCCGTGCGTATTATTTAAGCCTTACCAGGGATGAAAGGGCTTTGTTATTGGCTAAATGGTTTTATTCCATGAATCAAACTCATTATACGCAAGCTCACATACAAGAAATTATTAAGCAGCTGGACAAAGTTCAAAACGTGTTCACATTTTATGTTGCAGGTCTAGTTTTCGAGGTTAACGCAGGGCAAATTACTGTGAAACCAAGTTAAGACAGTTTTTTGATTAAGAGTGTATTTCCTTCGAACTGTTGGCTAGAATAAAAGTAATTCGAACATGAAAGTTCACGGAAAGGCAGTTCATGAAATCCACACAAAAAGTATTCGCATTCTGGTTTGCCATGGTTGTGTTGGCCTTGGTTTTTTTACAATTCTACCAAGCTAAACATCAAAAAATGATTCCAGATTTTAATTTTACAAAATTTATGATGGCCGTTGAAGCCAAAGAAGTTGTTGCCGAGGATCTTGTGATTCGTCAGGACACGGGTGAGTTTTTGGGTAAAATCAAACCTGAGTTCGAGAAAAAATACGGCGGCACTGATTTTAGTTTCATCGGAAATCCTGGCGAAACCGTTTATCAAGATTTAAGAAAAAATGGCATTACACCACGCTACGAAAGGGCTGACTCTGGAAACTTTTTGACAGTTTTCCTTTCGAGCTGGTTGCCATTATTAATCATTGTTGGTCTTGCGATGTTGATTATGCGACAAATCCAAGTCGGTGGCGGCAAAGCCATGTCCTTTGGAAAAAGCCGTGCACGTTTGCTGACTGAACATAAAAATAGAATCATGTTCAAAGATGTGGCAGGTGTTGATGAGGCCAAAGAAGATCTGCAAGAGATCGTGAGCTTTTTAAAAGATCCAAGAAAGTACACTCGCTTGGGTGGTCGTATCCCAAAAGGTGTTTTGCTTGTGGGTCCTCCGGGAACGGGTAAAACATTACTGGCCCGCGCAGTGGCTGGTGAAGCCGGTGTTCCATTCTATACAATTTCTGGTTCTGACTTCGTTGAAATGTTCGTGGGCGTTGGTGCAAGCCGCGTTCGTGATTTGTTTGAACAAGGTAAGAAAAGTGCTCCGTGCTTGATCTTTATCGATGAAATCGATGCCGTAGGACGTCACCGTGGAGCGGGCATGGGTGGTGGTCATGACGAACGTGAACAAACACTGAATCAGCTTCTTGTCGAGATGGATGGCTTTGAGTCCACCGAAGGTGTGATTTTGATTGCAGCAACAAATCGTCCCGATGTGTTGGATCCAGCATTGCTTCGCCCGGGTCGTTTCGATCGTCGCGTGGTTGTGAATAAACCTGATTTAAAAGGTCGTGAACAAATCGTTGCAGTTCATACGAAAAAAACACCAATGGGTCCCGATGTGGATCTTTCTAAAATTGCCCGTGGTACACCGGGCTTTTCTGGTGCGGATATTGAAAATCTAGTGAACGAAGCGGCACTTGTGGCTGCAAGACATGATAAAAAATATCTGGAAATGGAAGACTTTGAAAAAGCAAAAGACAAAGTCATCATGGGAAGCGAAAGAAAATCCATGGTCATCAGTGATGAAGATAAAAAGGTCACAGCTTACCACGAAGCAGGACACACACTGGTTGGCAAAAAACTTGTAGGCATTGATCCTATTCATAAAGTGACAATTATTCCCCGCGGAATGGCTTTGGGGTTGACTCAAACATTGCCAGAAAAAGAATCTGTTAGTTTAAGCAAAGCAAAAGCAGAAAATATGATCGCCTTTTTATTTGGTGGTCGTGCTGCGGAAGAGCTTGTTTTTAAAGACATCACTACGGGTGCTGGTAACGATATTGAGCGCGCCACTGAAATTGCTCGCCGTATGGTTTGCGAATGGGGAATGAGCGAAAAACTTGGTCCCTTGGCCTATGAAAAACGCGAAGGCCCTGTGTTCTTAGGAATGCAAACTGGAACTACAAAATCCTATTCAGAGGCTAAAGCCGAACAGATTGATCAAGAAGTTTCACGATTTATTGAAGAAGGATATGCGATTGCTGTTAAAATTTTAACTGATCACAAAGATGCCTTGGTTCGTCTTGCAGAGGCCTTGCTTGAGTATGAAACCATCGACGGCGTCGAAGTGGAAATGCTTGTGAATGGTGCAGCTGTTAGCGAAATTGAAAAAGCCAGAAGCAATAAGCGTGACGGTGGATTAGGTATTTCTGCGACAGCAACAGATGCCGAAAAAAAATCCTCTGACCCTGTTGGCAACACAGGTCCAGTGACGGCTTAAATTTTACCGAGTAAAGAGTAGAATGAATTTTCAACTTTTGTACGACAACGCAAGAATGATTCTAGCCCAACTTAGATTGCAAGATCTGCTGGATATTATTTTGGTTTGGATCATTGTTTACCGCGTGCTTGTTTTGATTCGAAGAACAGGCACGATCCAAATGTTGTCAGGACTTGGTATTCTTGCTGTTGGATATTTGTTCAGTATTTGGCTTGAGCTATTAACCTTCAATTGGCTTCTTGAAAAATTCTTTTCAAACTTATTTTTGATCGTTGTCATTTTGTTCCAGGCAGAGATCCGCCGTGCCTTGGCCCATATCGGAAGCAATCCTTTTTTCACTGGCTCATCGCGTGCTGAAGAAACACAGATGATTGAAGAAATAGCGAAAGGATTAGGTTGGGCTGCAGAAAAAGGCTATGGGGCCCTGATTGTGATCGAGAAAGAAATTTTAGTCGATTATCATATTGAAGTTGGAACTGAAATTGACTCTATCGTTACGGCAGAGATGATTTTATCTATCTTCCATCCCATGTCGCCGGTCCACGATGGGGCCATTTTGATTCGTGGTGGGCGATTACATTCTGCCGGAAGCTTTTTACCACTCAGTAAAAACTCGGCCTTAGATAAAAATTTAGGAACACGTCATCGCGCAGCCCTTGGTTTGACAGAAGAAACAGATGCCTTGGTTTTTGTTGTCAGTGAAGAAACAAAATCCATTGGACTTGTGAGCTCTGGTCACTTGAAATCCAATATTACAACTGTGGAAGTTCGTCAGGCCCTGTATGATCACTTCAGTATTAAGTACAAATCCTTTCAGGCCGGGGAGTCTTTTACATGAATTCAATGCTAAAAGATTTTTTTACAGAAAATTTAAGTTCGAAAATTGTTTCTTTATTTATTGCTTTGATTTTATGGATGACGATTCTGGGAAGAAGAGATTTTGTTCAGTCGAAAGAAATTGATGTTGAAATCTATGCTTCGCTTCCTTTTCAAGTCACAAAGCAAAGTTCAGACCATATTCGCGTACGAGTTTCTGGTTCCAAAAATGCCTTGAAAAAATTTGTCGAGGGCAATCACTCGCAAACAGTATTTGTTGATATTTCATCCGAGGGAGAGGGAATTCATCAAGTCGAAATTCAGCCTTCTCGGATCGATGTCCCCATTGGAGTTAAAGTCCTCAGTATTAAGCCCAACGTGATCCAGGCCGAAGTTGCAAGGAGACCTTGATTTGAAAACAAAGTCTGAAGATAAAAAATCTAAAAAATTATTTGGGACAGATGGTATTCGTGGTACGGCCAATACCTACCCCATGACTTCTGAAACGGTGGCAAAGATTGGTCAGGCCATTGGATACATCTTACAAAAACAAAAAAATCTTTCTGCATCACCCATTAAAAAAGTTGTTATTGGTAAAGATACTCGTTTATCCGGTTATATGATCGAGCAAGCATTATCGAGTGGATTGAACTCGATGGGTGTCCATGTTCAGCTTGTGGGCCCTTTGCCAACGCCTGGGATTGGATACTTGGCTCGTACAATGCGAGCCGCTGCGGGCATTGTGATTTCAGCGTCCCACAATGCTTACCAAGATAACGGGATAAAAATATTTGGTCCCGATGGTTATAAAATTCCAGACTCATGGGAACAAGAAATTGAAAGATTAGTTTTTGAAGAGGATTTGACCCAGTATTTTTCTGAATCAAAAGATATTGGTCGAACTCGTCGTATTGACGATGCCCAAGGTCGATATATTGTGAATGCAAAATCGACATTTCCATTAGAGCAAACCTTAGATGGTTTACGAATTGTATTAGACACAGCCCACGGGGCGGCCTACAAAGTGGCGCCAGCGATTTTTGAAGAGCTCGGTGCGGAGGTCATTCATATTGGTAATGCTCCGAATGGGACAAATATCAATGATAAGGTGGGGGCGCTTTACCCTGGAAAACTTTCTGAATTGGTCGTAAGTTACCGCGCCGATGTTGGGATTGCTTTGGATGGCGATGCTGATCGCGTGGTCATGGTCGATGAAAAGGGCGATATCATGAACGGGGACCATATTCTTGGAATCTGCGCTTTGTTTATGAAAAACAGAGGCCTTCTTGAAAAGAACACTTTAGTCGTCACGCAAATGAGCAATTTTGGTTTAGAAAAAGTGATGAACGAAAATGGCATTCAAGTCGTCAAGACTGGAGTCGGAGATAAGTTTGTTGTCGAAGAGATGCGTAAAAATGGTTACAATCTTGGCGGCGAACAGTCTGGCCATATTATATTCTTAGATCATACAACCACCGGGGATGGCTGCATCGCTGCACTTAGCGTTTTATCTGTGATGAAGCAATCTGGTAAAAAAATGAGTGAATTGAATCGTATGATCGAAGATGTTCCCCAGGTTTTAATCAACTGTCGTGTGCAAAAAAGAAAAGAATTATCTGAAATTAAAGGCTATGCAGAGCTTATTGAAAAAATTGAAAAAAGTTTGCAAAACAAAGGCCGCTTATTTATCCGTTTCTCTGGAACTGAGCCCCTGATTCGTATTTTGGTTGAAGGACCCGATAAAATGCAAATCAGTTCCCACGCTGAAGAAATTGCTAAATTTTTAGAAAAAGAGCTTTCATGATTCGATTGGGGATCAATATTGATCATATCGCAACCCTTCGACAAGTGCGTGGTGGGACCACAAGCTATCCTGATCTTTTGCATTTTTGCCAAGAAGTTGCGAAAGCAGGAGCTGATCAAATCACGATTCATTTGCGTGAAGACAGAAGACATATCCAGTTGAGTGATTTGAAAATGTTATCTAAAAAATCCCCACTGCCATTGAATTTAGAAATGGCCATGACGCAAGAAATGTTTCAGTTTGCAAAAAAATACAAACCGGCTTGGGTTTGTTACGTTCCAGAAAAACGAAAAGAGCTCACCACAGAGGGGGGCTTGGATGTCGTTAAGTACAAGAAGCAACTCAAAAAGCAAATTGAAAAATTACAAACCTTGGGTATTGAAGTTTCACTTTTTATTGCTCCACAATTGGATCAAGTTTTAGCTGCGGCCAAGGTTGGAGCTGATGCCATAGAGCTTCACACAGGGGCTTGGGTGCATCTTCAAGGGGTGCGAAAAAATAAAGAGTGGTCCCGATTAAAAAAATCAGCTTTGCTAGCAGAAAGTTTAGGTCTTCGTGTTCATGCAGGCCACGGTTTAGATTTTGTTCACACGCAAAAAATAAAATCATTACCTTTTTTAAAAGAAGTCAATATCGGTCATTTTTTAGTCTGCGAGGCTTTGAATAAGGGACTTCGTCATTCTGTTTTACAGATGAAAAAAACTTTAAAGTCCTAGGTGGCATCGATGTCATTTAAAAAAATATTTTCTGGAATTTCTATTCAGCAATTGGATCAGGTCGTTTCTGAGGTTCAAAAAAATATTCAAGTGCCAACGGTGATTTTGCTGTCGGGACCAGTGGGAAGTGGTAAAACAGAGTTTCTAAGTCATTTACTTAAAAAATATGGTCTAACACAAATTGCATCGCCCACATTTTCGTTGCATCACAGTTATTCATCTCCGTCAGGGCAAAAATTTGTCCATGCCGATTTGTACCGAATAAAATCCGAGGAAGATCTTGATAGCACAGGCTTTTGGGATCTATTTCAAGATACAAACTCTATTGTTTTAATCGAATGGGCTGATTTGGTCGATGAAGGTGCGTGGCCCTTGGATTGGAAAAAAATAAAAATTGAAATTTTAAAAAAAGATCATTTGCGTGATTATATTTTAAGCGAGATCCCTTGAAAAAACTAGTGTCCACTCTTTTGAATCGCAGGCCCGAAGCCCGTGGTCGGGTGATTGT
>DGYJ01000048.1:13635-23042 GCA_002396665.1 Bdellovibrionaceae bacterium UBA5009
GATTGTGCTAATTTTTTTTGTATTTATGACCATGGTGACTATTCTTTCATGGCAGCAATCGGATAAATATGCTTGGGCCGCCAATCATCAAAATATTTTCGAATTCAATCAGTGGTGGAAAATTTTCACTTCAGTTCTTATCCATTCTGATCCCCAGCATTGGCTTTCAAATTCAATTTTGCTGGTTGTTTTTGGCTGGTTATTGGCGGGATATTTTGGATTTTTTTTATTTCCGATGATTTGTTTGGTTTTGGCTTGGATGACACATGTTTTGACACTTTGGACATATCCGCTCGAGGTTTACCTGATTGGGGCATCAGGACTGGTTTACGTGATGGCCGGGGTGTGGCTGTCTTTGTATTTTTTGATATCAAGGGATCGTCTTTGGCGAAGTCGATTGATAAGGGTCCTTGGTGTTTGTTTATCCTTACTATTGCCGACGCAATTTCAGCCCGAGGTCAGTTATAGGGCGCATTTGTTTGGCTTTCTGATTGGCGTGCTTGGCGGAGTTATTTATTTTATTTTTAATTATAAAAAAATTCAAAGATATGATGCCTGGGAAGAGATTATTGAATCGGAAGCGGAAGATATTTTTTAGGCTGCAGTGTCGACCAATGAACTTAATTTTTGATTCAGTTCATTGGTTAAGTTTTCCATCAGTTGAAGCGTCGCCCATGTGTAATTGGATTTTTCGCCAATACCAATAAGAATTCCAGCCAGTTTATTATTGATTAGAATTGGAGTGGCCGTGGCGTGGTCTGGCAATGCCCCTTGGTTCCATTCTTCAAAAAATCTTTCATTCACATCATTCAAAACTATAAAGCCATGGTAGGGTTTGTGGGATACACTGACGATTTTAAATAAACTGGCAACAGAAAGATCAATGGGCTGGATATTGTCTGAACCTGGTTTGAACTCGCTGGTCCAAAGATAGGGTTTCAAAGAACTCTCTTCGATATCAAGAGAAAGTAGCATTGATTTTGGAAAATGCGAATGCATTTTGTCAAAGGCGGATTTGATTTCTTTGTCAAACTGAACTTTATTTTTTTGAAACAAAAGGTTTAATATCATCTGTTTGGATGAAGGGGCTTGAGCATGACCCTGCACAACAGATAAATGAGGTTCTTGTTTAGTTTTTTCAGCTGGAGTTACAACTTTTGCAACAGCAGGTTGTGCAATAACTGACTGACTTGTAGGCGCTTCAGTCGCCACAAATGTCACAGCAGGCACTTCGCTTGGGTTTAGAAACTCTGGAATTTCAATGCTTTCTAAACTAGATGCACCAGTTTTTTCTGCATTTTCATTGTCAAAAAGTCCCGTGGGTGGACCTGAATTAAGGTCTTCGGATAAAGCATCAAGTGGCTGATCTTCCGAGGACTCGTTTTCTGTGTCACTGAGTTCAAGGGAACCATTCAATTCAAGTTTAAATTCAGTGTTTTGAATTTGCGGACTTGGAGCAACAGAAGTAGTTTTTGTTCCAGAGGAAGTATCAGCGACAACAAGGGTTTTGTCTTCAGCGGGATTGATATTGTTCCAATGATAATCCATGGATTTACGCGAACAAAGGACAAAGATTGGTTTCAAATGATCTGGAAAATTTTCTGGCACTTCTAAGCAGGCCACAATAATGTGTTGGTCCCATTCCCCAACAGGAAGTATGTAACTGCTCCATGGGTAAGAGGCCTTAACATGGGGCCAGTAGTGGTTCGAAACAGGGGATTTAAAAAAGTCATCCGTTAAAATTGGAATTTTGAAATGGTTTTTTGCCCATTGAAAATAGTCAGCCTCGGGAATGTAATTTTCCCTCAACGCTTGAGCTATCAAAGGATACTCGGGGGTATCCTTTCTATTTTCAATTTCAAAACCCTGAAGTAAGGCCTTGAAATGACTAAACCATGGCAAATTCTTCATACCTAAAGTTTCGGCATTTTTAGCCAAGACCTGAGGGGGAATCTGGCTGCACAGAGGCAAACTAGACCAAGGGATTGAAATAATTTCATGAAAAGACTTCAAAGCCCAAAGGCCCACTGATTTGAATCCTTTAATCTATGACCTATCTATGGTATGTATCTGCTCGAATATTCGAGCTTTTTTTATCTGTTTCGATGAAAGAAAAACATGGCAAAAGTGTATTTGGATCATAACGGGACAACTCCATTGGATCCGGAACTTAAATTAAAAATTCCAGATTTTTTGGATTTGTGGGGGAACCCAAGCTCTATTCATTGGGCTGGCCGTGAAACAAAAAGTCGAATTCAAAAAATCAGACACCAAATTGCTGAATCTTTTGGAATCAGTCCTCTTGAAATTATTTTTAATTCTGGTGGAAGCGAAGGCAATAACACTGTCATCAAATCAGTTTTTCAAATTCTAGGTCATGAGCGTCCACATTTTTTGGTTTCTTCAGTTGAACATCCCAGTGTGATGAAGTCCTATGAGGCCATCAAAGCCCTTGGCGCCCATGTTGAAAAAATTCCAGTTTCTCGTTCTGGACAAATTGATTTTGAATTTATTCAATCACGTCTTTCTGAAAAGACAGCTATGGTTTCTGTGATGTTAGCAAATAATGAAACGGGAAGTATTTATCCGATCAAGGCCTTGGCTGATTTGGCCCATTCCAAAGGGGCTTTGTTTCACTGTGATGCTGTACAGGGTTTTGGTAAAATTCCATTTCAGCTTAAAGATTTGGGCGTGGATTATGCGACATTTTCTGCTCACAAGTTTTATGCCCTTAAGGGAACTGGATTTCTTTATGTCAAAAAAGGATCTCCCTATGTGAATTTGGTTCACGGCGGCGGTCAAGAGCGCCATCGTCGTGGTGGTACAGAAAATATTTTAGGAATTTTGTCCCTTGGATTTATGGCAGAAAAATTGTCAGAAGTTTCATTGCAATTTGATCGCATTGAAAAACTTAGAAATTATTTTGAAGCGCGCATTTTGTCAGAGATTCCAGATGTTGTTGTGAATTCAGCTCAAGGACTTCGCCTACCAAATACATCAAGTCTTATTTTGCAAGATGTTGACGGCGAGACCTTGTTGATGAGCCTCGATCTTAAAGGATTTGCAGTTAGCACGGGCGCCGCCTGTAGCAGCGGAAACCCTGAACCAAGCCCTGTCTTGTTGGCCTTGGGTTTGTCCAGGGAAGAAGCGCAAAGTAGTCTTCGTGTCAGCTTGGGTTGGCAAACATCCCAGGCTGAAGTGGATTTGTTTATTGAAACATTAAAGTCCGTCGTGATTCGATTGCGTAGTTTGAAAGAAGATTCCAAGGTGATCCGATGAGTACTGAACGTAAACCAAGAGTTCTTGTGGCCATGAGTGGCGGGGTCGATAGTTCTGTGGCGGCGGCCATGCTTGTCGAGCAAGGCTACGATGTTGTTGGTGCCACAATGCAAGTTTGGGATTATTCTTCCTGCTCGATTGATGAAGGAAATGGAACTTGCTGTTCAAGTCTTGATGTTGATGATGCTCGTAGTGTGGCGGATTTGATTGGAATTCCATTTTATGTTTTAAATTGCGAAGCCAAATTTAAAGCAGCTGTCATTGATCCATTTATTCAAGCCTACATGGATGGGCAAACGCCGCTTCCCTGCGTGAACTGCAATACATTTTTAAAATTTGATCATTTGATTCAAAAAATGAAAGAATTGGATTGCGACTATTTGGCAACGGGCCATTATGCCCAAGTTAAAAATGATGAAAATGGAAAGCCAGCAATCTACACCAGCACCGATGATTGGAAAGATCAAACTTACTTCTTGTTTACGCTGAATCCTGAAATTGTTCCGCATTTGCTTTTCCCTATCGGGGGAATGAAGAAACCACAGGTTCGCGAGTATGCAGAGAAAAAAGGATTGGTCGTTGCCAAGAAAAAGGATTCAACCGGAATTTGTTTTGTTGGCTCCCAAGGCTATGACAAATTTATTGAAACTCAAGTTCCAATGTCTGAATTAAAAAAGAAATCTGGCTTATTGAAGCGCTATCCTTCAGAAGAAATTCTTGGCAGACATCAAGGAATTCATCACTACACCTACGGACAAAGTCGTGGGCTAGGACTTACTCATCATGAAAAACTATTCGTTATTAAAATTGATGCTGTGACAAATACAGTTTGGGTCGGGGATGAAGAGTATTTGTATTCGCAAAAAGCCCTGATGGTTGAACCCCATTGGCTAACGGATTGGTCGCAGGATCAAACCTACGAAGTCAAAATTCGTTACCAGCACAAAGGCGCCTTGGCGAAATTAAAAAAAGTAGATGGGGGATTTGAATTGGATTTTGTTGAAAAGCAAAGGGCCATTACTCCGGGTCAAGCCGCGGTCTTGTATCAAAATCAAAAACTTGTTGGTGGTGGATGGATAAAAATTTAAATCAATACACTTATCAAGTGCACACATTTGGTTGTAAGGTGAATTCCTACGACAGTGGATTGTTGCAAAAGCGTTTGTCACAAACGGGAATGTTTGATTTCAAAAAAATCGATCAAGCCCAGGTGCATATTTTAAATACCTGTGCAGTGACAGCAGAGGCCACTAAAGAGGCCGTGAAATTAATCCGACAAATTAAAACCAAAAATCCCCTCAGCACCGTTGTTGTCACGGGATGCTCTGCCCAAGTCGATACGGGTGTCTTTGAGGCCCTTCCAGGGGCGGATCTTGTTGTGGCCAATTCCCACAAAATGCAGCTGGGCGAGATTATCGACGATTTTTACAAAGGCAAAATTCAAAATAAAGTTTTTAAATCCAATATTTTTAAAAAAGATGATCTCGAAGAGGGCGGTGGAACAGATTCAACCCACACCAGATCGTTTTTAAAAATTCAAGATGGCTGCAATAGTTTTTGCACTTTTTGTGTGATCCCATTTGCCCGTGGTAAAAGTCGAAGTCTAAGTATTGAATCTTTAGTCCGTCGTGTGAATGATCTTGAATCCCAAGGGCATCGCGAGATTGTTCTGACAGGTGTTCATATTGGCGATTATGAAGATGAAGTGGCCGGAGTTAAAAAAACCTTAGAAGACCTTGTCGAAGCCTTATTGTTGAAAACAAAAATCCAACGATTTCGCCTGAGCAGTCTAGAGCCCATTGAAATCACAGAAAGATTATTGGACCTTTACTCAAACCCAAGAATGTGTCCGCATTTTCATGTCAGCCTTCAAAGTGCGAACACAGATGTTCTTAAAAATATGAAACGTAAGTACACCCAGGAACAGGTCGTGTATGCGTTGAATAGAATTCAAGAAAAAGTTCCTGGGGCCTATGTTGGACTAGATGTCATTGCTGGATTTCCAACAGAGACCCACGAGCAATTCGAAGACACTTATTTGTGTTTGGCGAATACTCCTTGGACAAGAATTCACGTCTTTCCTTACAGTGAAAGGCCTGGAACCCGTGCCGCGGCATTTTCTGAAACAGTTGAATGGAGCGAGCGAAAACGTCGGGCTTCGCGATTGCGCGAACTTTCCCTGGATCGTTTTGAATCCTTGGCCGCCCTGCAGTTGAAGACAAAGAAAAAAGTTTTACTTTTAAAAAATAATAAAAAGCAATTGATGGCGATCTCCAGAGATTATTGGAATATTCAAATCCAAGAGGACAAGATATTAACCGAAAATGATTATTTGCAAGAGTGGGAAGTTGAAATTTCTGACTATGCGCAAAGATCAAAATCAAGAACTTCGGCCCAAGAAGGGCTTTTAATTTCGAAGGGCTTGTTATGATCAGCACTTGGGAATCACAATTTAAAAATCAAGATCTTAAAATGAAGGCCCTCACCCACAAAAGTTTTGCCTATGAAAATAAAACTCCGAATGAACACAATGAAAAATTAGAATTTTTAGGTGATGCTGTTTTGGATCTTGTGATTGGCGAATATCTTTTCGAAGTCTATGTAGAGGACGACGAAGGACACCTTTCAAAAAAACGTGCGAGTCTGGTGAACGAAGAAAGTCTTTCGCAAATTGCATTAAAACTTGGGCTTGATCAAAAAATTCGACTTGGAAAAGGCGAAATCAATTCCAATGGTTTGGCAAAGCCAAGAATTTTGGCCTCTTGCTTTGAGGCCCTGATTGGTGCTCTTTATCAAGACACGGATTGGTTGTGGCTTAAAGAGTTTATTAAAAATTTATTTCAGTCCGATGTGGAATCTTTGAAACATAAGATTTCTTACGAAAAAGACTACAAAACAAGACTTCAAGAAAAAGTACAAATGCAAAAAACTAAAGGTCCAAATCCTACCTATGAAGTCCTTCGTGAAGAAGGCCCCCCCCATGATCGGCAGTTTTTTGTACAATTAAAATGTGGTGATGAAATTTTATCTGAAGGTTCAGGAAAATCTAAAAAAATTGCAGAACAAGAGGCCGCGCGCAAAGCCCTCGAAGTCTTAGAATCTCGAGAGGAGATTGTGTGAGTTATAAAGCCGGATTTGTAGGTCTTATTGGTCAACCCAACGCAGGTAAAAGCACCTTGATGAATTTTTTGGTCAACGAAAAAGTGGCTATTGTTTCTGCAAAACCACAAACAACACGTCGAAGATCCTTGGGAATACTTTCAACAAAAGAAGGCCAGGTTGTTTTCGTTGATGCCCCGGGATTGGTTCAAGCCCATAAAGGTTTGAATGGATTTTTGGCGCAAGAAGCTGAAGATGTTATAGGTTCAAGTGATGTGCTTTGGGCTGTTGTCAGTGTTGATGAAGCCCAGGCTGAAGATGCTGAAAAAGTCATAGAGCTTGTTGCAAAACAAGGAAAGCCTTGGATGGGTATTATCACCAAAGTGGATTTAAAAGAGAAATCCCATCGTGTGATGATTATTAAAGATATGATCGAAAAGAAGGGTGCTAAATGTTTTTCTTTATCGGTCAAATCCGATGATAAAGAACTGGATGAAGAGCGAAAAATTTTAATTGATGAAGTGATGGCCTTATTGCCTGAAAGCAAAGCTCCACTTTATGATTCAGAGCTTTTTACGCCAGACACTGTTCGCTATTTGAGTGCTGAAATTGTTCGCGAAAAATGTTTTGAATTTTTACATCAAGAGATTCCATACTCGCTTGCGGTCAGAGTGATGAAGTTCGATGAAGAGGGTCACAATATTCCGCACTTGTCTTTTGAAATTATTGTTTCAAAAGAAAACCACAAATCCATTGTGATTGGCCAAAAAGGTCAAATGATTAAGCAAATCGGGATGGAAGCCCGTCGCGAAATCGAAAAATTAATGGGTGAAAAAATATTTTTAGAATTGCATGTGTCTTATAAAGAAAATTGGTTTGAGCAAAAATCTACTATGAAGGAACTGGGCTATGTCGTTGATGACCGTAAGAAATGATTCTAAAGTGGCCATCATTGGACGTCCCAATGTTGGCAAGTCGACGTTATTTAATATTTTAACTGATACGCGAAAATCCGTTGTGAAAAATCAACCCGGGGTGACTCGGGATATTCTTATTCACCCAGTGAGCATTTGGGGAAAAAGTTTTGATTTGATCGATACGGGTGGGATCACAGAATCCCAGGATTTATTTTCGCAAATGATTCGTGAGTCTGTGAAAGATTTTTTGCATTCTGTGGATTTGATCATCGCTGTGATGGATGGGCGCACGGGAATGCTTCCAGAAGATCGCGATATCATCAAGCTGATCAAGCAAACTGGTAAAGAATTTTTACTTGTGATCAATAAAGTCGATAAGGCCCACGAAGAAGAAATTGCCAAGGCCGATTTTTATGAATTTGGTGTGGATATTATTTCTTCTTCGTTCGAGCAGCGTCGCGGGGTTTCGGACATTTTAGAATGGATCACAAATCGTCTACCCGATGTTCAAGAAGAAAAAGCTGAAAGCTTTAATATTGCCATTGTCGGCAAACCCAATGTTGGAAAAAGTTCTTTGTGCAATGCTTTGCTGGGGTCATCACGAATGTTGGTCAGTGATGTGGCTGGTACAACAGTTGATGCAGTGGATACTCCATTTGAATGGAACGGAAAGCAGTATGTGCTTGTAGATACGGCAGGCTTACGACGATCTTCAAAACGCGAAGAAGATGTGGAAATTATTTCTGCATTTAAATCCCAAGAGGCTATTCGCAGAGCCAATCTGGTTTTGTTGGTCGTGGATTCGGTGATGGGGCCCACAGAACAAGATGCAAAAATTATGGCCAGCATTTTAGATGACCACAAGGGTGTGATTCTTGTGGCGAATAAATCGGATTTGGCTAAGGATCAGGTTCCAGAGTTTCGTAAAAAATTTAAAGAGCAAGTTCAACAAAACTTTCATTTCTTTGAAGATGTCTTTGTGGTTTTCACAAGTGCGAAAACTAAACATGGATTTGATGAATTGCTTCAAATGATCGAAACTGTTCGCGAAAAAATCAATATGCGAATCACCACTTCAGATCTGAATGATTTCTTTTTTGAAACGATTCGTAAAGCACCAGCCCCGGTTTATGCTACAACCAATGTGAAATTTTATTATTTGACCCAGACTTATCAAAAGCCCCCGGCTTTTATTGCCTTTGCCAATCATCCCGATGGTGTCACCCCGGCTTATCGCAGGTTTTTGATGAAAAATATCAAAGACAAATTTGATTTGCAGGGCATACCTGTTCGAATCTTTTGTATGAAATCACGACGTGGTGGAGAGTCCTAAATGAATAGGCAGTCATGGCGAACCCGATTTGGTTTTTATATTTTAGCCATGGGTTCGGCCTTTGGCTTAGGAAATATTTGGCGTTTTCCTTACATTGTTGGCGAAAATGGTGGCGGCGCCTTTGTGCTTTTGTATGTCTTACTTTCCATGACTGTCGGACTGACTTTATTGATTGCTGAATTGATGTTTGGTCAGGCCACTCGTAAGTCTGTGGTCATGGCCACGGCCCAGCTGTTTCCGCATCGTGCGCAGTGGTCACGGGTGCTTAGTTATTTCCCCTTGGTGTTAAGTCTAGTTGTACTTTCCTATTATTCGGTGATTACGGGTTGGGTCTTGCATTTTATGTCCCAGTTCGCGGTGTATTTTATCAGTAAGCCTGATTACACCCAGGGCTCTTTATCTGTGTTAATGAAAAGTGGGGGCTTGCAGTGGGGATTGGCTTCGGTTCATATTTTAATTTCCATGGTCATCGCGATTAAAGGTCTGCAAGATGGGGTCGAGCGGTGGATTGGCTGGTTGATGCCTTTTTTTACTGTGATTGTTTTGTCGCTGATTTATCAATCAATTTCAATGACCGAAACTGCCGATGTGCTTCGGGTTTTATTTTATCCAGACTTTTCAAAACTGACTATGGGATCTTTAAATCATGCCATAGGACACGTTTTCTTTACATTATCTGTTGGTTTTGGAACCTTGATTACATTCGGCAGTTATATTAAGGCCGATCAGCATGTGCCGACGCTGGGATTTCGCGTGACACTTTTTGATATGATCGTGTC
>DGYJ01000041.1:0-11154 GCA_002396665.1 Bdellovibrionaceae bacterium UBA5009
AAAAGCATTTATCGAGTGGGATTCCTTCTACAAAAAACTCGAAGACGCCAAGGTCCTCCTCGACATGGCTGTCGAAGCCCAAGATGAAGACACCTTCAAAGAGCTTAAATCTGAAATTCAACAGATTGAAAAATTGGGCCAAGATCTTGAACTGAAAAGAGTCCTGAATGGTGAAATGGACATGAATAGCGCCTATCTTTCGATCAACTCGGGAGCTGGCGGGACAGAGTCCTGCGACTGGGCGGCGATGCTGCTGCGAATGTACACTCGCTATGCAGATCAGCACGGTTATCGCGCTGAAATTTTAGAGATGAGCGAGGGCGAAGAGGCCGGAATCAAATCTTGTACATTACTTATCGAAGGTCCCTACGCCTATGGTTATTTAAAAGCCGAATCAGGAGTACACCGCTTGGTCAGAATTTCGCCCTTTGATTCCAATGCCAGAAGGCACACTTCGTTTGCATCTGTATTTTCCTGGGCCGAAGTGGATGATGATATAGAAATTGATATTCGCCCTGAAGACGTAAAAGTTGAAACCTATCGATCCAGTGGCGCCGGTGGACAGCACGTCAATAAAACTGACTCTGCCGTGCGCATGTATCACATCCCCACAGGAATTATCGTTCAATGCCAAACACAAAGAAGTCAGATTCAGAATCGTGAAAAAGCATTGAAAATGTTAAAGGCTGCACTTTATGAAAAAGAGCTTGAAAAACGCAATCAAGAAAAAGACGCCATGAACTCGCAAAAAAAAGCCAACGAGTGGGGCTCACAAATTCGTTCCTATGTGATGCATCCCTATCAGTTGGTCAAAGACCATCGAACTGATTTTGAAACCAACCAGGTTCATGATGTGATGGACGGTGATTTGGATGGCTTTATTATGGCTTATTTGAAATCTCAAATTCAAAATCCTTCTGAAAACAAATGAGTAAGGATTCGAGGGTGGCTTTAATTGGAATCAATTTAAACAGCATTAATTTAAAGAATGGTAATTTAACTAAGATGAATTTGTTGATGGTCGGCCAACCGTTGGCCAGCGAATGAAGGTGGCTTGAGTGAAATCTTTTTTAGGTCAGCTCAAAATTTCAAAATTTGAAATGAGTTTAGCAATCAAATTGCTTTTTTCAAGGCGGGCGCTATTTGGTGGATCTGCGCCCCTTGCTTTGATGGGATTAATTTTAGGAGTGGCTTGCTTGATCGTATCTATGGCGGTGATGAGCGGCTTCGAATCCACTCTGCAAAAAGCCATGGCCGATGTCACAGGGCACGTTCGCCTTGTGCGCACGGCAAAACCCAATGATGATTGGCAAGTGCTCGTTGATAAAATTAAAAAATTAGAGCCAACCCTTGAAGGTGCAACTCGCTTTGCCAGTGTGGAAGCCATCGTGGCCCATAAGGGCGCACTGACCGGTGTTTTAATTCAAGGTGTGGATTCTGAGCACTATTCTGAAGTTTTGCGTTTACAATCAAGGCTTATCGAAGGTTCTGTCGATTTGCCTGGGGCATTGATTGGCAAAGGTTTGCAAAAGAAATTGCAACTGCAAGTGGGGGATGAGTTCCGCGTTGTCTTGCCAGTGAATAATGGAATTGATCCGTCATCGTTTCGTCGCCAGGTGGGAACTTTTAAAGTCACAGGTGTTTTAGATCTTGGGAAGTACGAATGGAACGAAAGATTTATTTTAACGGACCTAACGGCCACGCAAAAATTGGCTGAAATCGGAGAAAAATACACAGGTTTAATTTTAAGATTTAAAGAGATCACCCATGCCCGTGATGCGGGCTTTCACTTAAGTCAAAATCTTGGCAATGATTACTGGATACGTGATTGGCGTGATGCCAATGAAAATTTATTTGATGCCGTGAATATTGAGCGCATCGTGATCTTTTTTGTGGTTTTGATTATTGTTATTGTTGCGGCCTTTAATGTTTCAAGCACTTTGTATATCAATGTTTTACAAAGATACAACGACATCGCCATTTTTAAAACATTGGGGTTAAAATCCTCTGAAGTTTTAAAGATTTTTTCTTTTCAAGGATTACTGATCGGTTCCGTTGGGCTTTTGGGGGGCGGTATTCTGGGGTTGATTCTTTGCCAGCTATTTATGTGGGGGCAGACTCATTTAGGATTGATTCCAGGTTCAGTTTACAAAGTGGATACGATCCAAGTGCAGATTCGCGGCATGGATTTATTGATGATTTCAGTTGCAACACTGACAATTTGTTTTTTAGCGACCTTGTCCCCGGCGCGAAAAGGTTCTAAGCTCAATCCAGTTGAGGGTTTGAAGTATGGTTAAAAATAAATTGATGTCGGCCCAGCATATTTACAAAAGCTATTCCCAAGGCACTGGTGAATTGCCGATTTTAAAGGGCATTAGCCTAGATATTTATGAGGGCGACGCCATTGGGATCGTTGGAACCTCAGGTGCTGGCAAAAGCACATTGCTTCAAATTTTAGGGACCCTGGACCGCCCCCAAAGTGGAGATATTTTTTTTCAGAATCAAAACTTACTTCAAATGAGTGATGATGAACTTTCTCTTTTTCGCAATGAAACCATGGGATTTGTTTTTCAGTTCCATCATTTGCTTTCTGAATTTACGGCCCTTGAAAATGTGATGCTTCCATGCCGCATTGCTGGGCAGTCCGTCAAAGAAGCGAAGGAAGTTGCCATGGATTTATTGGCTTTTTTGGGTTTGTCTGACCGAGTAGATCATTACCCGAATCAGCTTTCTGGGGGTGAGCTTCAAAGGGTTTCAATTGCCAGGGCCCTGATTCGTCGTCCAAGGCTACTTTTTGCCGATGAGCCCACGGGAAATTTGGATTCGACTAATAGCGGCAAAATCCAAGATTTGTTTTTCCAGCTGAAGGAAAAATTTAATTTATCCCTGATTGTTGTGACCCATGATTTGATTTTTGCCCAAAGATTTCCCAAGGTGCTGCGCCTGAAAGATGGCCAGTGGTTTTCTTGACAAGGCCGTTAGCGTCAAGCTAGGCTTTCATCGAGTTTAAACATCACTTGGATTGGACGACAAAATTGAATCATATCAATAAATTATCTTCTTCTCAAAAACAGATATTTTTATTTTTTTCGTCCATTACTTCCATTGCGTCCATTATATGTGCAGCTTTATTATGTTCCGAAATTTCTTTGGCTCAGAATTCAATGGCTCAAAATTCAAATTCGCCCATCTCGAAGAGTTCAAAAAGCGCAAATTCAGTTCGTGGCAATGATTCTAAAAAATCTAAAGCTTCAAAATCAAAAAGTGCTAAATCTTCATCAAGCGCAAAATCTACGGGCTCTAAAAAGTCTTCTCGGGCGAAACAATCCAGCACTTCGAAACTGGACATAAAGTCTAAATCCGCTGTCGGTCAAATTTCTGAAATCAAGGTCACTGGAAATAAAAAAATCGAAAAGGATGCGATTCTTGCGCGCCTAGAAAGCAAAGTTGGTAGCGAGTACTCTGATGAAAATATCAAGAAGGACATCGCCAGCATTTTCAAGTCTGGATTTTTTTACAATGTTGAAGTGGATCAAAATATTCAGGACGGAAAAGTAATTCTAGAATATCGCGTGCAAGAAAAGCCATCCATGTCAGAAATCAAGTTTGAAGGCGTTTCTGAAATTAAAGCAGAAGATGTGTCGGAAGCTTCTGGGATTAAAGCCTACGAGCTTTTAAATATTTCTAAAATTAAAGAAGCCCAGGAAAAGATACTAAAACTTTACGAAGACAAAGGTTTCTTTTTGGCAAAGGTTGATTACCGCATCGAAGATCTTGTTAAAGATGAAACCGTTCGAGTCATTTTTGATATTAAAGAAAATGACAAAGTTAAAGTGAAGCACATCAATATCCTGGGTAATAAACAAGTCAAGGATAGCGATATCAAAGGCCACTTGGTGACTCAAGAAGAAGGATTTTTTACGGGCCTCAGCGGATCGGGCGCTTACAAGCAAGATGCCTTTGATCGCGATGTGCAGATCATTCGTTTTTTGTATTATAACAAGGGTTATATTCAGGCGAAGGTGGATCGCCCCCAGGTGACGGTGACTCCGGATAAAAAAGGAATATACATCACCATCAAAGTGGACGAGGGCGAACAATTTGATGTGGGCGAAATTGATTTCGCTGGCGATATTTTGTTTCCGAAGTCAGAACTTCTTGAAACCATTAAATTGGATGACAACCAAATTTTTGCCTACGATGTTTTGCAAAAAGATTTGGGCGAACTTCAGGCCAAATATGGTGACTTGGGTTATGCCTATACAAACGTTGTCCCGCGCTGGAATATTCGTGAAAAAGACCGCAAGGTTGATATCGTTTTTGATTTCGATAAAGGCGTGAAGGTTTATTTTGGCGAGTTGAATGTGGTGGGGAATTCGAAAACCCGCGATAAAGTCATCCGACGTGAATTAAAAATCAAAGAGGGCGAACTGTACAATGAAACTCGTCGCCGTGAATCCTTAGAAAATATTCAGCGCCTTGGTTTTTTCGAAGAAGTAAATTTTAAAACTTCAACTCCGGCAGATCATCAAGACATCATGAATGTTGATATCGTGGTGAAAGAGCGTAGTACAGGGCAGATTCAGTTTGGTGCAGGTTACGGTTCGACCCAGGGTTTCACATTGTCTGGTTCGGTTCAGCAGACAAATTTCCAAGGTAAAGGGCAAAACTTAGGAGTGTCTTTAGATTACTCAAGTACTCGACAATCCTATGATGTCAGTTTCACAGAGCCTTACTTTAAGGACACGCTTTGGTCCGTGGGCTTTCGCGTGTTTGAAACCAATGTTTCAGGTCGTTCAGATTACGACGAAAGAAAATATGGTCCGTCAGTATTTTTGGGTCATCCACTTGGGGATTATACCCGATTCAATATGAGTTACGCCTACGTGGCGACTCGGCTCGGTGAAAAGTATGATAATTTAGGAAAAGTCACAGATCCAATTCTGTATCCTTTGAATACGGCAGAAGGGGATGCTGGCCTGGCCGGAGTCAGTCTTGATTACGATACAAGAAATGATCGTTTTCGCCCGACGAAGGGGATCTATGCAAAGGCTGGATTTTCTGTCACAGGGCCCTTTGGTGGAAATTTAAAATACTACAAAGCCAGTGCCGACTTTAGATTCTTTAAAAATATTTTCTGGGATGTCGTCTTCAGAAATTCATTTTCTTACGCAAGAATTGAATCCACTGATAAGTCCAAAACCCCTCCATTCAATGAATTGTATTTGCTGGGTGGTCCGTATTCGCTTCGTGGTTATCGCTATGGACGTGTCGGTCGAATGCAGCAATCTGTGTACTTAAAACAAAGATTAATGGCTGCAAATCCTGCACTTTCTTCAGCAGATGCAGAACAGCAGTCAAAAACATTCTACGGTGGTACTCAGCAGTTGATGTATCAGGGCGAGCTTTTGTTCCCGATGATTCGCGAGGCTGAAATGTATGGTGTAGGCTTCTATGATGTCGGTGAGGCCGAAGATTCGATTTCTGACAGCAAGCTTTTTGCTGATATGGGATTTGGTATCAGGTGGTTTTCGCCCATTGGCCCATTGCGTTTTGAGTGGGGCTTCCCGTTGAATAGGGATACACTTTACCACGAGGCCTCAGTGTTTGAATTTTCGATTGGGACGCCATTTTAAAATTGATCAGTAAAATTGATTTTAAAAATTTTGTTTTGAAAAGGGATTTTGTTAAAAGAATTTAAAAAAAATTAAGGAGAATTTATGAAAAAATTAATATTAGCTATCGCGTTTCTTGGCACTTCAATGGCCCATGCAGAATTCAAATTGGCCGTAGTGAATATGCAAAAAGCTATTCAGGCTTCAACTGCTGGTAAAAAAGCAAAAGCAGAACTTGAAGGTGATTTTGAAAAAAAGAAAAAAGAGCTTCAAAAAAAAGAAGCTGACTTGAAAAAAATGGGCGAAGACCTTGAAAGAAAAAAATCTGTTTTGTCTGAGGACGTTCTTCAGAAAAAACAAATGGAATTTCAAGAAGAGATGATGAAATTCCGCGAAACAGTAGGCAAAAATCAAGTTGAGATCCAAAAGAAAGAACAGGATTTAACTTCGCCAATTATTGAAAAAATGCGTAAAATCGTTGATCGCATTGCAAAAGAAAAAGGCTACTCTGTTGTTCTTGAAAATAGTGCGGCTGTTTTGTATGCAGAAGCATCACATGATTTGACTGACGAAGTAACGAAAGCCTTTGAAAAAGAAAAATAGTCATGAAAATTCATCCAACCAGTGTTTTATCACCAGATGTTGAAGTCGGGCCCGATGTTGAAATCGGGCCTTATTGTCTAATTCAAGGTAAAGTCAAAATTGGTCGTGGAACTTTTATTGAAGGCCACGCCACTGTTGGGTTTCGTAATGGTCATGTGATTATCGGTGAAAACAATCACATTTCGCCTGGGGCAGTGATTGGTGGTCCTCCCCAAGATATCTCTTATAAAGGCGAGCCAACCCAGCTTGTGATTGGTAATAATAATGTGTTCCGTGAGTTCACCACTGTGAATTTGGCAACAGCTAAAGGTGATGGTAAAACTGTGGTCAAAGATCATTGTTACTTTATGGCCTACACCCACGTTGGGCATGATTGTAAAATCGGAAACAATGTGATCATAGCCAATGATTCCCATCTTGGTGGACACTGTGAAATTTCAGACAATGTTGTGATCAGTGCGGTTTGTGCCTTCAATCAGTTTACCAAGGTCGGAAGAAATTCCTTTGTGGCGGGTGGAAGTGTTGTGAATAAAGACATCTTGCCTTTTTCACGCGCCCAGGGAAATTACGCCATCTGCCGTGCAACAAATAAAGTAGGGCTTCTGCGTAAAGGTTTTTCTAAGGAAGAAGTTCAAAATGTTCATAAAGCCCTCAGAATTTTAATTATGGGACAAGGGACTGTGGACGAAGGCATTGCGCGTATCCAGCACGAGTGCAAGGATTCAGAAAACATTCAGGAACTTCTGCACTTTATTCGCGGATCAAAACGCGGTATTGCGATTGCTCGTGGAGTTCGCCAAAGTCAAGATTCAGGAAATGAAGAATGAGTTCAAAATTAAAAGCAGCAGTTTTAGGTGTTGGATATCTTGGAACTTTTCATGCGCAAAAGTTAAAAGCCCACTCTGAAGTTGAGCTTGTCGGTGTGTATGACTTCCACCGCCCCCAGGCTGAAAAAGTGGCTGGCGATTTACAAGTTCAAGCTTTTTCAACTGCAGCTGATGCTCTTCACTCTGTTGATTATGTTCATATTCCAGCTTCAACACAGGCTCATTATGAGTTAGTCAAATTGGCCTTATCTGCAGGTAAACATGTTCTTGTTGAAAAGCCGATGACGGCCACCATTCAGCAGGCAGAAGAAGTTGTCGAGTTGGCAGCGAAAAAGAATTTGAAATTAGCAGTTGGTCACATTGAAAGATTTAATCCATCCTACGTCGAATTAAAAAAAATGAATTGTCATTTTAAATCATTGCAACTGACTCGACGAGGGCCCTTTAAGCCCCGCGGAAGTGATGTCAGTGTTCTGCATGATTTGATGATCCATGATTTAGATTTATTATTTTGGCTGACTGGTAGTCAGATCGAAAGTTATTCCATTTCTGGTTCTTCCATTGTGACAAAAACAGCCGATGCTGCCATTTTGACTGTGAAAATGAAAAATGGATTGCAGGCCGTGATTGATGTCAGCCGCGTTGCGGCCGTTGGTCAAAGGGGAATTCGTGGCGTGGCTCAAGATTTTATCTTAAGTGTCGATTCTGGTATCCATGCCTTTGAAAAGCTGACCTGCGAAAATAAAAATGAATCTCAAAAAATTGAAACTTGGAATTTAGAAAAAAAAGATGCTCTTCAGCTTGAAGCCGATGACTTTGTTCAATCCATTTTAAAAAATCGACCACCACAAACGACAGGTCAAGATGGAATGATGGTTTTGTCATGGATCGAGAAATTTGAAAAAGAGTTAAAATTATGAATCAAGTGATGATCGTAGCTGCCGAGTCTTCGAGCGTACATTATGCTCAAAGACTGCTTGAGCTTTGGAAAAAACAAGGCGTTCAAGTCACTGCATTTGGAGTGGGCAGTCGCGAGATGGAAAAAATGGGCTTTGAGTGCCTGGGCCGCGCCGAAGAAATGGCCGTGGTCGGTGCAGCTGAAATTATTAGTCAGTACAAACATCTCAAGTCTGTTTTTGATCGCCTTGTCGAAGAGGCGGCGAAGCGCCGACCTCAAGTTGTTGTTGTCATGGATTATCCTGAATTCAATTTAATGCTTTCAAAAAAAATGAAGGCCCTGGGGATTCCAGTTGTCTATTATATTTCGCCCCAGGTCTGGGCATGGCGGCAGGGTCGAGTGAAAACAATTAAAAAATACTGTGAAAAAGTATTTTTACTTTTTCCATTTGAAAAACCATTTTATGAGCGACATCAGGTTAAAAATGAATTTGTTGGGCATCCTATTTTAGATGATTTGCGCCCAGAGCTTTTGGACCCTGAATGGATTGCCATGCAGCGGGGAAGAGTGGGTTTTCAAAAAGATGATATTATTTTGGGATTGATGCCTGGAAGTCGTCGGGGTGAATTGGCCCAGCATTTTGGGATTCAGTTGGAAGTGGCCAGGAACTTAGCAAAGAAAATTCCCAAACTTAAAATATTAATTCTTGTGGCGCCAACTTTTGATAAAGAGCAGTTAGAGCCTTACTTAGAAGATTTTAAAACTCCTTATTTGCTGATCAAAAAAGATCCCTTTGAAATGATTGCTTTGACTGACTATATGATTGTGGCTTCAGGGACGGCGACACTGATGGTGGGATTGTTAGAAAAGCCCATGGTGATCATGTACCGAATGAAAGCTTTTACAGCTTGGTTTGCGAAAACCTTTGTCCGCGGTGCAAAATATTTTGGCCTTGTGAATCTTATTTTAAATGAAGAAGTTTGCCCTGAACGTTTTCAAGAAAAAGCAAATCCAGAGCATTTGACTGAACTTTTGAATGACCTTATTTCGAATCAAGATAAAACAATGGCAATGAAGAAAAAACTTTCGGATCTTAAAAACCTTCTCGGAGAGCGGGGGGCCACTGAGCGAGTTGCGAAATCCCTGCAAGAGTACTTAAAATGAAGAAGGATTGGCTGTGCCCACTGAGTTCAATCACGGACTTAGGCTCGAGGCTGAAAAATTATTTCTACGATAAAAAAATAATTTCTAACATAGAACTGACGGTTCCTGTGATCAGTGTAGGAAATTTGACATTTGGTGGGACTGGAAAGACCCCCATTGTTGACTTTTTGTTAAGTCACTTTGAAAGTCGTCAAAAAAAAGTGGGCGTGGTCAGTCGGTCGTACAAAGCTCTGGTATCTGCTTCGGCAAAAATTGATCTTTCCCATCCCCGGGCAGCTACTTTTTATGGCGACGAGGCCGTTCTGTTAGCACAAAAACATCCTTCAAGTGTTTTTTATGTTGGGAAATCGAAATCAGAAACTGCTTTGAAGTTAAATCAAAATGAAAAAGTGGACATGGTTATTGTAGACGATGGTTTCCAACATCGACGCCTTGGTCGAAGGCTTGATCTTGTCGTGGTCGATGCAACTGAGGGTCTTGAAACATTAAAGCCATTTCCTTCGGGGCGGGGGCGGGAGCATTATCGACATTTGAGCAGGGCTGATGCTATTTTGCTGAGCAAGTCCAACTTGGCCAATGACAGTTCTGTTTATGATTTTATCAAACGTCAATTCAATACCCATAAAATTTTTGAACTCGAGACCCACATTGTTGATGTTGTTCCATTTGCAAATGCATCTGAAAAATTTGTCGCTAAAAATCTAGACGGGATTGTTATTTTTAGTGGTTTAGCGCGGCCCCAACAATTTACGAAAACAGTATCTAGTTTTTTTGATAAAAATAAAATTAAAGAATTTATTTTCCCTGACCATCATGTTTATACAGAAGGTGATGTTAAAAAAATTATTTCAGAATCAAAAAGTAATAATATATCTTTTTTAACCACAGAAAAAGATGCAGTTAAATTGGTTGATATTTGGCCCAAGAATATTCCCTTATTCGTAGTGAAGATTGGAATCAAATTGAAAGGTGAAAATGAAAGTTTTTTTAATTTCATTGATGAATCTATTTTTTGATTTGCTTGGTTTTGTGGCCTATCACTTGCCGCGAAAACTTGTCAGAAATCTTGGGGCCTGTTTAGGTGTTTTATGGTTTGATATCCTTCGATTTCGACGAAAAATAGTTTTAAATAATTTATCATTGGCATTTCCCCACTGGAGCGAAAAACAAAAGACTGAGGTGGGTCGAAAAAGTGTCTACCAACTGGGCTCTCAATTTTTAGAATTTTTTATGATTCCCTATTTGAATGAAAAGTGGATGCAAAAAAATGCAGTGATCACCGGTGAAGAGCATTTGAAAAAAGCTCTCGAAAAAAACAAAGGTGTTTTTTTATTGAGTATGCACATTGGCCATGGAGACATTGGAGTCAGTTTGATTTCCATGAGGGGATACAGTGTCTATTTAATTTCTAAATTTTTTAAAACAAAGTGGTTCAATGATTTGTGGTTTAGAATCCGTAAAGGACAAGGTGTTCAATTTATCGAGCCCCATGGTCAGCAGACTCCATTTGCGATTTTAAAAGCGATGAAGTCGAACTCTTGTGTGGTTTTTGTTTTAGATCAATTTATGGGTAAACCCTTTGGCGTTGAAACGGAATTCTTCGGTCACAAAACAGGAACAGCCTATGGTCTAGCTTTGTTTTATCTAAAATTGAAAGCACCTGTCGTTCCAGTTTACACCTATGAGGGTGACGATGGTCGAGTTCATTTAGTTTTCGAACAGGCCTTAGATTTAGATCCATTCATTTCAGAGGACAAAGACAGATCCATTGCCCAGATGACCCAACATTTTACTGATCAAATCGAGAAATATGTGCGAAAATATCCAGAACAGTGGATGTGGGTGCACCGTCGATGGAAAAGTTTCGATTAGTTCAAAATTGTTCAATTCTTTTAATATCTTTGATTATTCAGTCATGCTCGTCTTCATTTCTTAAATTTGATAAGCCCGAGCAACTTCAAAAAAACTCTGAATTTGAGCAGCAAGTTTTAATTAAACCGGCAGATGGTGTTGTGGTAAGTAGACCAGCAGCAACGGCGAATGAGAT
>DGYJ01000041.1:11224-28347 GCA_002396665.1 Bdellovibrionaceae bacterium UBA5009
CGTTGTGGTAAGTAGTCCAGCAGCAACGGCGAATGGAGCAGTCGCTGGCCCTGTTGTCCAGGATGCCGAGATTCAATCTTTGATCGAATCATCAACTCAGGCCCAAGCAAATCTGGTCGCATCTGCACCACAGAAAAATAAAAAAGAAAATTCTAAAAGCAAAAAAAATGCAAAGACGGCAACACCTGTTGAATCAAAAAAGAAATCTGCAGATAAATCTTCAGAAGTGACTGTTCTTAAGCATGAACCAGCGGATGTCGAAGATCAAGTCGGCTTTCAAGGGCGACGACCATTGAAAGACCCTTTTCGAGTTGGTGAAGAAGTTGTCCATGAAGTTCACTACTTTAAAGTCAGCGCTGGTGAATTGGCATTGAAAGTTGAACCTTTTGTTGAAGTGAATGGGCGTAAATCTTATTCGATGGTGACTTCGATCAAATCAAAAGGAATGTTTTCTAATTTTTATTCTGCCGACGATAAATCAGTCACATTTTTAGATTATGAACTTTTAATTCCAAGAGTCTTCACCCTGCACGTGAAAGAGTCCGGTCAGCCTCGAGAAGCAAGATCTTTTTTTGATTTTGACAAAATGAAAGCGACCTACTGGGAAAAGAAGGTCACCAAAAAAAATGGTGTGGAAGAAAAAAAACAAGAGTGGGATATCCAGACCTATTCTCAAAACGTATTTAGCGCGGCATTTTATATGCGTGTTTTTCAATGGGATGTTGGCAAAGAGTACGCCTTCAGAGTTGCAGATGATGGCGAAAATTTAATTTTCAGGGGAAAAGCTCTTCGCAAAGAAAAGATCAGCACAGATGCTGGTGACTTTAATGCGATAGTCATTCAACCCCAAATTGAAGCCAAAGGGGTTTTTAAGCCTGTCGGTGATATCTACTTTTGGCTTTCAGATGATGATCGAAAATACATTCTTAGAATTGAATCAAGTATTAAAATTGGAACCTTGGTGTCGGAAGTTATTAAAATTAACCCGGGACAGTGATGGGACAAAAGCCAATAGCATGTCGTCATTTTAGTGGGTATAAGCCCTGTGCATTGAATTCAAATTGCAATTTGAATTGTGAATTTTATTCGCCAGTAGAAAATCGAATTCTAGTTATTCATTTGGGGGCACTGGGCGCTGTTGTTCGTGGCACTGGAATTCTTCAGTCTATTAAATCAAAATATAAGAACGCCCATATCACATGGGTAACGCAAAAACCTGCAGATCAGCTTTTAAAACATCACCCTGATATTGACAGAGTCCTCACAACTCAAAATGATGACCTGTTGGCTTTGCAGGCTTTAGTCTTCGATGCAGCCTTTGTCATTGATAAGTCGCTGGTGGCCAGTGGAATTTTAAGAAGAACTCAGGCCGCAAATGTTTTTGGATTTGTTGCAGACCCTTTCACTGGGGCCATACTGCCGGCCACAGAATCTGCCAATGAACTTTGGCAAATTGGTCTTGATGACCATATGAAATTTAAACTGAATAAAAAAACTGAACTGCAATTGATTCTAGAGTCCCTCGAGCTAGAAGTTCCAAAGCAAATGGCCTACAGCTTACCCCTAAGTGCAATAGAAAAGGAAATTGTTCAAAATAAAAGGCAGTCGTGGTCTGATCATGGTCGACTTCAAATTGTTGGTATTAACACTGGGTGTAGCGATGTCATTGCTGCGAAAAAGTTAAGTGTAAATGCCCACAGAGAACTTATACAGAAATTACTATTGCAAGAGAACCTTCAGCTTGTCTTGCTTGGGGGGCCTGAAGATACCGAGCGAAATCAAAAAATTGCCGAAGGACTTCCTGTGATTCAAAGCGAAACAAGGCAGGGGCTTCGTGAGGGGCTCACCAGCGTGGCGGCTTGCGATGTTGTTTTTACTGGGGACAGTTTGGGAATGCATATGGCCTTGTCGCAAAAGGTATGGACAGTGGCATGGTTTGGACCAACTTGCGCCCATGAAATTGACTTTTTTGGTCATGGTGAATTCCTTCTTTCGGATGCAACTTGCGGTCCTTGCTGGAAGAGAAATTGTCAAAAGCCTGTGATGTGCTATGATCTAGTCGATTTAAATCAAGCCCTTCAATTGATCTTGAAAGGTTTGCAAAGGAGCCATGAAAAAAACCATCCTGGTCGTACAGACAGCATTTTTGGGTGATCTCCTTTTAGGGATTCCGTTTTACAAAGCGATTCGCAATCAGTGGCCAGAGCACGAATTGGTCTTAATCTGCAAAAAAGGTCTATTGGATTTTTTTATCCAAACTAAACTTTTTGATACTGGTTATGAAATTGAAAAAGGGAATAGCCATTCCTATTCCGAAGTTTTAGAGAAATTAAATCAAAAAACTATTGAAATCATTTTTTGTCCCCACGAATCTTTAAGGTCGGCATTTTTTGTTCAAAAAATAAAAGCCAAGCAAAAGATTGGATTTAAAAAATGGACCACATCGTGGATTTTTGATAGTGCAATAAACAAACCAAAATCTTGGCCCGAGCCTTTAAGGCAGATGTCTCTTCTTTGGGGAATGGCGACGGACAGCTTGACCCCACAAGATTCAAACAAGAATGAACTTGAACAAAATAGAAAAGAAATTGAAAGTGATTTTTTTTCTTCTTCAGATGTCAATGGGGCGCTTCGTGCAATTCCTGAAAAGTGGTCAGCCTCTGTCAGATCACAATTGGAAAATAATAATTTAAAACGTGATACTCTTTTAGAAAAATTTGGAATCGCAAAAAATCAAAAAAAAATGATCGTGCTGTTTCCTGGAAGTGTATGGCCAACGAAAATGTGGACGGAAAATGGTTTTTCATCACTAGGTCAAAAACTTGAAAAAGAAAATTATCAGGTCTTGATCATGGGCGGAAAAGGTGAAGAAGAGGTCGCTCAGAGATTAAATAAACAGATTCCGAACTCTATTAATCTTGTTGGAAAAACCTCAATTTATGAAACTATTTTGATTTTAACTCGTGTCCAAGCTGTGATTGGAAATGACAGTGCATCTTCCCACATGGCAAGTGCGGCAGATGCGCCTGTACTTGCAGTCTTTGGGCCCACGGTATTGGATTTTGGATATCGTCCCTGGACTTCAAAGGTTTCAATTGCTCAAATAAAAGACTTAAGTTGCCGTCCCTGTGGTCCCCATGGCCATAAAGTTTGTCCCTTGGGTACACACGAGTGCATGACAAAATTATCTGCCGAAACAGTTTACAGAGGTCTTAAGACTCTTCTGAATAATCCTTAACTTGAATTCCGTATTTTTTTATCTTTCGCAGCAGAGTGTTCTTAGGAATATTAGCCTGGGCCACAGTTTGATTAATTTTACCATGATTTGCTTTTAATGCATTGATGATAAATTCTTTCTCCATTTCTTCTTTAAAAGAATCGAAGTTCAGCGGGCCGCTATAACCTAAAGTGGTCGAAGATTTTGTTTTTTCTGCAGGCGAAACAACTTCGTTGGGTGCTATCTTTGAAATTGATTCTGGCAGACTTTGCACGGTGATTTGGTCTGTGCTTTCGACTATAAATGACCTTTCAATGGCGTTTTCGAGCTCGCGAATATTTCCAGGCCATTTGTATTTTTTCATCAGATCAATGGCATCGGGTGAAATACTTGTGATGGAAGAGTTATGCACTTTTGAAAACTTTTTTATAAAATGTTGAACAAGTGCAAAGATATCATCCGTGCGCTCGCGCAAGGGGGGTAGGAAAATGGGCATAACATTCAAGCGATAAAATAGATCCTCACGAAATAAGTTTTCAGACATCATTTTTTCTAAATTTCTATTTGTTGCAGCAATGATACGCGCCGTGGTTTTGACTTCACGATTGCTACCAACTGGAGTGAATTTTTTCTCTTGTAGGACGCGAAGAAGTTTAACCTGCATATCTGGTTTTAGTTCTCCGATTTCATCCAGAAACAATGTCCCATTGTTGGCGGCTTGAAATTTTCCAATTTTTCTTTCAACAGCGCCCGTAAAGGCGCCTTTTTCGTGACCAAAAAGTTCACTTTCCATCAGGCTTTCTGGGATGGCTCCACAATTGATGGCGATAAATGCCCCATCTTTTCTAGGTGAATTGGAATGGATGGCCCGCGCGACGAGTTCCTTTCCTGTTCCATTTTCTCCGCGAATGAGAACAGTCGTGTCAACTTTGCAAAGTTTATAAATAAGATTAAAGACCTCTTTCATTTTTTGATTATGACCAACGAAGTCTGAATCTACATCATCGTCAAAAATGGGATTTGAAAGAGCAAGGCTACTGACAAGGTCTTGGGCTTCAAGGGCTTTTCGTACAATCTCGACCAATCGTTCGGGTTTAACTGGCTTTTCAAGATAATCATAGGCGCCTTCTTTGATGGCTAAAATGGCATCTTCAAGATTACTATGGGCGGTCATGATGACTACAAATGTTCGAGGGTCATGTTCTTTGATCAGTGTCAGTGCTTCGAGGCCAGAGAGCTCGGGCATTTTAACATCCATGAGAACGATATCCCAAGGACGGGATTTAAATATTTGCACGGCTTCTTGACCATTGGTCGCCTCTTGTAGATCAAACTCGATATCAGGAACAGAATTCATTAAAATACTTGCAATGGATTTTCTAAGTTCATTTTCATCATCTACAATGAGTACTGAAAGCGTTTTCTTCATATTTGCTCCTGCGCAGGATGAGTCAATTTTTCTTCTGTAGCAATTGGTAAATTAAAAACCACGGTTGTTCCTTTGCCAATTTGGCTGTCCATTTTTACTTGGCCCCCATGGAGCTCGACAAAATATTTAACAAGATAAAGTCCCAGGCCTGTTCCCTTGGTCTTCAGGTCTTGTCCTTTTCCGCGTGAAAACTTTTTCCAAACATTTTCTAGATCCTCTGGCGAAATGCCGGGACCAGTATCAGAAATTGAAACATAAATATTTTCATTTTCTTCCCAGGATCGAATGGAAATTTGTTGTTTGCTTGATCCGTATTTAATCGAATTTTCGATCAAATTTAAAATAACTTCTTTCATCAGTGTTTGATCAAACTCTGCAGCAAAAAGCGGCTCAAGATCTACAGCCAAGGTCATTTGGCTTTCAATAGCTAAAGGATTAAGTTGTTTGACCACTGATTCGATGACATCATTGATATCAGCAACTTCTTTATTGAGTTTGAAATCTCGCGATTCAACTTTTAAAATCTGCAAAATAGATTGAATGTATTTGTGCAGTTCTTCACTGTAATTTTTAATTGCGACAAGATCCCCTTGATGATTTTTAATCATATCGCTTGTCAAAAGGCGATTGGTGACGGCTTGTATTTTGGCCAAAGGGGTTTTCAAATCATGGCTGATCAGGCTGACGAAGTTGTTTTTAAGTTGTTCTAATTCTTGAAGATATTTTTGCTCTTGTTGAAGCAAGAAATTTTTTCTTTCGATTTTGCTGACTTGGTAACCGACGAATATAATCCATACCAGAATGATTAAAATCACAGGAGAGACCGCGGGAACCCAAAAATAGAGGGAATCAAAAATCCAAGCACTCAGGGCAGCAATAAAAGTGGCTAACCAAGCAAATAGGAAAAATGCGACACTTTGTGGAAATTGTGTAATGATGGCGACTGTCAAAAGCGCGATGGACAGCAAGTACAATGCAGAAAGGCCGATGTCTGCTCTTCTGATCCATCTGTTTTGAATCAGATTGTCAGCGATTTGGGCTAAAATCTGAACTCGAAGTTGGCTTCCTAAGGGGGTCATTTCCTTGGGGCTCGATGTGGCCTCTGTGCCGATAAATACAATTTTTTCCTTAAGGTCACTGAGTGCAACCTGTTGATTCATGATTTGTGACCAATAGAAAGTTTTGAAGGGGTTTTTTTCACTTCTGTAATTGATCATATGGTAAGAGCGTCCCGATGGGAAGTTTCGGCCTGTGGCAAGCTCTGGAAGAAGTGGTAAGTTTTTTGAATCAGTAATGACTCTTCGAACAACTCCGTCTTCGTCCCGGATCAAATCCATATGTCCAAGATTTATATTGTCCTTATTGGCCAACGGCGAATTGATGTTCGATGAATTATCTTTAATGGGAATAGTCCAAAAAATTCTTGAATCAAAAAAAATTCTATTTTCTTTAATATCGTTAGAAATCAATTTCTGCTTATTTTGAAATTCTATGGCAACAGATACTGAAGCGGGTTCATAGTTTAAAACTTTTTGTAAAAACAATTTCCATTTCTGCTGATCCCAGAACTGGTCTTCGTTTCTAGAAAATGAATTTTGTAAATTCATCATTGAATTTATATTTTCTGTCGAGTTGATGGCGAAATCAGATGGTCGAATTAAAATTAAAACGATTTGATCGGAAACTTTTTGGGGGCCTCGAAGCTGAAACCTTTGATCATAGTTCGAAACCTCATCATTTTTTAGAATAAAAAACGAGATCAGACAGCAAATAAAGAATCGAAAAAGAAATGGAGTTCTCTTTCGCATCCATCGGCTGAAGAGGCCGAAATGTGTCGATAGCTGGAGGGTTTTAAAGATCTTTGTCACGCAACGCAACATATCGGAATCTTTAGATATTTTCAACCTACAAATGAAGTGGCCATAGATCATTGTTCGCTCTATACTGAGACCATGATAATTTTACATTCATTTGAAGAAGCAAAGTCCTTACGGCATCCATTAGCTCTTACAATAGGCAATTTTGACGGTGTTCATCTTGGACATCGTGAGCTTTTGCAAAGGGTCCTTGAGATTTCGAAAAAATTACATGGCGTAAGTGCCCTGATGACCTTTGATCCCCATCCAATCAGTGTGTTGATGCCCGAGCGGCCTTTGTTTCGAATTTTCCCAGCGGAAGTGCAAAGAAAAATAGTAGAGTCCGTGGGTTTTGATTATTACATTGAAATTCCGTTCACCAAAGAATTTGCATCCCTTTCTGCAGATTTTTTTCTAAAAAATTATCTTTTTGAAAAAATTCAACCAAAGTCCATCGTCGTTGGTTATGATTTTGGATTTGGAGCCCATCGACAAGGGTCCTTGGAGCTTTTGCAGAAGCAATCGAATGAAAACAATTGCAGTCTAGAGATTATTCAGCCATTTCAAGTGGATCATCAGATAGTTTCGTCAACGAAGGTTCGAGAATTTATTAATCGAGGAGAGGTTTTTGCGGCCAGGCGTTTTTTAGGGCAACCATTTTTTGTTGAAGGCTTGGTTGTAAAAGGTGATCAGAGGGGGCGTCAATTGGGTTTCCCCACGGCCAACTTGTCTACCAACTGGATTTTAAAGCCACGGATCGGGGTGTATAGAACTTGGACTGAAGTGCGTGGTCAAAAATATTATTCAATGACAAATGTTGGTAAAAATCCAACCGTGGGTGATGGCAATCAAGAGATCAAAATTGAAACCAATATTTTTAATTTTGATTCGGATATTTATGGCGAAAAAATTAAGGTCCATTTCTTAGATTTCATTCGAGAAGAAAAAAAATTTTCATCGCTTGAAAATTTGAAGCAGCAACTGTCCCTTGACCGAACACAAATTAAGGAAGCGTTCCATGGCCATGATCAAATTTTGTGATTTGACCAGCTCTTCAGATCAGCACTCGTGGTCTGATTTTTTTAAAAAATTAATTGCCGATCAAAATCTTCCAATTGAATACGAGTCTTTAGATGTATCTACGTTGGGTGAAGGCGAAGCCCTTCTTTTAAATCTTAAAAGATATGATGTTATTCGATCTAGCTTTGACAGCTCGAATTTATTATTGAATTTGTTTGTTCAAATGCCTTCGGATGTACAGGCCGTCAGTGGTTTTGATCTTTTGATTAAAAAAAATGAGGTTTTGTGGCCCCAACTCCATTTTACAAAAGTTCTTCGCGAGTTGATTGTAAAAAAATCGCCGGAGCATAAAACCACTGAAGCCGCCTATGTTGTAAGTGATTCAAGTATTGGTCGGGCTTTGGTTGCTCTTTTTGTTCAAATGGGTCACAAAAAAATTGTATGGGTGACTGATCAGCAGGATGAAGCAAAAGTGAATATAGAATATATTCAGCGTGTCTATTTTGGCGCAAAAATCGAATTGCTTTCGAAAGAGTTGCTGACCCAGCAAAATGATAGGGCGTCGATACTTGTCAGCACATTGTCTGAAGAAAAGGATCGGGAAGCGATCAGCGACCTTGTTTATTTTAACTTTATGTCTAAGGACAGTCTGGTTGTCGATTTAAATCCAGAAATTGTCGCGCAAAGCACTCTTGTCGCTGAGTCAGGAAATGCTTTTCTAAACTCGATTTCTTCCCTCGAGTTTAAGTCCAATTTTGATGTTTCTCTTTTGAAGTTAATTGTTCCTGATTGCAGGATTTCAGAGGACGAGTACATGGATATATTTTTAAAAACTCGACCTTAGGGCAGTAACCCCTTTCCCGTTGATAAGTTAGACTGTTCGAGAGATCAATTTTGATTAAGGAACTGCCATGTCATTGAAGGTCGGCGAGATTTTAGTTAAGCAAGGTTTATTGCGACCAGAGCAATTGTCTGCGGCCATTGATGAACAGAAAAAAAATAAAGCCCTGAAGTTAACAAGTTGTATAATTTCATTAGGATTTCTTAAAGAAAACGAAATCCTAAAAGCAATGGAAAAGCATTATCAAATTCCAGGTATTGATTTAACAACTTTTGAAGTCGATAAAAATATTATTAATCTTATTCCGCGGGATGTTTGTGATAAACACTGTTTGATTCCGATCCAGAAGGCTGGACAGACTCTTGTTGTGGCATTTTCTGATCCAAGCAATCTGATGGTGCGTGAAGATCTGCGCTTTATCACGAAAGTGAAAAGCATCCAGCCGGTCGTAGCAACAACTTCGGCCATTCACCAAGCTATCGAAAGATATCTTGGGATGAATATTCGCGATAGCGAAAAGCAAATGCAGGTCGAAGAGGACACGCAAGGTAACGACATTAAATTTGGTGAATCAGCAACTGAAGTTATTGATCAGGTTGGGGCCAATGAAGATTCTGCAGTTGTTAAATTTGTGAACGCGATTTTAACTGATGCGATCAAAAAAAGAGTTTCTGATATTCACTTTGAGCCCTACGAAAAAAGATTTCGTGTTCGATATCGTGTGGATGGCGCTTTGAACGAAGCAGCGTCGCCGCCATTTTCTATGGCACAGGCCATAGCGGCCCGTTTAAAGATTATGTCAAAATTGGATATTGCGGAAAAGCGTCGCCCCCAAGATGGTCGCTTGAAAGTCAGAACCCGTACGAAAGAAATGGATTTTCGTGTTAGCGTACTGCCAACTTTATGGGGCGAAAAAGTAGTTCTGCGACTTTTAGATAAATCCAACCTACAACTTGATATGACTAAGTTGGGGTTTGAAGAAGATGATCTAAGGCTTTTTAAATCGAATATTAATCTTCCCCAGGGAATGATTTTAATTACCGGACCAACTGGAAGTGGTAAGACGACGACAATTTATTCTGCGTTAGCAGAATTGAATCAACCAGACATGAATATCAGCACTGCCGAAGATCCCGTCGAGTTCAATCTTGAAGGGATTAATCAGGTGCAAATGAATCCAGATGTGGAGCTGACTTTTTCTTCGGCTTTAAAATCCTTTCTTCGTCAAGATCCCGACGTCGTCATGGTGGGAGAGATTCGTGACCATGAAACTGCAGAGATTGCTTTTAAAGCCGCATCGACGGGTCACTTGGTCGTGAGCACTTTGCATACAAATGATGCTCCTTCGACAGTTATTCGTTTAACAGAAATTGGTGTTGCTCCATATATTATTACATCAACATTGAATTTGATTGTGGCCCAAAGGCTTGTGGGTCGAATATGTGAATCGTGCAAAACGCCGATTGATGTTCCAGCTCAAACTTTGATCAATCTTGGAATAGATCCCCAAGAAGTTCCTGATTATAAAGTTTATAAAGGACGAGGTTGTGGTCAGTGCAACAATACGGGAATCAAGGGGCGTGCTGCGATCTACGAACTTTTTCCTATGACTGAAAAAATTAAAGAAGCCATTTTAAAAGGTGCATCCACTGGTCAGTTGCGGTTTTTAGCTCGGGAATTGGGTTTGAAGACCCTGCGACGAAGTGCTTTATTAAAACTTAAAAAAGGCGTCACAACGATTGAAGAAGTTATGTATGCTTCGGTGAAAGACATATGAAAAATATTGATCATTTGATTCCAGCCCAATTGACAGAGCACTTGTTGAAAGACCAAGGTTTGATTTTAATCAATGGGACTCGGCATTCGCTGCTTGAAAATACAGTATTGGCCTTGCAAAAAAAAGTATCAGAGTCTTCTAAGAAAAGAATCTTTACAATTATTAAAGAAGGAACGCGGTGGACAGATTTAAAATTAAGTTCGTCAATGACTTTACCGCAGTTGCAGGCAGATCAACAGTCCCGAGCAGATCTTTTTAAAAGTGACATCGTTTTTTTTGAAAACATACTTAATATTTCTGAAATGGAATTGGCCCTTCGACTTTGTGAAGAGGGCCGACTTGTTATTGTTCATTTTATGTCGCCTTCAATTTTATCTAGTCTTCATAGACTTTTTGAATTTATTGAAAGTGATTCGGTCAGAAGTCATTTTGTCTGGAGATTTGCGGAAAGTCTGACATTGCTTTACGGGCAGACATTTGTTGGTCAACCAGACAAAGATGTGCTAATGGCATTTGAAATGTACTTGGCAACGCCTGAACTGAAAAAGCTTATCCAGTCCATGGACTTAAAAAAATGCGAAGATTTTATGAAGTCGCCTTCTGAAAATTCTGGGTTTGTGACTTTGAATCAATCTTTAATTCAGTTGCTCTTAAGAAGAAAAATTGATCTTAAAAAGGCTTTTGAAGTTTCACGTGATCCAAGTGACTTGGATTCGTTATTGAAAAAGGTAGGATTGTAATGCCACGTTATGCATATCAAGCAAAAAATAGTGCTGGCCAGTTGACCCAAGGAGAGATGGATGGTGGATCTGAAGTAGAGGTCCGCAATCGACTCCAGCAAATGAGCTTGCAGCCTTTAAAGGTTGTTCAAAAAGCTGCAGTAGGAAAAAAAGTTGAACAGAAGTCATCATTCTTTTTTGCGCCTAAAGTAAATACGAAAGATTTGCAAATTTTCACAAGACAATTTGCGACTTTGATTAATGCCGGTGTGCCTGTTGTTGACGCCCTAATAATTTTGGCCGACGGATTGCGCCCAGGGGTTTTAAAAGAAGCTTCCTATAAAATTAAAAACTCGATTGAAACAGGTAAGCGACTTGCTGATTCGATGGCCATGCACCCCAATGTTTTTGATCGTCTTTATTGCAATATGATTCAAGCGGGCGAAGAGGCCGGTATTTTGGATGCCATCTTAAATCGTCTTGCCGTGTACATGGAGAAATCAGAAAAAATTAAAGGCCAAATTAAAGGGGCCATGGTTTATCCGATTATTATTATCTGCGTGGCCTTAATAGTCATTTCGGGTATCCTTGTTTTTATCATTCCTAAGTTCCAAGAGTTCTTTGGGTCCATGGGTAAAGAGCCACCTGCTCTGACACAAATGGTGGTCACTCTAAGTCACTCGATGATTCACAATTGGTATTTTTATTTGGGTGGAATGATCGGGATCCCAATATTATTTATTCAATATATTCAAACCCCTGAAGGTAAAGACAACTGGGAAACTTTTTTATTTCACGCTCCGGTGATCGGTGATTTGATTCAAAAAACTTCCTTTGCGCGAGTAACAAGAACATTATCGACATTGATTTCTTCTGGTGTTGGATTGATTGAAGCAATTGAAATTGCTTCTCGAACTGCTGGAAACATAGTTATTGAAAAAGCACTTTCAAGGTCTAAAGAAGCTGTTATGCAGGGTAAGCCGTTGGCTCAGCCGCTTTCAAAAGACAAAACTTTTCCCCAGATGGTTGTTCAAATGATTTCCATCGGCGAGCAGTCGGGTACTTTGGATGTGATGTTGGGTAAAGTTGCAGATTTTTACGAAGACGATATTGATACAGCGGTGAAGGCATTGATGTCGATGATTGAGCCATTATTGATGGTTTTTTTGGGTGGAACAATTGCTGTCTTGATGATCGCAATGTACTTGCCGATCTTTAGTATGGGTGATGCCATTGGAGGCGGATGATCAACGCCGATCATTTTAGTCTGAATTCATGGTCTGAAAAAAATAAAAATCAGCTCTTGATCGAAGCTTCAAGGGTTGGGCTTCTATTTTTGATTTTACTTTTCAGTATTGCTTTCTATGTTGTACAAGCCCCATTTATTAATTGGTCCTATCTTTCATTTTTTTACACCGTGTTGATTGGAACCATGTTTTTGCATTTGTTTTCAATTATATGGTTGGATAAAATTTATTCTAGGGCCTGGCTGTTGCTGGCGACATTTGTTGCTGATTTGATTGTCATTTCTGTTCTTGTTTTTCAAAGTGGATTAAATCAAACCTTCTTTTTATTTATCTATATGATCTTGATTGCGCTGGGGGGATTTGTATTTCGCTCTCAGGGGGCCATTGTCTTAGCCTTGGTGTCGAGTATTGGATTTAGTCTGTCCAGTTTATGGATTCCAGAAATTAAGCTGGTTCAGCATGTCCTTATCCTTCTGATCAACAACATTGCTTTTTTTATGATTGCAGGATTGTCTGGATATCTGAGTGAGCAATTGTTTGAAAGTGATCAAGAGCTACAAAAAGCTGGATTAAGCTTGAAGATGTTTCAAAAGCTGAACGAGCTTCTGGTCGAAAACATTCCTTCAGGACTACTGACTGTGGATGAAAAGGGGCTCGTGCTGCAGGCCAATCCTTCGGTAAGAAAATCCCTTCCCGAGCTGTCATTTTCAAATATACGTTTCGATCAGATTTTTAAAAATTATAACCCTGAAAAAATGGTCATGGATTGTGAGTACGAAACCCCAACCCATGAAAAAAAAGTTTTCTCTATCCGAAAAAGTCAGTTTTATCATTCTGAGCTTAAGAAAAATTTAACTCTGTACATGATCGATGATCTAACGCAAATTCGTGAGCTTGAATCTAAGGTCAGACAAAGCGAAAAGTTAGCGACCATTGGTCAGCTTGCCGCTTCGATTGCCCATGAGATCAGAAATCCTTTAACTGGAATTAGTGGAAGCGTCGAGCTGCTTTCGCAAACTTCGCAACAAGATGAAGATAAAAAATTAATGAAGATCATTTTGCGCGAAATTGATCGACTGAACAATTTGATCACAGAGTTTTTGGAATACTCTAGGCCCGAGGCGGCCCCTTCTGACCCGATTAAATTAGAAAATTTATTGAATGAAGTGATTGAATCGTTAAAGTTTAGTTCCCATTACAAGTCCCAAATTCAAATCATCAAAAATATCGAACCTGTCCCAGAGATTTTAGGGCGCGCAGAAAAGTTGAAGCAGGTCTTGCTTAACTTAATGATTAACTCTTTTCAAGCCATGGGCGAGATCCAAGCTCCCCAGCTGACAGTGTCTGCTCACTACAATAAAAGTGCGAACAAAGTTCATGTTGTCGTCAAGGACAACGGGATGGGGATGTCAGAGTCCACAATGAAAAGATTATTCGAACCATTTCATACAACTAAGCCAAAAGGAACAGGCTTAGGTCTAGCTGTGACACATAAAATTTTAGAAAGTCACAAAGCGGAAGTGCGTGTGAAAAGTTCTCCTGGTCAAGGAGCTGAATTCACTCTGATTTTTCCTTGCGCTCAGAATCATTAAAATTCAAAATAGAACTGATAGCATATTACTGTTTTTGTGCGTGGTCTTTTGAAAGGGATTAAAAATGAAAGCTAAAATTCTTGTTGTTGACGATGAAGAATCAATCCGCGAATTCCTTGAAATCATGCTTAAAAAAGAAGGCTATGAAATCACATTGGCCGAAGATGGTCTGAAAGCAAAAGAACTTTTAGCCAAAAAATCATTTGATATGATCATTTCAGATTTGCAGATGCCAAACATGACAGGAATTGAATTGTTGAAGCATGTGAAGGAGTCCTATCCAGATTTAGTTTTTATGATGATCACAGCCTTCGGAACGACTGAAACAGCAGTTGAAGCCATGAAAATGGGCGCCTACGACTATTTGACTAAGCCATTTAAGATCGACGAAGTTCGATTGAATATTCAAAATGCATTAAGATCTAAAAACTTAGAAGTCGAAAATAGATCTCTTAAAAAAGAACTCAATAAAGAATACAGTTTTCAAAATATGATTGGGAACTCATCAGCAATGCACCAGGTTTTTGATTTGGTGAAAAGAGTTTCACAAGCGCCGACAAATGTTTTGATCACGGGGGAATCTGGAACGGGTAAAGAAGTCGTTGCAAAAGCGATTCATTACAATGGCCCATTGAAAGATAAACCTTTTGTGACAATCAACTGCGGAGCTATTCCTGAAAACTTAATGGAATCAGAAATGTTTGGACATAAAAAGGGTTCGTTCACTGGTGCTGTCGTTGATAAAGTGGGTTTGTTTGAAGTAGCAGACGAAGGGACTTTGTTTTTGGACGAAGTCGGCGAATTGCCCCTGACGATTCAGGTGAAATTGCTTCGGGCGATTCAAGAGCGAGTTATTCGTCGAGTGGGGGGCACAGATGATATGAAAATCAATGTGCGTATCATTGCTGCGACAAATAGAAATTTAGAGGACATGGTTCAAAAGGGATCTTTCCGTCAAGATTTGTATTACCGATTGAATGTGATCAATATTAAAACTCCGTCTTTGCGGGAACGTAAAGATGATATTCCGCTGTTGGCGGCGCATTTTTTGAAAAAGTACAATGAGCGCATGAATAAAAATATTGCCGGTATTAGCGTTGAGGCCATGGAAATTTTAAAAAAGTATGATTATCCAGGGAACGTGCGCGAGCTTGAAAATATGGTTGAACGCACTGTTGCTCTAGAGGGCGGATCAACGATTTTGCCTGAAAGTTTGCCACCAATGGTGAACACGACAACTGGTCGCAAGTTAGCGTCGAGCAATGAAATTGAAATTGGTGAAGACGGCATTGATTTGGATAAGGTCATGGGGCAAATCGAAAAAGAATTGCTGGTGAAGGCCATCCATGCTGCCGGTGGGGTCAAGAAAAGGGCTTCTAAGCTTCTTAAAATCACTTTTAGATCCATGCGCTACAGGGTTGAAAAGTACAATCTTGGCATTATGGGCGATGACGAGCTTGACGACGAAGAAGCTTAATTCGTTGTTGCATGAAACAGATAATTAATAGATAAAAAAACTCGAACAAGCGTTTCGGCATGAGCTTGCAAATGAATGCAAGCTCATGCCGAAGCCGAACTCGCTTTTTTATCTATTAATTATCTGTCCTCATAGCTCAACTGGATAGAGCTTCCGTTTCCTAAACGGCAGATCCCCGTTCAAGTCGGGGTGAGGACACCATTTGTCAGATTTTTCTACATGGAAGTGTAGTTCAATACGATAGCTGAAATTTTTTCGCAGGTTAGGGTTTATCGACCCGAGCAATTCTTTTTTAAGCTTGCTTACGTAGCTTTTTTTCCAAACTTTCGACTCTTGCTTCGATTGATGGTTTACTCATCGCTTCTTTGAGCTTTATATTAAGAAATGTTTGGTAGCCAACGCCAAGAAGCTCGGCCTCTTTCTGAGCCCATGCCATGACTTCGTAATCTAAGCGGATGCTGGTTTGTACCTTCGCTGTTATAGGATCAACGATAGGCTGCTTGCGAACTTTACCTTTTGAAAAATCATACTCTTTCTTCATAAAATTTCCTCTCTTTTTTAGTGGCCTTACGAGCCGAGATGATGCGGATTTCATCATCAAAACGATAGGCATAAACGACAACTAAAAGATTCAGCTTTTCCGAGAACGCTATAGTAATGAAACGCTCCTTAGGATGGTCTTTGTCATCAATCGTTACCGAGGTTGAGGCAAAAAGAACCGTATGGGCCTCTTGAAAACTGATTCCGTGCTTAACGAGATTCGATTCTGCTTTTTGTTCATCCCAGGTGATCAACATGAATACAATGTAACCCATTGTATTCATGTTGTCTAGATATTTCATCAAGACCCCATAAAACGATGTTTACGAGATTTGGCGTGAGACAGAGCGCCATTGTTAACGCCTTAATCTCATATATTACTGGCGAGAAGGAAACTACGAATTGACTTCGTTCTGACCCGCGGACGAGATATTTGGGCTATTGAAGTCAAAAGCAGACCCCTTCCCTGGCGCATCTCAAAAGTCTCTCCAATAAAGACTTTCTTTCAGTGCCTGGGAAAACTCGTCTTTAAACTTTTCTAATCCAGACTTATCCTTGGGCCATGCATCTGATGCAAATTTTAAAGCCTGCTGATAATGGCCAGAGTAACTTAGATTCATCATGGTCTCTAAAAAATTATAGGGAAGATCCGGAGATTCATTTTTACTAAATTCCAGCCTAGATTTTTTTACTGCATTTTTATATCTTTTTATAGAGAGGGGGGGCTTGTTCATCAAGTTCGTGGCAACTTCATACTGATCGTTTTTAAATTTAAGAACAACCCTTCCTGCTGGAGAGAATGCAAAGGACGCAAACTGATAGTCGATGGCCCCATCCCAAAATTCAATTTCAGGAAAGCCATCATGGTCTAAATCAATGAACCGAATACCAGAGCTGCCGGCAGCGACCGTGGCCACTTTTCTAAATTTCTTACCGAGTTCGAAGATATGTAAAAAATTACAGCAGTGCGCTCCTCCGGTCCAATTTGATACAATCAAATTGGGGATTCCTTTTCCTGTTAGATCATGGCGAAATGAAAGATTAGATTTTTTTTCATCAAATTGATTTCCAAAATAGTAATGATTATCGATGTCAGATTCATCAAAAACTTTCTTTTTTTTCTTGGTGATGACGATTTTCCCAAGACCACTTGCATAATCCTGCGATAGTATTATTTTGTAGGCTCCGATTTTTTTAACTTCCCGCCGTCCATCAAATCCCTTGGATGTAAAAGGTAGAATTGAAAATAATAAAAATACAAGCTTACTGTTTTTCACACTTTTCTAGCCTATCTAGGTATTTTAAAAATATGTTCTTTTGTTTTGATGCTTCGGGATCGTTGGATTTACTTTTTAGTTTTCCTTTGTAATTCATGACCGCGTCTTCCCAGGAAGCCTCGTAGCCCAGG
>DGYJ01000041.1:28467-30302 GCA_002396665.1 Bdellovibrionaceae bacterium UBA5009
CTCGTAGCCCAGGTAGGATGATGCTAACTTCTGCTTTTGAAATAGCCATCGTATTCCCGCGCAAATGTTAATGCAGGGATCATTGAGATCCTGCTTAGTGACTGTTAAGAAATGATCTTGAAGCTCACCCTTTTCATCGCCCAGGGTTTTTCTTGTTGAATTTAAAATTTGCATAAGGCCGCGTGCGCTATTTGAGTTCTTTTTATTGGCTAGCATTTCAGAATTAAAACCTGACTCAGAGGCAATAAGAGCTTTCACAATATTGGGGTTTAATAAATTTTTTGGTCGAAGAACTTCGTTCCAATACTTTGTCCAACCAGCAATTAAAGTATCATGCTGTGTCCCTTTTGACCTAAATCCGAGATTGTCAGAGCAGGGTATATCTTTTAAATCTGAAAAAGAATTTCGACTTATTTCGATTATTTCGTCTGGATAAAGTTGGTCTTTTCCGGTCGGATTTTTTGCACAATGACCTTGTCTCGTTGTTGTGTAGCCTAGTGGATTCGCTCGACTCGGCGGTACTCGAAGCGGATGTGTAGATACCCAATGTTCTCCGGCAGGGCAAAGTCGCCATGGATGTGGACTAGTCACGGGACTAGTTGTTTGAGTTCGCTTTGGTTTTGAAGCTGTTTTCTTCTTTGCCATGGTTCATCGATGCTAAATCAATTCAATTTTTATTTCAAGTGCAGATTAAACTGGCCCCTTGCGAAAATTTAACGTCAAAATTTTTCATGCACAATGTACGGGGCCAGTTTACTACTCATTTGTTTCCGGTTTAAATTTTTGAGCTTGTTTTGTCTCGATCAGTTGAACAAATGCATTGGAATTGATTATTCTAAATTTTTCTGAAGCCGTCAGATACATGATAGCTTGTCTTACGGGCAGTGAAGAACTCTGGCTTCCAAACCAACGGTGCATGGCCTCATGGATCCAAAAACTAACAACATTTAAGTCGTCCATTTTATCATAATAGAATTCCTTAACACATACGTTTCCGCGATGGTAAATAGCTAAAGGAATCAGGGCGCAATCTTGCGGGATTTGGATTTGGCTATAGGCTGCCGGAGCAATTTTAGTTTGAAATATAGACGACGGATCGTTGAAAAAAGAACTGTTGTCTAATGCAATATCTAAAGCATGATTGAATATTTTTAAAAATTCATGAGAACCCAAGGCGGTGTAGGCTCGAAGTCTGGCTTCGATCAAAGAATGACAGAATTCAGCTCCGTAACCTGAGGACCTGCTGCAATAAAACGTAAAAAGCGAACCGTCCATATGATATTCAAAGGACTTAAAAATTCCTTCGAAGACAAGTCTTGTATCCATTTGGAGTGAACTTCGGTTTGCTGTTAGATCAGGATGCTGGTTGAAAAGAATTTCTGATTCAAGCAGATCTAAGAGTTTGATTTGGTCAGGCCTTTTTATTTTTTTTTTAGATGGGCAGTAGACCACATGGCCACCATCGCCGACGATGTTACCACCGGCAAATGCAGTTTGAAACAAGCTTAAAAAAGAAAAGTAGATTAATAAAAATTTCATTAGCTTTCTCCGATCGCGAAAAATTGTTGTTGAAATGAGTAGATGGAATCTGCTTGTGGTTGTTTGGTGTATTTTTTAATCAATTTCTGATGAAAATTTTCAATTTCATTTTTAATTTCTAGAAGATTTTCTTCATTCACTCTTAATACAGCAGTTAGAAATTTTCGTTTTTCAATGGGTTGTTGGTCGATGGCACGCGAAGCCTTTTGTAAATAATTTTTATGGAATTCACGAATCAAGCGAGATGGAATTTTACTTTCAACCTTAATGAGGTCTTTGGATTTTTTATATTTACC
>DGYJ01000041.1:30338-33801 GCA_002396665.1 Bdellovibrionaceae bacterium UBA5009
ATATTTACCTGTGTTCGAATTCAAAATAATGATTCCGTTTTTTTCTAAAACTTTTACAGCGTCATCAATTGAAACTTCAGAAATTTTTAATTTTTTTGAAATTACGGACCTAGAGGGAGACGATGGGGAGGTTATCATTTCAAGAAGAGGAAACATATACCAATGACCAAGTAAAATTTCGTAGTTGCTTTTATAAACTTTGAAATTGCGATCGGGAGCGAAAGATTTCATTTTTTTTAAAGCTTGTTTTTTATCTTTGGCACTGCGAGCTGTTTGATAATTTACAATTTGTTCAAGATAAAGCTTTTCCATATCTGTTAATTTGACGCCTTCAGCGATCAAGTTCATCGTTTTTACTGATATCGTAGATTCATGGCTTAAGATCTCTGAAAGTCGAGAATAGCTGATTTTTAAATCTCGAGCAAAAGCTCTTAGTGAGTATTGGGGGTTCATTTTTTTTCGACGAGTTAACTCGGCATTTAAAAAAAGTCGAATACTTTTAAATTCAAAAATTGTCAGCATGACATTAGATGCACTTTAACACTTCTTCGAGTCAAGCAAAGAACTAAAGATTCATCCCGTCGAACACCATCGAACAGTTTTGATGCGTTACTCCTCTTATTTGCCTAATTCTGTATTAAGCTTAAGTCATAAGGTTGGGCTATGGGCAATCAAAAGGCAATGTCACTTGTTGAGTTGATAATTATGATGGCAGTCATGAGCATTTTGGCACTGGGGAGTGCTTCAATGTTTGTGGGTCAAATGAAGTCGGCGAACTTTGTCGATTATCAAGTCAAAAGAACCCAACTCAGATCGGCCCTTATGGGTCAATTTTTATCTTCAAGTGGAAATTGTAAGTGTTTATTTAATGGGTCTACAGAGTTCGTTGCATTGAATATGGCAACTCCTGGGATTACGCTTTCTGTGAATCCGACTCAAGTTACAAACTACAATTTTCCAGGTTTGCCTGGCGATTGCACAACAGCAGTTGCCGACCCAAATCCTTTTATAAGCAATAATGTTACAATTGATGGAATGCGATCCGCACTGATTCAGCTTAAGGATGTTCGTTGGGATGGTAGCGCCTATAGTGGTGATCTGTCTGTGGACTTAACAAGTGTGAAAGAGGTTGCTGGTCCCAAGGACATCAATTTAACAATTCGAGTCGCTTTGCAAACTGTTCCGGGGACTCCGGGGCATGTTGTGTTTTCAGGTTGTAGCATGTCTTCAGCGAGTGGAGTGACGCCAGCTATTGGGACGTGTCCAGCGGGACAAGTTTTAACAGGCTATGATGCCTATGGAAATTTAGTATGCACGACAATGTCAACGCCGCCTGCAGCTTCAACTATGGCATGTACTCCACCCGCAGTGATGGTTGGATTTGACTTGAATACAGGAGTTCCGAATTGTCAAAACCCATGGATGCTTGGAACTTGTCCTAATGCGGGCGAAGTACTAGTCGGTTACAATTCAATAACAGGGGCCATGATATGTCAGCCACCCACTTATCAATAGTCACTCAATTTTTTATTTCAGTGATCTCTGTTTTTTTAATATCACAAAATAGTTTTGCTCAAAGATCTGGTGGAGTTGTTAAGGCCAGTGATATCAATGCCCTTCGAGCGAACGTCAATGCAAAATTAGTAGGCTGTTCACAGCCAGTTGTCACTTTCACGGATACGCCGCTGGGATCGGGGATGTCAGTGAAAGCCATTCACTTAACCGAGTTAAGAGCTGCTGTGACTGGCCTTTATACAAGTCAGGGATACCAAGGGCCAAACTACACAGATCCAGTTATCACTGCGAAAAACACTCCGATTAAGGCCATTCATTTTTCAGAATTACAAGGTTTCATCACTGCCTCGTCCTGCGCGCCGTCGCCAAGTTGTCCCATTGCAAGTTTGTCATGGACGGTAGGTCCTGATGTCTGCTCTGCAAGTTTTCCTGTGACCTCATCTGGAGGATCCGCAAGTGGTACTGATTCAACAGGTCCTACAAGGGGAAGTGCGACTTTCAGTTGCATAGCGGGTGCGTGGAATGCATCCCCAGTTCCAGGTGCAACATGTGCCCCGAGTTGTTCTGGGGTTTCTCCGCTTGGACTAGCAAGATCATGCTGTGGAAGTCCTGTGGGGCTTGGTCTATGTTGTGCTGTTAATCCATTTGGGTCACCATCACCTCCAACTTGGTATCCACGGCCAGGGTCTCCTGGGCCAGGGAATTTTATTTACCAATGTGGCTGCGGTAATTCGCCTGTCTACTTTGTCGGGCCGTTGAACGGTTGTTAATCACAAACTGGTCCCTTACATTGTGCATTTTAACGAAAAAAATAAAAAATACACAAGTAATCTTGATAGTTTATGGGGATTGTCTTCTACACATTTATCAAACTCTATCCGATAAATAACGATATAAAGAATTACCAGAATTGGAAATGTTGAAGACGGATATAATTTAATGTCAGCTAAGAATTTCATTCTTTTTCGGACAAAAATTTAACGTCAAAATTCTTCATGCACAATACAAGGGGCCAGTTTATGAATAGAACTCTGCCGTGCCTTCGCCAATCTGTTCGCCATTCAATTTGACTATATAAGTAATTGGAAAAGCCTTTGCCAGCATCGCGCTGACTCCGCAATACTTCGTTTGGGAAAGATGGACTGCGTTTAGAAGAATCTCTTTATCGACTTCTCCGGTGGCATTAAAGGTTAGAGTTGCACTGGTAAATACAACTGGCTGGCCCGACGTTGAAGTCGTGATCTCCACATCGACATCCAAAGATCGATAGCCTTGCTTATGCTTCTTAAGAAGCGCGATGACATCCATCGCGGTACAGCCACCAAGCCCAACGGCGACAAGCTCTTTCGGAGTCATCGCCGTGCCGGTTCCAATGGGCGCTTTTGCATCCATCAAAACAGATTGGCCGTCGGCAGTTGCCATAAACTTCATTCCTTCAGTCCATTTGAGTTGAGCTTTCATATTGTTTCCTTTTCTCGAAATAGTACATCGATGACGACGATTTCACTTTTTTCATATTTTCCTCTTGTCGTCGTTTAATAATTGTATTATATTATAATAATATAATATGTCAATGTGAACAAATAATGAATTGGAGATGGTCGGATGCCACATGCAGTTTCAATACGTAAGATGAAGAACTCCTGCGAAGAAGTCTGCTTGATTTTAAAGGCGTTATCGCATCCTCAGCGGCTGATGGTTCTTGGACATTTGCTTCAAGGGCCTAAATCCGTCGGCGAGCTTGTGGATCTTTGTGAGACGTCTCAGTCTCAAATGTCACAGTTCCTCATTCGCATGAGATATGAAGGACTTATAAGTTCTGAAAAAAATGGCAAGTTTCAGGTCTATTCATTGGCGGATCAGCGCCTTGTTCAGCTGATGAAGACGATACAGGTGCAATACTGTAAAAGCTAAATTGGAAATAAAAACAAACATCAAAACTTAAAGT
>DGYJ01000041.1:33977-37622 GCA_002396665.1 Bdellovibrionaceae bacterium UBA5009
CTTAAAGAAAGAGGATTTATGAAAAAAAATATTCACTCGGTTGAACGCATTGTCAGAGTTGTTGTTGGAATAATACTTGTTGCAATGGCTTTTGTTGGTCCAGCGAATCTTTGGTTTTTGCTAGGTTTAATTCCTTTGGCCACGGGTCTTCTAGGCTGGTGTCCGCCCTATGCCATGTTGGGTATTAACACCTGCAATCTTGGAAAAAAATAAAACTTCACGAAGTGAGGGCCGATTTATGAACTTGAATGAATATCAAAACTATATTGTTCCTTTTATCATTGTCGGCTTTTTGGTCTGGCGCTTTTTAAGGCTGAAGAAGGTCAAATCGACACTTCCTGGCCTGATCGAAAATGGCGCCATCATCGTCGATGTAAGAAGTCGATCCGAGTTTCAACAAGGAAGTCGTCCTGGAAGCCTGAATATTCCCCTGGACGAAATCGATTCTAGATCAAAAGAACTGGATCGACAGAAAACGATCGTTCTTTGTTGCGCCTCTGGCGCAAGAAGCGGAATGGCCTCTGGTATTTTGAAAAAAAATGGATTTCAGAACGTCGTCAATGCCGGACCCTGGACGAATACGGTGTAATAAAGGGGCATTTATGAAAACTCGAATCGCGATCGTGCTATTTATATTTTTATTTCAATCACATTTATGGGCTGAGACAGTTTCGTTTGAGGCAGCTTGGAATAAAATTAGCAATGACTCTGCAGCTGTTGAGTCGTCACGACTTCAAACTGAAGCGTTGAATGAGTCGCAGAGCCGGGCATCTCGTCACTGGCTCCCGCAAGTTTATATCGACGCGAAGTCTTATCGAAGTAATGATCCAGGGGCTTCATTTTTTGGTCTTCTTGAGCAGCGATCATTGAAGCAAAGTGATTTCAATCCCGACACAATCAATCATCCAGATGCGCGTGTTTTCACGAAAGGTGCTCTGGGTGTTGATCTTCCTCTTTATGAAGGGGGGATGAAGTCAGCGCAGGTGGATGTTGTCAAATACTCAGCCGCCGCTCAAGCTAGCGTCACATCGCAAATTCAGATTGAGCAATATTCGCAGGCTGGCCTTGCGTATTCATCCATTGCGATTTTAGAACAACAGATTATAAAACTTCAAACCCTTAGCTCTGAAATTAATCAAATGATTAAAGGGTATCAACTCGGAAGCAAATCGAACCCCGTGGGTTACTCTGGGCTTTTAGGAATGAAGTCACTTGCAAATCGCTTAAGCGGTTTGATCAATCAATATGAATCGCAAAGTCGCGCATACTATGTAACCTTGAATGAAATGGGACTTAAGAATTCTTCATGGGTGCCCGAGAAAATCGATTCGATGGCATTTGTTGAAAAATATTTTTCCACATCAGCGAACAGTGACACGCCATCATCGTATAAATCAGATGCGATTCGCGAAGGGGCTAAAGCTAGCGAAGAAATGGCCAATATGGAAAAGGCAAAATTTCTTCCACGTGTAGGTGCATTTGCAGAGAGCTTCGTATTTAGCGGTGATCGCGAAACAGCCAATGGATACAATGCGGGACTTTATCTGCAATGGAATCTATATAATCCCTCAGACTACGGCAGTCTTCGCGAGGCAAAACTAAAAGCAATGTCTGCAGCCAAGAATTCCGAGGCCGGCGAGCAGCAAGAACGTATTGAAAGGGCTGCTATGGTCGAGTCTATCAAGTCGCTCAAAAACAATATTGGCTTGCTTAACGACAGCGACAAGCTGCTTGGCGAACAAACAAAAATGACATCGACACTATTCAAAAACGGTTCGATGAATGCACTTCAGATCGTCGAAATCCTTAGTCGACGAACAGATCTAGTAGTTCAGCAGAGTGAAGTTCACTTGGGTCTTGTCAAAGCAGCATCTCAGTTGGTGACAAAGCAGAAATTTGATATTGCTCAACGCTTGAGCTCTGGAGCAAAAAAATGAAAAAAGCTAAACTTGGTTTCGCTGGAAAATTGGGGCAAACTTTTGTCCATTCTAAACTGACTCCTGTTATTGCAGTATCGAGCCTTCTTTTAGGTCTTATGGCGGTCTATCTGACGCCAAAAGAAGAAGAGCCTCAGATCTCGGTGCCGATGATCGATATTCGCACGGCAGCACCAGGCTTCACTGCTGAAGAAAGCGACCGAAAAGTCACTGAGCCTATTGAACGAGCGGTCTGGGGTCTTGATGGTGTCGAATATGTTTATTCGAGCAGCCAGCCAAGCGGCAGTCTTGTCACCGTCAGATTTAAAGTTGGTGAGCCTATGGAGCCCAGCCTCGTCAAAATTCATCACAAATTGATGACGATCCAGCACGAGCTTCCCAGCCAAGTTTTACCGCCACAGGTGAAGTCATTTTCGATTGATGACGTTCCATTCTTAGTTCTGACTTTTACTTCAAAAAAGATGAATGATTTCGAACTAAGAAGTTCAGTGGCGCCACTGGCTCGTGAGCTGTCCAGTACTCCTGATTTGTCTCAAGTTGAACTTCTTGGAGGACAAAAGCGTGCGATCCGCGTGATCGCGGACCCGCAAAAGATGCAGTCGAACGGCATTTCGCTTCTAGCTTTGGCGCAGTCGCTGAAAACAAATGATGCGCTGGCCCCTTCGGGAAAGAACTGGAGTGATACTCAAGTATTTGATGTTGAAGTTGGCGGCAGGCTTCATTCAGGAGCCGAAGTTGGAAATTTAGCCATTGGCCAAAGATCGGGCCGGGTGGTGTTTATCAAAGACGTCGCTCAAGTCATTGATGGACCGGAAGAGCTGGTTCGAAGCTCGGTTTTACTTGAAAAGAACCAAACTCCTGAAAAAGCCGTTTCAATTGTGTTCTCAAAAAGAAAAGGAACGAATGTTGTGAGTCTCTCGCGCGAGATTCTAGAGCGAACGGATACTTTTCTGAAAGAACAGTCTCAAGGTGCAATGAAGTCGGACTTAAAGATGACGGTGGTTCGTGATTATGGCTCAACAGCTGCCGACAAGTCGAATGAACTGATCGAACATCTTTTGCTGGCCACTTTATCAGTTTCTGTTTTGATTGCTTTGTTCATGGGAATTCGCGCGTCGCTAGTGGTAGCCACGGCGATCCCAGTCACATTGGCGCTGACTTTGGCGATCTACTATTTCATGGGTTACACCCTAAATCGCGTGACACTTTTCGCTTTAATTTTTTCAATTGGGATTCTTGTCGATGATGCGATTGTCGTGGTTGAAAACATCGAACGTCATTTAAAAGAGAATATGAAGGACGGACTTGTCAAAGCAACGATCAAAGCCGTCAACGAAGTCGGCAATCCAACCATACTTGCGACTTTTACAGTAATTGCTGCGATTCTTCCAATGGCGTTTGTACGTGGTCTTATGGGTCCTTACATGAAGCCGATCCCTGTGGGTGCAAGCTTTGCGATGATTTTATCTCTTTTTGTCGCGTTTGTTGTGACGCCTTGGGCGGCAGTTAAACTGCTTAAAGTGCATCATCATGGCGAATCGACTGCCGTACCGAAAGTGAGTCGCCTTGATCAGCTTTATCAGAAAGTGATGGAGGCCCTCTTGGGGAATAAGTCTCCCGCATTGCTTTTTGGAGGCTTTACGATCCTTTTACTTTTGCTTGCAAGTAGCTTGGTCTACTTCAAGTCAGTCAAAGTAAAGATGCTACA
>DGYJ01000041.1:37783-42426 GCA_002396665.1 Bdellovibrionaceae bacterium UBA5009
TGCTACCTTTTGATAATAAACAAGAATTTCAGGTATTGATTGATTACCCGGTCACGACACCGCTTCAAATTGGAAAAAAATGGTCGACGGATTTAGCTGCTGAAATTCTAAAAAATAAAGAAGTTGAAAGTGTTCAGGTCTTTGCGGGTGAGGCATCACCTTATTCATTTTCTGGAATGGTGAAACATACCTTCTTAAGGAACGCAGATTATCAAAATGATCTGCAAATCGTTTTAAGCGAAAAAGGAAAGCGAAAAGAATCGAGTCACGAAATTATCGAAAGCTTGCGGCCGCTGATTAAAAGCTTTGGTGTCGAGCGAAAGGCAGTAACTAAGGTCCTAGAAATTCCTCCAGGACCGCCAGTGCTAGCAACCATGATGGCTGAAATTTATGGTCCGGATCTGAAGACGCGTGAGCGTGTCACAAAAGAAGTTGAGACTGTATTTGCGAATGAGCCAAGTGTCGTAGATCTTGATACGACTTTGCGTGAGGGTCGTCCACGGAAAGTTTACCAGTACAATCAAGCGCAAGGCGGATTGTTGGGCGCAAACTCGAGTGAGCTTATGGCGCTTGGCCGCCTCGTGTTTTCAGAAACACCGATAACGACTCTAGCCAATGTGAATTTCCCTGAAGACGTCAGTGTCAATCTTTCCTTAAATCAAGCTGCGCGTGCAAGTGATCGTCCATTTCAAGGTTTGAGAATTCCATCATTTGAAACTGGATCTGTAGAGGCTGACAAGGTTTTGAACTCAGTGGAAGAAAGTCCGAATAGGGTTCTTCATCGAAAAAATCTAAAGCCTGTTTCTTATGTCATGAGTGAACTTTCAGGGGCTGAAGAAGCGCCTGTTTACGGAATTTTAAAGTTAGCTCCGCAGATCAATTACCCACTTCAAACGGCGGATGTGCCCTGGAATACAGTTGCTCCCGTTGTGAAGTGGGATGGCGAATGGTTTATTACCTACGAAGTTTTCAGAGACCTTGGTGGGGCCTTCGCAGTTGTTATGGTTTTAATCTATATCTTGGTGCTTGGTTGGTTTAAAAGCTTTTCTGTTCCACTGATTATCATGACGCCTATACCGATCAGTCTGATCGGTATTTTACCTGGACACGCCATCATGGGTTCTTATTTTACTGCGACCTCGATGATTGGGTTCATTGCGGGCGCTGGGATCATTGTTCGAAACTCGATCATTTTGGTCGATTTTATCGAGCATCAGCTAGGTCTTGGAATGGAGCTCAAAGAAGCTGTGGTGAGTGCGGGTGTTTTGCGCTTCCGTCCAATGCTTCTGACGGCCGCGGCAGTTGTAGTTGGTAGTTCTGTAATGCTAGCAGATCCTATTTTCCAAGGTTTAGCTGTCAGTCTGATTTTTGGTGAAGTAGCCGCAACAATTTTGAGTCGTTTCGCTGTTCCGGTTCTCTACTACTGGTTTGTTGGAAAGAGCAGAGTTGGCGCAATTCGTGCCGAAATGGCTGCGGAAGGAGTTTTAGCATGACAATTGAAAATAAGATTCGCGCTTTTGCAGGAACTTTCATCCTGCTTAGTCTGGTGCTTGCTCACTATCATTCACCAAATTGGCTTTGGTTCACTGCCTTTGTAGGGGCTAATCTATTGCAGTCCAGTATAACGAAGTTTTGCCCGCTGGAAATTATACTTAAGAAAATATGAGAATGAATTCTTATTGATAAGTTATAGAATCAATTCAATTTTGACGATCTTCTGCTTGCCAGTAATAGCTTGTCGATATTATCTTCTTCACCTATGACTACAAATTATTTAGAACCTATCAAATGTGATGTCCTTATTGTTGGTGGTGGCGTTATTGGCTTGGCCTCTGCCTATGAATTAAGCCGTGCGGGGGCAAAGGTTGTCGTGATCGACAAGTTCGAGCCCGGTTATGGTTGCTCCTATGGCAATGCAGGCTGGATTACCCCATGTTTTGCAATGCCATTGCCGATGCCTGGGATGCTTTTGAAATCTTTCAAATGGCTTTTAGATCCCGAAAGTCCTTTATACATTAAACCCGAATTAAGTCCGACACTGATCAGCTGGCTATTGCGATTCATGGCCTCTATGACTGAAAGTAAAATGTTGGCTTCGGTGGATGCTTTGACTCAACTTTCGAAACAAAGCTTGGACATCTATAAGCATCTTCATGCGACAGCTGAAAAGAAATTCTCTTTTGAGCAAAAGGGTCTTTTCATGGTGGCCCAAACGGACGATGGTTTGAAATACGCAAAGTCTGAAATGGAACTGGTCGCAAGAAATGGAGTTCCAGGGCGTTTGATGTTGGAAGAAGAAGCGAGAGCATTTGAGCCTTCATTGACAAAAAGAATCAAGGGTGGAGTTTTCTTTGACCAAGAAGCTCATGCAGAACCTTTGCAAGTCACACAAATGTTGGCCCATGAAGCTATAAAATTGGGTGCGAAAATTATTTCTAAAGCTGAAGTCATCGACTTCCAAACAGGTGCCAATGGGATTACGGCAGCGCGAACAACCCGTGGGATTTTTCAAGCCGATCAATTTGTACTGGCGACGGGTTCATGGTCCCATAAAATGGGCCAGACTTTGCGTTTAAAAATTCCAGTTTTGGGTGGCAAGGGCTACGCGATTATCACTGATCCATTGGCAAAAAATCCTCAACGCCCAATGATGTTGGTTGAAAAGAAAGTCGCAGTCACTCCGCGAAATGGAACATTGCGCTTGGCCGGAACACTTGAACTTGTGAACCAAGATGAAACCTTTACCACTCGACGAGTGGAAGCCATTGTTCGTGGCGCCCGTGAATTTATGGATGTTCCAGATTCCATTCGATATCATGAAATTTGGCGTGGTCTTCGTCCTTGCACTCCAGACGGTGTGCCTGTGATCAGTCGTACAGCACGATATCCAAATTTGATTTTAGCCACTGGACATCAAATGTTGGGACTTCAATCCGCGACGGGAACTGGTAAGTTGGTTTCGGATCTGACCCTGGGAAAACCCACAGATGTTGATCCGAAACCGTTTCGAGCAGATCGTTTTTAGTATAAAAATTTATTTTATCTTTGGCCGTTTAAAATTTTTGCGGCCTCAGAGTCTGATAGAATGATTTTGTTTTTTTGAAATACATACCATTGCAAATCGCCAATTTTTGAATTGAAAGATTTTACATAGGCATCGGCTGCAGAGTAGCGTAATTCAAAGTGGGGAAATGAAAAGCCTTTCAGGCCTTCATCAACATTTTGAACATTACCAACTTTATCATCTATAAATACAACTTTTGAAATGGGCTGCTGAGTATTGGATTTAATAAACTGCGCAAGCACAGTGCCTTTATTGTTGTGAGGGCCTACCAATAGAATTCCTTTGTTGTAAAGGGTGGGCTCAGTTCCTAGGCGTTGTTTAAGGGCGGCACTGGGGGCAGTTAGCGTTAAATCAATACCAATACTGCTAAGTTGTTCCACGGATCGATTGGCAAGTGTCAGCGGTCGGGCTGTTAAAGCGAGGACTTTGACTTTGTTTTTTTGCAAATATCGAATCAAAGCAGGTGTCATTCGTTCAACAGGCTGAACCAGGGTTTTCATTTGAACACTTTCAAATTTGATTTTGAATTCTACCCAATATGCTGGGGCTCTTTCGCCGATTAAAATTTCTGTGTCAGTCCAAGAAAATCAGATCTTCATTTTTGTCGAGGACGAGGGTCCAGGTATCACGTTTGAAAATCAAAAAAAATTATTTGAAAAATTTTACCGTGTTCCGGGAACTCCGGCAGGGGGGACTGGTTTGGGCTTGTCGATTGTGAAGGGGATAGTCGAGCTGCATAAAGGTAAAATTCATTTCGAAAATATAGTTCGGGATGGCCGTAGTGATGGCGCTATCATTGGGGGACGATTTGTTATTTCTCTTCCATATCTAGTTAATCTGACTCAAAATCCAAGGGTATGAAATGATGTCTGACACAAGATTATTAATTATTGATGACGAAAAAGCGATCCGCGATATTCTTTGTCTTCATTTAAAGAATGAAAATTATAAAATTGAAATGGCGTCCACGGGGGCTGAAGGAATTGAAAAAGTAAAAACTTTTCATCCACATCTTGTGATATTGGATCTTGGATTGCCAGATCAAAGTGGGCTTGATGTTTTGAAGGAGCTTAGAACCTGGACAAGGATTCCAGTGATCATTTTGACAGTGGTGGATGATGAGCAGATGAAGGTCAAACTTTTGGATGCAGGGGCAGATGATTATTTGACGAAACCCTTCGGGGCATCGGAATTTTTGGCAAGGGTTCGTGTGGGATTAAGACATTTTAATAAGTTAGAGGCTACTCCCATCTTTGAGTCTGGGGATTTAGTTGTCGATTTAAACCAGAGAAAGGTTCTTGTTCGTCATCTTGAAGTGAAGATGACAAAGATAGAGTTTGAACTCCTTCAGCGTTTAGTAAGGGATGCTGGGCGGGTTGTTCCCCAGTCAAAACTATTAAAAGAGATCTGGGGAAGTTTGGCCCAGGAGGAATCACATTATCTTAGGATTTATATTAAAAATCTGCGCAAAAAAATTGAAATGGATCCATCGCATCCGAAGCATATTTTAACTGAACCAGGGGTCGGTTATCGTCTAGTTTAAGAAACCAAATGATTTTTGTTTATCGGCTTTCGGATA
>DGYJ01000041.1:42612-48532 GCA_002396665.1 Bdellovibrionaceae bacterium UBA5009
TTGCGAATAGTCCGATTCTCGGGTTTAATTTTCGCCATGCCAAAATTCAAAATTTTTATTTTGTTAATATTATCAGTTCTACTCTTGATTTGGCTAAACGTTTTGAATGAGCCCCTTTCAGGGACCCATGAGCATCGCCAAGCAGATACCTTATTTACGGCTTGGTCCTATTGTTATGAAAATACGAACTTTTTTTTTCCAACTGTGATATTTCGTGAAAATACACCAGGAGTGGCAATTGGTGAATTTCCACTTTGGAGTTGGGTTGTCTCTATCCCTTGCAAGCTCACAGGACAGTGGTCAGAAGCTTTGCCAAGGGTATTTTCACTTTTTCTGTTTTTAAGTAGTGGATTATTATGGTGGCTTTGGTTTGTGAATAGCAATATGAAGTCACTTCATTTTTTCAAATACAATTTATCGAGATCAGAAAAGTGGTTGTGGTTTGTTGTTTATATATTTTCCACATTTCATATTATGCATTATTTGATACCATTGCCGGATGTGTTTGCAATGAATGTAATTGCCTTGTCTGCGCTTGGATTTCAAAGAGCAAATCGTTTGATTCAATATTTTTCTGGTGGATTATTTCTTGTAGGATTTTTAATTCGTCCGTACTTTTTTCCTATACTATTTTTAATTGTGCCCGGCCTAAATGTATTTGTTTGGACATCGGGACTAATGTTGATTGGCTACTATTGTTGGTTTCATCAATGGACAAGTGTGTCGAATATTGATTATTATGCGGTTCACTTAAAGCCACTAAAAGAATGTCTTTTGGAATTTCCACAGGCTTTGAAGTCAGTGGTCTATTCAATTTTTAGAAGTCATTTGAATTTTGTTTTGATTTGGCCATTTATTTTGTTTGCAAGTAAGAATAAAAAAATATTTTTTATTTGGCTCAGTTCACTTCTTGTTATTGTGTTTTTACGAGGTAATCATCTTATTTTTCATAACTATTATCTAGGTGCTATTAATTTTATTTCATTGCTGATGGCAAGCTACCAGATGCAATTTTTTTCTAAAAATGTTCAGAAGTATTTATTGAGCGCCTACGCAGTTATTGGATTGATGAATACCCAACATTTGTACCATCCTAACCCGAAGAATTGGCCAAGGCTGTTTCAAGATGAAGCTAAAGCAGCAGGCGTTGCTCCACAAGATAAAGTTGGTGTTTACATTTCATTTGATCCCAGCTTTCTTTATTGGAGTAAGCATATTGGATGGCTACGGAATCGTGAAGATATGGAGCCTGGAGTCTGTGATCCTGGGGCGCAATGGATGGTTTATTTAGTTGATGACAAACCACACTATGAGATCTGTAAATCACATAAAAATTTCCATTTTAAAAGGACTTTTTTCGATCTCAAATGATTTTTGTAAATCATCGGCCAGAATCGTTACATCAATATCTTTAAGCCCTTGAAATTGTGAAAAATCAAATGTGAGTGAAGTTCCTCGGATTGTTTCATGGCATATCACTGTATAATTCGCCTCGAAATCGGCATGGCGACTGCCTTTTTCAATTATCATGGAAGCTTTTTCATTTGTGATTTTACATTCAGACGAAGATTGAAATTGAATCATTTTTTCAATTTCTTTTTCAAAAACTAAAGTGACTTGGGACAATTTGTTTTTATCTTTGGTAGATTTTGCTTCATGTTCGAAGCCAAGGACGGCCTCCGCCGAAGATTTAAATTCAATACGACCCTGAAGTTTGTCAAAGGCTATATTTAATTTTGCAGAACCATGGACATGGGCCCCATGTTCATGATGATGTTCGATCTTATTTTTTGCAATGGCTGGCCTGCCAAACAAGCCGGTGGTTGATAGGCAAAGTGCAATTCCAGCGAGTAAATTCAAAGTTGATTTCATAGACTCCTTTTTCTGAGGGGACAATGTTGTGTCCCCTCAGTGCAAAAACATTTTCAATTTGACTAAAATAAGTCAGTTATATTTTGACTGCATTGAAGCTGTTTACTTTTTGACTTTAAAAGATTTAAGCTATCAAGCAAGCTGCGCTGCGAATTGTTGAAGCCCTTTGATACAAGTTTCATTCGATACTGCTCAAGAGTAGATTTGATATTGCTATTGACTGTCGCAGAGCCTCTGCAGATTTGAACCAATTGCTGGGTTGTATCTGTAACAATGGGATCTATCATATCACACATAAATTGTGCAGAACCAAGAAAGTCTTTAGCTTGGTTGTATTTTACAATTCCTATTTGTATTTCTTGGCAAACAATTTCATGGGTTCTTGATCCCACTGGTACTGATTGTGGTGTCAGTTTAGAAAGATCAACCTGTGTTACCATTGTGTTCCAGGCCTGGGGATTGATTAGTGCAGATAATGGACTAGGAATTCTTTGCGATCGTGATGAATTAGATCCTGTATTTACAGGCCCCCTTATTTGCTGAGCATCTTGCTGAAGTAAACGGAAGTGATGAATAAATTGGGAGACAGAATTCTGATGCTGGTCGATATAGTTCTGCAACCAAGCTTCAACGGCTGATTTACTTAAAAATCCAGCGTTGCGATTAAAAAGACTGTTTTTAAGATCATTTCCTCTTTGGGCTAGCTCTGAACGTATGTAGACAGCATCAGGCTTTCCCATTTCTCGTAAAACTTTAAGTACGGTGTTCACGGTCTTTTTTTCGCTTTTTATTTTTTTAAAATCTCTGTTCCAAGGTTTATAGTCTGAACTTTGCGATAGAATTGTATCAACTTCTGTTCGCTCAGAATTGATGGACTTACTTAAAAAATTAACCGAATCCGCAATTCTTTTGATCCAACTTTTCACTTCTTGAGAGCAAAGTGGAATTGAACGATCAGATTCATCTTGGGAGCCATTTATAACTTTTTCGACAAGGGCAGCGACGCGCTTTCTTGACTTATTAGTGGATAAGTAAAGTACATCGGCATCTTGTTCAAGCTGACTTAGCATTGGCGATTGAGTCGTATTTGTCGACGAAGTCGAAGATCCCGGTAGTGATGGAGGCGAGCTGCCATTTTGTCCTGGAAAACTAAAATTATTGGGATCCCAATCAGAACTACCGCCATTGTTTTGAGATAGCACAGAGACTGTCTGTTCAATATTTCTGTCCACACTGGCCGGAAAAGTTTGGGCATCCATAGAATTTTGTACAAGATTTTTGCCTACAAAACAGATTCTTTCGTCATCAGTTCCAAGGCTTTTGATTTTTTCGTAGTAGTATCTTAATTCATTTCGATCTTTTGCAAGATTGGATTCAAGCTCGTTCAAGGCGCGCTCTGTTTCAAATTTGTATTTCATCAATTGACTAAAAACAGCGCTGACATTTTGATATTTTTGTCTGTATTCCTGGATCGATTGATTTGCAGATTTTTTGATTTCGCCTAAGTTGTCGTCGGTTCGTAACTGCAAGAAATTCATCTTTTGATAAATTTTCATAAATTGGCATGTGGTTTTAAGAATCAGTTCTCTATTTTCTTGTTTGGTAATGTCAATGGTTTGGCTACGAATATACTGAGTGGTTTGCGAAATCGCTGATGGGACCATGGCAGCCCCCATCATGGCGACCTGGGTCGCTGTTCCTATTCCGGGAAATAGCGATGCTGCTGCCAATGCAATAGGTGATAAATTACTTAAAATATCATTGAATGCCAAAAGTGCTTTTCCAGTATTGGATTTACCACACTGTGAATTTAAGATTGGATTGCTTGATAAATTCATGGATATGTTATTCACAGCTCCAAGGATTTGCTGAATATAACCACTGACCTGTTCTTGACTAACCATTTGTAATTGGTTCGGATCTGACTGAATCATTCGAAGGTTCGTTAGAGCTTGTTTCAAAGCATCAGCATTGTTTGTCGCATCGCGGTTGTAGTTGTTATTTCCACTTCCGCAGGCTGGATTCATAACCATGGCCGACGACATATCATTCAAAGCTTTAAATAAAGTGTCGTAGGGTGTGGACTCAAAAAGTGGGCAAGCATATTCGATTGGGACTTGGCCGTCTGAATACTCTTGGGGTTGTGTAAAAATATTTCCAGGATTCATGGGGTCGAAGTCCCCCGAAGAAGCTGCCCGGTTATAGGAGCTAATCATTTGTTTGACTGCTGGCCCAGGCTGAATATGTCCATTCGATGTATCGCTTGGTGGATTTGTTTGTAAAACTGGAAACAGGTCAATATCGTTATCATAGCTGGTATTTTGTTTTGGCGGCTCTTGTGTCGTGGCCCAAGTTGTGCTTGGAAGAGCTGTCAGTGTTAAACTTTGCAGCAAGAAACTGCTGCAGACCAATAGACGCGCAGACGCTTTCTGAATTTTGAACATTTTCCCCCCTTATTCAAATTCATTTGTGGCCGCAACCTGCAGTTTGAAAATGGCAATGTCAAAGAAGTTTCTAAAAAAATAATTTTTTATTTGAATTTTTAATGAAAAAATCAATTTTAGACTTCAGTTGATTGGAAATAAGAGAGTTCATTGGGCTGGGCTCTATAACAAGTATCAAAAAAAATTATGAGGAAGATATTTTAACATAGAATCTTAAGGCTTCGGTCATCATCAAATTTCTAATGTATCACTTTGCCTCATAAAAAAAGCCCCCAAAGGTGGGGGCTTAAGGATTCAATTGATTATAAAGGTCAAGATTTGTCAGCGTCGTTTATTTTAGACTAAAAACAACCACTGACATAGTGATTACGAGTGTATGTTGTCACAGCGGTCTCTGCAGAAGCAGTGCTTAAGAGTTCTTGAGTGCCTGTTTTAAAAATGCTCATATTGGCATAGGATTGAACATCTTCTTCAATCAACTGCACATGCTGCCAGCCCATTCTAGGAATAGCTTGGGTCGTGCAATGGCCTTGTTGATCGCAAACCGTTTGGTAGACGTATCGAGTGCATGTTTGAGTTGTGTAGTAGGTTCTTGAATCAAGAGTACGTGATGTGATTTTTGCCAAGACATCAAAAGGTTGCCCAGAGGTTGAAGATGGCATTAAGGTTTCACGACCCTTTTCAAGACTTTTACGTTGTGACTTTGTCATGTTGATAATCAGTCCGGTCGACAAACTTGGAATTTGAACAGTTATTTTTTTGTCTTGAACTTTAAAGTCAGCTTGTAGTCGGCCAGCAGGAAGGCTTACATTTTGGCCAGCTGAATTGACTATATTCATATTTTGAGCCAGTAAAAACGTACCACTCAAATTCATATCACAACCCATAAGTCCCAGGGCCGCCAGTGAAAGCACGATGATTTTTTTCATGAAATCCTCCTTAGTTAAGATGTATTTTTAAACTACTGAACTTGAGCATAGCTTTCAAGCTCGAAACTCAAATCCATTTTTTTATATGTTAATCGCATTTGTATAAGTCCAATCAAGGGAAGTGAGCTGGTGTTTGTCCATACTTCCTTCTGTATTCGATTGTGAGCTATATAGAGACTGTACTGTGATTTAAAGCGTCCCGCTTCAACTGTGATATCCCTGGGTTCCGAAGCAATCCAGCGCATGGGGTGACTAGAGCGTGGAACTGGCAGTCTTGCTATTTCGTATCGATTCAATTGGCCAGTAATTTTGTCGTAGTGCATTGTCGCATGGGTTGCTTTGCCAAAGCACGAAATTGTTTGTTCTATGATGTATTCAATTTGGTTTTCAGCACTCATTTTTAAACTCATCGTGGCCAGGCTAATTCCTTCCACTTTAACCAAATAATTTAAGGCTTCGCCTATCTTCCATTTTAAAATTTTTGGTTTGATTAGAATCAGCGGTGCGCCCTCGCTGAGGGCCTTTTCGTCATCCATATAGTTTTGAATGGTCAGGATCTCGTCATCAAGCTGTGATTCTGATCCATAGTCAGCAGAAGTAAAAATTTTGATGTTTTGATGATCAAAATTGAACATCTGATCTGCGGGTGCATTGGATGTGGAAATCAAAATTCGA
>DGYJ01000041.1:48709-61079 GCA_002396665.1 Bdellovibrionaceae bacterium UBA5009
AAATTCCAATGATAGACGCTATAAGTATATTTAATCTCATGGGTAAAATTCCTAATTAATTCGTTGGCTAGTTTATCAAACCAGCACTGAAATGCCATGTCCACAGCAAGCTGCTTTTTTTTAAAGTGCAAACGCAGCGCATCTGCAAGTGGTGTTCTTTTGACTGGCGTGCTTTTTGATTGGTGTAATTGCTGGGTTACTTTTCGACACCACGCTGACATTTAGATACAGAGGGGGAATCATGTATCAAACAAAAACCGCTCATAAAAACCTAAGCCGAGTTGCAGTTGCTGCAATTGTGGCGTTCACGGCCATATCTTGTTCTAAAAAGCCAGATACAAAGGGACAGATAACTTCCCTTGGCGCAGACAAAATCGTCAGTGATCGTCCTCAGAATATAACTGCTTCAATTATGGTTTTGAAATTACAGACCCCCGCACTTTTGGCGACTGCAAAAAAAGAGTCCGGCAAAACCATCGTTGACCTTGAACAAGCAGCGCAAATCGCTGAGGAGCAAAAACAACTCATCGAAAAGTTGCAAAGTATCTCTTCTGAAATAAAAATTCTTTCGCAATATAAAATGGTATTGAATGCGGTGGCTGTCATCGTTCCAAATGCAGTTTCTTCCCAGGTTTCTAGTTTGCCAGGTGTTTCAAAAGTTGAAAATCCACAAGGCTTCGCAAGGCCCCAGTCTTTGGATCAAGCCTCGGGCTTAGAGTCGGCTTTGCAGAAAAATAATTCTGTTAGTTTCATTGGTGCGAACTCTGTGCATCTTGAAGGTATTCGTGGTCAGGGAATGAAGGTGGGAATCATTGATACTGGGATTGACTATACCCATGCCATGCTGGGTGGATCAGGAAGTGCTGATGATTATAAAAATAATAATCCAGATCTTCCAAATTCTGCATTTCCAAATACTAAGGTTGTCGGCGGAATTGACTTAGTGGGTACAAAGTACAATTCTGCTTCAGCTAATTTCGATGAACGGATTCCAAAACCAGATGCAAATCCTTTAGATCAAGGTGGGCATGGTTCCCACGTGGCAGGAACAGTGGCAGGAATCGGTGACGGGGTAAATACATACTCAGGCGTTGCTCCAGAGGCTCTGTTGTATGCAATTAAAGTTTTCGGTGCAGATGGTTCTACCAACGATGATGTTGTTATATCAGGCTTAGAATATGCCGCTGATCCCAACGGGGATTTGAAGTTGGATGATCAGTTGGATGTTGTGAATATGTCCTTGGGAAGCGAGTTTGGAACTTCCCATACACTGTACCGCGAAGCCGTTGCGAATCTTTCAGGGGCGGGCACGGTGGTTGTTGCTTCTGCAGGAAACTCTGGAGCAGAGGCCCACATAGTCGGCGCTCCCAGCGTGTCTGAAGAAGCTGTCAGTGTAGCAGCTTCTGTGGATTCCATGGATCACAATTGGAAGTTCAGCACGATTAAATTTATATCCGCAGACCAAACATCAATGATTTCTGAATTGATTGAAGGTCCAGTTTCAAAAAAAGTTTCTGAACTTGGAGATATTCAAGGCTCATTGGTTTTTGTTGGTTTAGCAAATGAAGATTTTTCTACAGAGCTTGCAGAAAAATTAAAAGGTCATGTGGCCTTGATTGACCGTGGTGTGGTGACTTTTGCTGAAAAAATGAATCGAGTCGCTAAGGCCGGAGCCATTGGCGCCATTGTCGTGAATAACCAAGAAGGTGAAGCTTTCTCAATGGGCGGTGGAGAGCAGCCTGTCGAAATCCCTGCGGTGATGATCACAAAATCCCTTGGACTTCAGATCAAAGAAAAAATGCAATCGGGTGAAGTGGCAGTTCACTTTAAAAACGATGAAAAAATAGAAAAGCCAGAACTGATTGATAATATCACTGGATTTTCTTCCCAAGGACCAAGATCCGAGGACGCCTTGATCAAGCCTGAAATCGCAGCTCCTGGGCAGAATATTATTTCTGCAGCCATGGGCAAAGGTAAGTTGGGTGTTGAAATGTCAGGGACCTCCATGTCTGGTCCCCATATTGCTGGTGTTATGGCCTTATTGAAACAATCCCATAAAGATTTAACATCGAAAGAATTGAAGTCTTTATTGATGGGAACAGCAAAGACAATACAAGATGCAAAAAAACAAGATTACCATGTCAGCCGCATGGGTGCAGGGCGTGTGCAAGTTGAAAAAGCTGTGCACTCAAAACTTGTTGCTACAGAGGTTGGAATTTCTTTAGGTGTGCAAAGAATTGAAACCCAAAAAACAATTCGTCGCATGGTTGAATTCAAAAATATTTCATCTGAAGATATTTTGGCAAAATTAGTTTTTGAGGGAAGTGCGCAAATTCAGATGGTTCCACAAGTTCTGCAATTGAAAGCCGGCGAAGCCAAAACACTGACTTTAGATTTTAAAATCTCTGCCAGTGGTTTGCAAAGCCAAGTGCAAGAGCTTGATGGAATGTTATTGTTGAAGTCGGCGGATGCAGAAATTTTCAGACTTCCAGTTCTAGCTTCGGTGGCAGCAACTTCGAAGATTCAAGCCCAGTCCTTGATTGTGCATGCGGGATCTGCTCTTGAGGCTGCAAACAGTGCTGTGGATTTAACACTTAAAAATCTTTCAGCCCAACCGGGAAAAGTTCAGTTGTTTAACTTGCTAGGACTAGATGAGCGAAAAGCAGGTTCTGATTTGTCTAGTCACAAAAGTAAAGCCTGTGATTTACAGGCGGCTGGTTATAGAATCAGTGGTGGCAAATTGCAGGTGGCGGTGAAGCTGTATGAGTCAGTGAGCACTTGGCATTTGTGCGATATATCGATGTTGATTGATACAAACGGTGATGATGTGCCAGAGCAAGAGCTTGTTGGTGTTCCATTGGATCGTATCGCGGGCTTACCTTCTAAAAAGTTTCAAACCTTGTTGATAGATGCCGCGAAGATGAGACAGCTTCGGCACGAATACGAAGTGGATATGGCCACAGAACTTCCTGCTGGTAAAGAGCACAAAACATTATCCTATGTTGAATCTGTTATTGGTCTTGATGAAATGAAATTTTTCAATTCATCAAGTGTTGCAATAATTCAAATGGATCTTTCTGCATTGGGCGTATCTGCCAATGGGGATATTCGCTTCAAGCTGTTGGTCAATAGCCAAGAGGATAACAGTGTAGAGTCCGACGATTATTTGGCTGATTCTAAGGATCACTGGATGACCTTGGACATGCTCGAAAAGTCCCAATCTTATATGGGGCTGGATCAATCAATTACTTTAGATGGATCTGCGCAAAAAACGATTTCATTAACTAAGGGTGAAGGATCAAGTGATCTGCTTGTGCTTTATCCGCACAACCGAGCAGTTTCATCGGCAAAAGTTGGTGATGAGCAAGTGGAAGTCTTGCGCGCTAGTTTTGGAAACTAGTATTTATTCTGAATTTAATACACAGATTTTATTCTTGGAAAGGGCAGCTTAGGGCTGCCCTTGTTTTATAGCGCTTCGACGAAGCATGTTTCGGTAGCTACAAATTCGAGCTTTATAATCTGTGCTTTCGAAATAGGCTTTGGTTAATACAGGAGTGCTGACATCCACGCCTTGAACTTGAGTCTTGTTGCAAAAGGAAAGTCCGATGCTATCCTTCCAGCTATTTTGCCCGACAAGGTGCGAACACAAGACCGATTTTAAATTAAGAGCTGAGCTTGAACCCTGCAAACTAATGATGGAATCAAAATCTTTTAAGGACTGAATGATTGGCCTTTTGAAAATTTCTAAAAATTTAGGATAGATTTGTTGGTAAATTGAAATGGCATTGTCGGCATCCAACTTCATCAATGTCTGATCTTTGCCAGTGAAGGTTGAAATTTCATCCAGGACATCTTGCGATGAAATCCATCTTGAAAAAGCGGGATTCTGTAGCTGATTGGGTTCTTCGATAATTTTTTGAATATTCAGGCGAACAAATTGTCGAATTCGATCTTGAAAATATGTTGACGTGTGACTGAGTTGAATAAGCTCGCTGATCTGGCTAAGTCCCTGATCAGGAGTTAAGGTGTTAGCCGTTGATACTTGTTGGATAATGCTTTCAATTTTACTGATCATCTGAATTGTATCACTGTAGATATTTGCTGGATCGGACTGTGAACTAGCAGTATTGCTGGATAAAATTCGACTTTGATTTTGTGATAGATAATTTTTAACTCTTCCAAAAGCTTGCAAGGGTGAAAGCCCCCGTGTTTGGCCATTGTTGGTCGCAGTAACGGCAAGCAAAAAGACCCGTTTCTTGTCAGGGTTCACTGTTTCGTTCAGTTCTTGGTTCACAAGTTCCTGGGCTAAATTATTTAATTTTTTGTACTCGTTCAGAATAGAATCAAGACTGAAAACAATCGTGGTGCTTTCTCCGTCAAATTGATCGAAGGCTAAAAGTTGGTTGTTCGACCTTGGGAATTGGCTTTGTGAAAGACCCAAAAGTCGGTAAGGAAAAGTGTCTACTGATGTGATTGAAGTGAGAGAGCCTTCCATGCTGCAAGAGCCAGATTCGCAATTGGTAAAGAATATTTTTTTACCAATGTCGATGATTGTTTTTCGAATAATGGTCCATTGCTTTTCGCGGTCAGTGGCCTGGGAAAAGATATTGCGTTTTGAATTGATCAAACCAATGACGGCCGTAAGGTCATTTTGCAGGGAAATTTCGCGGCGACGGATGCTTCGTCTTTCGTCAGCCGATGAGCTTGAATTTGGGTCATCACCAGCTGTGACTTTATTGATCCAGTCGTTAATCACTGGCAAATCATAACGAATAATATTTTGCGAAGACTTCAGTGGATTAGTGTCGTTGGCATTTTGAGCTTGCTGGCGTTCGGCCCTAGTGATTTCGATCAGATCCAGGGTTTCAGAGGCTCCGCAGTAGATATTATTTAGGTTTTCTAGGGCGCAGGACAGCGAGGATGAACTGATGCTTTCAATAATACGTCGTTGTTCTCGCTCATGGGAAGCGTGCTCTAGGGCTTCGATCAAGCCTGTGAAGAGGCCAGCACCAGCGCCCAAAAATAGTGAGCCCGTGGAAAGAGCAGGGGTCAACGAAAGGGATTGGGCGACTGCGCCACCCAGCGAAGCTACATTTTCTAGTAAGCCAGGTTTTTTACCCCAGCAGGCCTGTTGCGAAGCCACCGCCCGAAGAATCGAATTTGTCGAGTTCACAATTTGAAAATAAGCGTTTTCTTTTCTTCGTAGGTTTTCATTGGGGTCATTGCCAATGGCTTCGCCCTGGGCCGAAGCCAAAGAAAGCTGAGTTTGAACAAGATCGGATTCTAAGGCTGCCTTATCTGTGGCATTGGGCGATTGTTGAAGTAAAAAGACGATTTCACGCTGGCGGCTTTGCAATGAGCTAATGCGAATTTGAATCTCATTGTTTTCGTCTTTAAGATAGTCGATTCGACTTCGAATTGTATTCAACTGGTTGACCAATCCAGAAACGCTTTGGCATTCGCTGTCATTGTTCATGCTTTGAACTATGGCCGAAATTTTATTCACACTGTCTGTGATAGCCTCTGTCCATGACCCATTGATTGAGCATCGGCCTCCAAAATACCCAAGCATTTCTTGAACTGCAGAAGAGTTGTTCTTTGCCGGGGCAAAGTGGGGGGCAATATTCATCATCGAGAATAGGAAAAGAGCAATTTTTTTCATATTCGAAAAGACTTATGTTTGATCTCTAGTTATGTCAAAAATATTTTGTTATTTCAGCGTGTTGCGGGGATATATTTGAGTGCTTCCTGAATGTATTGGATTTGGCTCCAAGGTGGCAAAAAGCTAAATTTTGAAATTCCTTTACACCGAGTGCCATTAAAATTACAAACATTGGTTTTTTGGCAGCCTTGGGCAGTTTGATAATAATCTACGGGATGGCCACCAACTAATATCCCGACCACTTCATTTTGAATATTAAAAACTGGTCCACCAGAGTTTCCGCCCTGGGTATCTAAGAAGGATCTGAAGGCAGTTTTATCGAAATTGATGACAGGTGCTGTGCCTGAATATTTGGCAGGAAGTCCACTGGGATGCCCTAGGGTAAAAACTTTTTGCCCAAGCCGAACTGGCTTTGGGTTGATCTGTAAACGGGGGATATCGGAGCTGACTTTTCGATCGAGTTCGATCACTGCGAAGTCATTTCCTGGCAAGAATCTGGTGTCATCTGTGCGGTCTAAATTTTCTGCCCTTAAGACACGGTTGCAGTGATAAATTTTATTCACGGGGATGTTGTTGATCTTTGCCTTTCCACTAAAATCTGTACTGAAATCAAAATACCAACTGAAGGCTTTGCAAAAGGCAGGGTCATTGTCTTGATTTATAATTCCGTTGGGCAATAGGCAATGTCCTGCCGTTACAATCAGTCGGTCAGAAATTAAAAACCCGGTACAACTGTAAGAAATTGAAGGCTGTTGGATAAAGCTTTCGGAGTTACAAACATTACCGCCGGCCCCAAGTGTTTCGACATTCTGAAGGCTGTAGGTGTTATCTTTATTAAGAGTCAAAAAATTATTGGCCACAGTGATCGCCACAGATTTAAAGAGAGGACGTACTGAATAGGGTGAAAACTGAAAATCTTTTCTATCGTCAGATCCATAAATGGCTGCCAAAGCGTTTATATTGATTAATAGGGATATTGTAATCAAAAAGACAGATTTCATGTCTGACACTTACTCCTTGGGATAAAGAAGGGCCAGGGACTTGAAAACATTTCAGGGTTTTTTAAAAAAACAAAGAACTTTTGTACCTATTCCTGGTTGGCTGTGTTAAACCACCAGTGAATTCAACGCTTGTTTCGAGTCTTTTGGCAATTCCGCCTTGGTCCTCTGAAGCGGCTCCCAGCCTTTAGGAGGTTATCATGGGTACAAAACTATACGTTGGCAATTTGCCATTCACTACGACAGAAGAGTCATTAGCTGATGCTTTTTCAGCTTTTGGAACAGTTGCTTCTGTTAAAATCATCACTGACCGTGATTCTGGACGTAGCAAAGGTTTCGGATTCGTAGAAATGTCTGCAGATTCTGAAGCTCAAGCAGCTATCAACAAATTGAACGGCCAAGATTTCAACGGACGTGCAATGACTGTTAACGAAGCGAAGCCAATGGCTCCTCGTGACAACAATCGTGGTGGCGGTCGTAACCGTTACTAAGATTTTATAATCTTAATTTGAAGCCAGGTTGCGAATGCATCCTGGCTTTTTTTTTGCTTTTTTTCTGGGCTTTTCTATGAATAAAAATAAAATTCAAAAAATTGCTGTCGTTGGCAATGCTGCTGGTGGGAAAACGACATTAAGTCGAAGCTTGGCTCGAAGACTTCAGCTGCCATTGATTCATGTGGATTCGATTCAATTTTTGCCGGGCCTTAAATTGCGACCATTTCAAGAATCAAAACAGATTCTTCAAGAAATAGAATCCAAAGACCAGTGGATCATTGATGGTTATGGTCCCTTGGATTTAATCGAAAATCGCTTTTTGCTAGCAGATAAAATTATTTTTATTGATTGGCCTTTGCGAAGACATCAGCTGTGGTTTCTGAAAAGACAGCTGAAGAATATATTTCAGCCCCGTGCAGAATTGCCTTTCGACTGCAATGAGATCACTTGGGCCCACACCATGAAGATTTTAAAATCCATGAAAAGTTCCCATCAACAAATGCGCCCCGAACTTTTAAAAATATTTGCCCGTGAAAATTTAAAAAATAAAGTGATTTATGTTCGCTCGATCAAGGACTTAAAGAAGCTTGAATGTATTGAAAGTTTTTGAACATAGGGTGTAATGTCTTTTTTGAGATCATCAGGCATTTGATGAAATTGTACCCAATGTTCACGGGGCACGTACCTAAAAGTAAAATTGATTCGCCTGGTTTCAAAGTCCTCAGTGTTGACATCAAAAATTTCTTTGCGCTTATCTTCGACCCTTTGCACGCGATGAAATAAATCTTTTTTAAATTTATCGCTACCGAAAATTTGCAAACTGCAGTCGTCTAACCATTGCTGCAGGACAACCTCGGACTGGGCCTGTTTGTGGGCACTTCGGACAAATTGAAATAGTGCGCGATCACCAAAGGAGATCGAGGCCACGGGACCAGGCTCGAAATCTTTATGTTCACCTACCCGGGCCGTATCAATTTTTTTACCATTTTCAATTTTACTTCCATAGTAATTGATTAAAAGTGTATTTAAGCTCCATCCCCTGGGAATGTCTTTTTCAGAATAATGCTGTCGAATAATATTTTCGATTTGATCGACCATGGTTTGGATGACGGGTGGGAATTCTTCAGCCTCGACGGATCTGTTTTTGATTCCCTTGGGTGGATGGTAGTAATCCAAACAGGCAAATTGCCAATTGCCAAGCCAGTAGACGGGGCGAAGAAGGGATCTTTGCGATTGGCCCTGGGGTGGTGGTTTGAAGTCAGAAAAGCGATTCTCCCAAATAGGATACAATGTTTTAAGATAATCCATGATTTGCTGTCGAATTTGTAATGAAACAAATTGGGCTTGGTAAATCACTGGCTTTTTGAGCATGATTGGGATCTTTCTTTGAGCTGATCAATTCGTTTTAAAGTTGATAATATTTCTGCTTGAATTCTTTCTAATGATTTGTTGATTTTGTCTAATAAAAACTGACCCCTGTCGGTTTCTTTTCGGTATTTTGAAGAAATTGTATTGTATATTTTCGCGCGCCCAGAAATCCATTTCTTTATATTGTCCAGTTCATCTTGTCTGGATTTTTTTAGTCCCTGCAAAGCATTTAATTTTTGGTTTTCAAAACGAATTTGAGTTTGAACATGTTCGTTGAATTGGGGGAAGAAAATAAATTTTTTATAGTTTAATGTATCAACGATGTATTTTGTAAAAGTAGATTGGGGGCCTAAAAAATGACCTTGTTTATCGAATAAATTTGCGATCTCGGGTCGGTCCTTCAAAAAGGCTTTGCCTTCTTTTTGTATTCGCAAGCTGTATTCTAAAGTATAGGCTTCGACTTCGTTGCCGGGCTCGATAGCTGTGCGAGAGGCATAGTCAATGCAATCTTTAAAAATCAAGATATCAAAGTCGATATTTTTACTATTGAGCTTTGTGTAATGAAGCATCTCGTGTGCCAAGTACTCGAAGGTTTGATTTTCTGGTAAGTTGGGTCTTAGACAAATTTCTTTTGTGACATGGCCAACATAAAGTTGAATAAGGTCAGGGTTGATTTTCCATATCCATTCCGAATTTTGATTTTGCGCAGATATATTTTTTTGAGCGAGCTCTTTGTAATGGCTTTTGAGTTCTGAATCATTTTTAAAATCGGGTTCGTCAAGATCACGTGGAATAAATAATATTTCGAACTCGTTTCGATGAGTGACTTTTCCGCCTTGCATTTGCTGGGGGTCGCAGGCCTTAATCTGGGCGATAAATTCCCGTAAATTTTTAAATTTTGAAATCTCTAAGGTTTTTTTTAGTAGATCTTGTAGCCGTTGATCTTTTTCTGCCTGGGCAAAGTATTGACTGTGAATTTGCGATTGAAGTTCTGCAGGAAGATGGCTTTGTGCAAAAGAAGACTTTATAATGAATACAGAGACAATCAATTTTGAAAAAATATTGAGCATTTAATTATATTTACTTAAAAGGCTTACCAATTCAAATTTTAAGTCATCAATCGTGTTATTGTGTAAGATTTTTTGATGTGTAAGGTTTAGGACCCTGGGATCAAAAAATGTCACCCCCTTATTTTTTGTTTATGGGTTGGCATTGAAATCAATTTTAAAGGCTTTAGGAGGTTGTTTTTAGGCATGAAAATGGCTTCTAGCCCTTTCTATAACCCTGGAGGATCTATGAATGCTTTTTCTAAATTGGCCCTTGTTTGTGTAACAGTTGTTGGATTTCAATCGTTTGCAGATGATTTAAATGTTCAAAACTTAATTCAAACCTCGATACAAACTCGTCTTCGTGTGCAGCAACTGGATCATTCGATTGAAGGGATGAAAGATCAGATCCGTTCTATGAGCAAGGAGCGTGATAAATTAGATGATGGAATTAAACTTTCTTCGCAACAGTTTCTTTCTATTTTATCGCAACATCCTGAGGCCATTGGTGGATGCAGTGTGCAAGTTCAACAAGTGCAAAATGTCGTTAACTTAACAGTTAAAAGAGCTGACGGTTTGGCGATGTCAGCAGCCTTCGATCTTAGAAAATTAAAAGATGGCAAATACAAAGCAGACGGCAGAGTTTCATCAAGCAGCCGAATTATGCTTCTTCAAGCTAAGGATATGATTGATCAAACTGGCCAAGAAACAAAGATGACACTGAGTTTAAACGAAAACAATACACTTCGAAGCCTTCATGTTTCTATCGAGTTAAAAGGTAAAAACTTTGACACTAAGGATTGCCGGTAATTCCAACGCAAGAGCAGCCATAATATCCAGTATATAATTTGACAGTACTTTGAAATCCCCCGAACATCATGTGAGGGGGATTTATGTTTCAATCCATGTTTGTTTTGGTCGCTTTTTTGATTTCCCTTAGTTCCTTTGCAGACCCCAAACAATTCCATGCCGAGTACGTCGAACTGAATAAATTAAAGCAGTTGAGTGTATTAAAGGGTGGTGCAGGATTCGTATCAATACCCGGTGTTTTAGATCAAAAATTAGATCATTTTTCTAGTGTCGATAATCGAAAGTTTAAGCAACGTTTTTGGTATATGAAAAACCACCGTAAATCGAAGTCAGGTTTGAATTTACTTTACATCTGTGGTGAAGGGAAATGTGGAGATCATGTCTTCTATAGTCAGATCAGTGCCCATGCCTTTAATCTTGGTGCGGCTGTTTACGTTTTAGAGCATCGTTATTATGGTGAAAGTCAGCCATTTTCTGATTTATCTACTCCCAATTTAAAATTCCTATCAACTGATCAGGCCCTGGAAGATCTTGTTTTTTTCAAGAATGAGATGGTCCGTCAGCAGAAATTAACCGGGCCATGGATCGCAGTTGGCGGAAGCTATCCAGGAATGTTGGCGGCAGATTTGCGTATTCATTACCCCAATCAGTTCGTTGGTGCATTGGCTTCTTCGGCCCCTGTTCGACCAAGCCTTAACTTTGTCGAGTTTGATCATCATATTGCTAAAATGGTTCCTGCTGAATGTATTTCAAATATTCAAAACACATTGAATCAAATTGAAGTGTCCATTGAATCTGAACAAGGGTTTCTAGATACAAAAAATAAATTTTCTGCATCGCAAATGAATGATCGTGGGGACTTTTTGTATTTGCTTTCGGATGTGACTGCAGCTTCAATTGTCTATGGAAAAGGTGATGAGCTTTGCCGTACCATCGCAGCAGAAGGCGTTTCTGGCTATGTGAAAATGAAGATGATGGTTGATCAGCAAATTGCTGATTATTCAATCTATAGTGCTGAGGCCGCCGAAGATATTCAATTGAATGAGCGCAACAAGGGGACAGCCGCCATGCGCCAGTGGTTTTATCAAAGCTGTACTGAGTATGGATTTTGGCAAAATGCATGGCCAAATCCAGCAGAAAGTGCAAGATCGCATTTGATCAATGCAGATTACCATGATCGACTTTGCCAAAGACTTTTTGGCATGGAAAAAGTTGGATCAATATCTAGGGCCGAAGAAAAATTTTATTCTCCTTTGCTCAGCAATAAAGTCAGTCAAGTTTTATTTACGAATGGTGATTCCGATCCGTGGATGAATTTATCCATTTCTAGTTTGAATGGAAATCTTATCAATCCAAATATTGAAAGCCTATTAATGCCTAAGGCTTTGCATTGTGATGACTTAAAACGGGGCGGCGAGGCCACAGTTATGTCTGCGAAAAAAAGATTTCAAGATTTAGCGAGGAAATGGATTTCTGCAAAATAGATTTATTTATCGATGGATCTGTCTGCGATTTTTCCATCGATCAGGTAAATTTCACGATCCGCTTGGGCGGCGAAATCAGGCTCGTGGGTCACTAAGGCAATTGTTGTTCCAAATTCTTTATTGATCCGTTTAAAAATCTTCATCACGATATCGGCATTTCTTGTGTCTAAGTTGCCCGTGGGCTCATCTGCAAAAATATATTTTGGCTGCATGATCAACGCCCTGGCAATGGCCACACGCTGCTGTTGTCCGCCGGACATTTGGGATGGCAATTTATCTTTTTGTTCGAAGACGTCTAATTCTTTAAATAAATTTAAGGCCTCTTGTTTTTTTTGTGACATAAGCCCCAGATTGCGGGCAGGTAAAAGTACATTTTCCATGGCTGTCAATTCAGGAAGTAAGTAGTGAAACTGAAAGACGAAACCGATTTTTTCGTTTCTTAGTCTATGAACTTCGTCTGTCTTCATCAAGGCCACATCAATTCCATCAATCACAACTTGTCCCTGTG
>DGYJ01000041.1:61203-65781 GCA_002396665.1 Bdellovibrionaceae bacterium UBA5009
ATCACAACTTGTCCCTGTGAGGGCGAGTCAAGCGTACTGATAATATATAATAACGTGCTCTTTCCGCTGCCCGAGCGCCCTGATATAGAGACAAATTCCCCATTGGGAATTGTGAAATTTAATCCATGAAGTACTCTTTGAGGGGGTTGGCCAAACTCTTTGATAAGGTTTTTACATTCAATCATGATTCTGACCTTATAATATCCATGGGGGTCATGCGACTGGCTTCCCAAGCGGGTATGTAGCTTGCAATAAGAGAAGATATGTTGGCAGAAATAAAGGCTGTGACATAGATATCCCAGTCATAACTCATCAGAAGATGATTGCTGCCGCCAATTTCAAATCCAAAATCAATCGATCCCACCCATAGACAAAGTAAAAATCCTAAAATAATACCAACGACTCCGCCGGCCAAGCCAAGCATTAATCCTTGATACAATATAAGCTGCAATATTTTTTTCGGAGCATATCCAATGGCTCGAAGTATTGCGATTTCTTTTCTTTTTTGATTGATCATGATCGTGAGGACATTGTAGACGCCAAAAGCGGCGACAATCAAAATGGCCGATGTAATAAAATAGCGGGTAAAATCTTGAACTTTAATCATTTCCATAAAGGCTTTGCTTGCCTGCTTCCAGTCTTCGACTTTGTCATTGCTAAGCATTTGCCAGAATGTGGCCACAGATTCAGACAAATCGATATCCAGTAGGGAAACAGCTATTTCCGTGATTCGGCCGGGGCTTTTTGTTAGAGTCTGGACATTTTTTAAATGGGCGTAGGCAATGGAATCATCCAGACCTTTGTTGCCGTAATGAAGTAAGCCGACAACTTTGTAAGGCCAGCTTTCGCCTTTACCAGAGCTCACATTAATATACTGATTCAGTCGAACACCTAATTTTTTAGCGACACCTGTTCCTATGACGATGTTGTTGCCCCCAGTTTTTAAGGCCGTGAAGGACCCCTCTTTAAGGTATTTTTCGACATGGGTCAGTCGGGCATGACGTTCTGGTAAAGTGCCAACGAGGCCCGCAGAAACAGAAAATTTACCGCTGGACAACAGGGCATTGGCACTAAGACGTGGTGAGAAATCAAAAACACTTTGGTCAGACTCAAGCCTTTGTTGCCAGCCTTGATAATTTTGCAATCTTGATTCAGCTCTTTTTCCCGCAGGGGGAATTTTCCAAAAAACTTTGGCAGCAGGTCCATACAGGGCCTCGGTAACATCCTTAGGTAGAATATCCCGTTCAGATCCTGTGATGAGGATATGGGCTGTGTTGTTAAGAAGTTGTTCTGAAATATATTGGCGCATTCCAAGTTGGACTCCGGATATGCTAACAAACAAAAGTGTACCGAAGCTAATTCCTAGCAAAATCAGTAAAGTCTGTTTTTTTCTTGCCATCAATTGGCGCCAAGACAGAAAGAACATGTTTTATTCCTTAGGGACTAAGACTTCATCTGTCGATTGCAAATCCCCATTTTTAATTTCTGCAGATAATCCATCGACAAGTCCGACATCAACTTTTATTTTTTGAACTTTTCCATCGCGAATAATACTTAATAATCCATTGCGAAGGGCTTTGACAGGGACAAGGGTTCCCTTGATTTTTCCGATTTCGATGGACACATCTGCGGTCATCCCAGGAAGAATGTTTTTATTAAGATCCTCGATGCCGACATTCACAATAAATTCGTCACCTCTAGGGAAAATGGCGGTTACACTTCCGGTCAAAACTGTTCCGCGAAGTGCTTCAAAAGAGACTTTCGCTGTTTGGTTTTTTTGAATACGTAATGCACCTTCTTGCTCTAAAGAAAGTTCGATGTATCTGTCGGAAAGATTTTCAATCTTCATCAGCACGCTTTGGGGAACAGCAGTTTCTCCTTCATTGATTCCAAGCAATGTGACTGTACCTAGAAATGGAGAGGTCAGCACAACGTCATTATCAAGCATAAGCAGTTTTTGACCTTTTTGAACAAGGTCTCCTTCGTGGACAAAAAGTTTTCGAATCGTTGTGATGACTGCAACTTTGACTTCGTATCTTTGATTCGATTTAACTTTGCCTAGGCCATAGACAGCTTCAGTCAGTTCACCTTGGGTTGGCGGAACATGAAGGTACTTTTTACTTTCAAAGTACTGCTTTGTTTTTTGAATAGAAAAAAGAATAAGAAGAATTATAACAATGGCGATGGAAATTTTTTTAATATTTTTTTTCATAAACATCCTCGGATGATCTTAATGTTATTATTCGACGGGGGGAAGGCTCATGAGGTAATCAATGACAGCAGCCTTATCATGATCTGTCATTTGAGATGTTGCACCACGAATAACACGAAGCATTTCTCCGCCCACACGGTCACCATCTCTGCAAACTCCAGTGTTTAGAAATTGAAGCCAGTCGTTTTCACTCCAAAGTCCTAGGCCATGGTTTTTGGATGAACTAATATTGGGTGCATCTTCCTCGTGATTGATTCCTTTTGCCCCGCCCATCCACATTGATTTTTTGTAACCACCAAGTTCGTTTCTTGGTGTATGGCATGCTGTGCAATGAAGTGGGCCCTCGACAAGATAGGCTCCGCGATTCCATAAAATGTCTTTTTCGCTAAGTCCTTGGAAGGGTCCCCGTGCAGTCATAAAATTTTCTTCGGTTTGCTTTTTTACTTTTGGAAAATAAAGAATCTTCCAAGAATTAATTAAAACTCTTTTGTTGAATGGAAATTTGATTTCATGACTTTTATTTTGTTGATCGTATCCAGGCAGGCTAAAGATATAGGCGCGAAGTGATAGGATGTCCTGATCTGACATTTTAGAATAGTTAGTGTACGGAAAAGCAGGGTAGTAGGATTTGCCGCTTGGGCTTTTTCCATTTCTAAAGGCCTGCAAGAATTCATTTTCGGTCCATAGACCAATTCCTGTAAAAGGGTCAGGCGTGATATTTGGTGCATAGAATTTACCAAATGGTGTGACGAGCTCTTTGCCTCCGGCCAATGGCTTACGAGGGTCCTGGGTGTGGCATTCTGAGCAGGAAGAGATATTAAATAAATATTCTCCACGTTTTATGATTTGAAGTTCGACTTCATTTTTTGGTGGGTTGGCGGGAACTGAGGGCTCGATTTGAGGAATTTGGGCGATAGTATTTTGTGCATCCGATTTGAATTCGGGTGCTCCAAGCTTTATCCATTCAAGAATCAACGTTTTTTGCTCGTCAGTCAGTTTGGATCTTTTTGGCATCGATCCATCGACCACATCATCACGAACATCAGATAAATTTTTTATGACATCGGCATAGGTTTCTAAGGTGACATCGCCCTTGGGGTTGGTATTGGAATGGCATTTGATACACGAGGGATCAAGGACGTATTTTTTAACTTCAGAATAGGTTCTTTCGGTTTTTGGATTAACAACGACTGGAGTTAAAGGGTCTTCAGTTTGCTCTTCTGCGGGCGCGGCGTTTTTTTGTACAGGTGCTGGACGAGGGTTTTGAATTTGTTCGCGGCCAAAATAGCTGCAAGATGTGGCCGTCAGGAGATACAAAAAGAGCAAAGTGATTTTCAACTGTTTTGTAAAAATGGCCATGGGAGCCCCCATATCGTAGAGTCCGGCGGCGGGAATATAACACTTCAGCCTTTAAATTGCTAGAAATCTGCCCTGGATTGATGTGCTGGGAAGTATTTTCTTCACACTTTGGGGATTTTGTAGTTAGATTTGCTTTCAAAGACTGTGTGGGGGCGCAATGGGTCGACTTTTTAACCTCAAATTATCAATTTTTATAAGTCTACTTTTGGGTGGGTTGGTTGCCCAGGCTCAGGTTTTATGCCCACGCCTTGAGGGCTCCTATATTTGTTATGAGAAGCCGCCCACTCAAGGGACAATGGTCCAATCAAATCAAGGCTCCTACGTCGTTTATCAATGGACTGAAGCCGGTCAGACAACAACAATTGCCACAGACGGGCAATGGCACGATCTGCCTTTAGATCCAAAAGATCCTCCAAATACGATTCGCAGAAATCGAAACTCTTGTTTCGGGGGGCAACGTGTGAATATTAATTTTACAACCGAAATGCGAAATGCTTTTCGTCAAACAGTTAAAACAGAAGTCATTGATCAAGTTTTAATTGGTACTGCTGACGGGATGAAGGTCGAGACCCGAGTCTTCACAAATGGTTCGCAGACATCAAGTCAGCGCTTCTTTTGCAAAAGACAGTAGGGATTGATCTGCAGACTGATTCGGTCTGTTCTTTAGAATAATTCTTATCGCCCAAAGTCTAGGATAAAATAGCGCTCGTTCGAATTTATTGAAATAAACACAACGAGCGTTATCTTTATTCTATGAATGAACTTCTTACGAAAAAACAACGAACAAATCTGAAGCTACTTGAAGAAGCCAATAGGCAATTTTCTGCCAAAGGCTACGAGGCCACGGGTGTTGATTCCATAGTCGAAGCCTTGGGTTTAACTAGTGGAGTATTTTATTCGCACTTTCGTTCAAAAAAAGATCTGTTACAGCAAATCATTCAGTTTAAAACCCAAAAATCGAAGGAGTTGTTTTTTACTCCTGTGGCTAAAGAATCTGCCATGGACTG
>DGYJ01000041.1:65963-68259 GCA_002396665.1 Bdellovibrionaceae bacterium UBA5009
ATGGACTGGGTGAAAAGATTCCTACAGATTTATTTGTCTGCAGAGCATCGGGACAATATCCCTTTCAGTTGTCCTTTGACGACAATGTCCCAAGAACTTATCAAGCTGAACCTTGCGGTGGAAACAGGTCTTTCTGATTACCAAAATGAATTTGCAAATATATTAAATCGAAGATTATGCATGATCAGTTCCCAAAATCAGGGAAAGGCCTCTTCGATTATTGGCCTTTGTGCAGGGGCTGTGATTTTGTCTAGAATGGCAAAAGATTTGGCAGAGTCGAATCAGATTTTGCTTCGTGCCCATGAGGCTGTGATGCAAATGATTGTGAGCAGGAATAGTCATTGAATATTTCAAAGAAACAATTTGATTTTCAAATTTTCACAAGTTTGATTCGGGCCCTATTTCCAAATTGGAATTTTTTTGACCGCATTGCCTATAGTTTTGAGCTGCAGTTTCAAATAGAATCCGAATCTGAATGGCAAACCATCAGCTTTTCGCAAAAACGAAACTGGTATAATCTTTTTTTTAATCCTGAATGCAATATGGCCCTGGCGCAAATCAATATCATCGAACATTTTGCCAGGGATTTGCAAGAAGTTCGACTGCAATTTGATTCTGTATTGGCCGAAGAAAAAATTCAGAATTTAACCACGTTTCGATTATTAAAATCTTTGCTCAACAACAGGCCATCACCTGGTCAGTCATTGATTTTTAAAATTGTGGCTGTTCAGCCCAGTGGTAGTTTAGATTTGTACATGTCAAAAAAAATTCCATGGGATGATTTATGGAGCAAATGAATGCTCTTTTTTTGACACAAAAACTTCTAAGTGTCGCCATGTTTTTGGCAGGGATCGAATTTTTGTCCCTTGCAAAAAACAAATGCTTTTTGCAAATTTGGAGCTTTGAAAACCTTCAAAGCGATTTAGCACGTGGATTGCCTTTGCCAAATTATTTTTTAAAAATTGTCTTTTCAGAAAAGTTTTTTTTATTGATTGCTGGATTGCAAACTTTTATTTCTGCATTGGCTTTTGTGTGGCCCAGCTGGGGACTGTTTGCGATTCTTTTTTTAACTCATCTGTATTTTTGCATTCGCTTTCGTGGAACCTACAATGGCGGAAGTGATATGATGACATTTGTTGTGCTGACAGGAGTATTGATTGCATCCTGGGATTTGCAATCATTGCAGCTGCCTAAGTACGGATTAATTTATATCGTTGTGCACACAACCTATTCTTATTTTAAAGCGGGACTAGTAAAGGTTGTTCATGTGGATTGGCGAACAGGGGAAGCACTTCCAGTTTTTTTAAGTCGCAGTCTGTTTGTGGATACAAAAAAAATTTCCATATGGTTAAAGCGAAGACAAAAGATTTGCTTTTGCTTAAGTTGGTTTGTTTTGACGGCTGAACTCCTATCTCCATTTTTTATTTTGAGCTCACATTGGATTCCGGTGGCGTTTTTATTTGCCATGATTTTTCATCTCGTAAATTACTTTGCATTTGGCCTTAACCGATTTGTTTGGATATGGTTGAGTGCTTGGCCAGCCCTATTTTATTTAATCTAAATTAGCTTGTTAAACATGGGAATCGTTTCTTCAATTTTTAGTGTTGCAACTTGCACAATGGAGTTCGTTCTGAAAAACCACCGCTTTGAATTGAAGTTAACAATAAACATGTGTCGTAGCCCAGGCTTTTGTATTTATCTGCAATTTTATCTAAAGTTTCTTTTGGCAATGAGGGTGTTCGGCTAAGGACCCATGCGTATTTACGTGAAGGATCTCCAATAAGGGCGTAGGAATATTCTGGGTCAATATCAAGGACCCAATAGTTTCCTCCAAAAGCAAATATCCATCCAATAATTTTAACAAAGGTCACTTTCAGTTTTGAATTTGTCGTTGGATCTGTCACTTTGGCTCGTCCCTTGGCGGTTTTGCGATCCCCAGAGCTTGTGTCACAGGAATTTAAGACTTGAATTTGTGGACTGTCTTCAACGGCAGAGTACTCTGCTGTTGTGTTAGCGATGCAATCTTTTTGAAACCACTGGGGAATGCTGGCAACTTCGTACCACTTGCCAAGATATTTTTGCAGGTCAAGATTTGGAGCTGTTGGGATTTCTTCGTTGGCCAAACTTTTATTCTGAATGGTGATTAAGGCGAAGCAGAAGATAAGAATAGATATTGTCTTTTTCAAAGAAACTCCTGGGGCTAGAAATTACTGTTTTGACTGAGATCGACATCAACGTAACTATTTTAATGCTGTTTTGAAACAAAAGTCGACTTTGGAAATGTCTTTGAATAGGA
>DGYJ01000041.1:68344-68716 GCA_002396665.1 Bdellovibrionaceae bacterium UBA5009
TTGTGGACGGTTTTGCACTATGACATTTTTTAAAAAATTTTAAAAATAATTTGCAAGGAGCTATTTTGCCAATTTTAAGAATTCGTTCTATGAGTCAGCAAGCTGTTCAAAATTTAAGTCAAAAACTTCCGCAATCACTTTCTGTCATTATGAGTACCTCGATTGATAATTTTACAGTGGAAAGGATTGGCTCTGAAGTTTATTCGGGTGGTCAACGAATTCAAGGGGATCCTATGATTGAAGTTCTATGGTTTGATCGTGGGGAAAAGGTTCAAGGTGCATCAGCTTTGGAAATCACAAAGTTAGTCCGTCAAGAAGTTGGTCAATCTGGGGATGTCACAGTAATATTTGCGGTTTTAGACCCTGCTTGCT
>DGYJ01000115.1:0-4186 GCA_002396665.1 Bdellovibrionaceae bacterium UBA5009
TTCGTTTGCAAAACGTGATGGCGGCGAGAAAAGTTCATTTCAACGTAGCTCCGAGGGCGCAGAAAAACGTCCTTACGTAAAACGTGCAGACCGTGAAGCCTCTGAAGGAAGCAGTGAAAAACGCGCCTATGTTAAGCGCGAAGACCGAGCACCAGCTCGTGAGACTTCTGGCGAAGAGGCTCAGTTTCGTCTTCCGGGCGAAAGAAAAGAACGCGGTCGCTTTGAAAAATTAGGTGATTTTGTGAAAGGCGCTGGCCGTTCTAAAAAATCTGATGATTCATCTGAGGGTGGATTCAAAAAACCGCACCCGGGTGTTCGCTTTGCTCGTAAACCACGCAGAACTGACTCCGAAGACAGATTTTAATTGAAGACTGATTTTAATTCAGAAGTCGTTCTTTATTAAATTAGAATTCGCACTTTAAAAAAAGATTATTCAACTCAAAAAAGCCCAAATGACTTTGGGCTTTTTTGTATTTGAGAAGCCAAGAAAAACTGAACTATAAAGAATTTGCCAGTCACCCGCAGATAGCCCCCGTAACCTTTGCTTTTGGTATCTAATTTGTCCTAGAGCCTCTTTTTCATTTAATAAAATATATTCACGGACAATCTTAAACCCCTTCCAGGACTTAACAATTCGCGAAAAGGGTCTGTACATCCATAGCCTGGGTGGCGTGATGTCAATGGGGGTATCGGTCATCGTTTTTTTAGAATTTACTTTTTCCGCTTGGATGGGCTTTCTCAGCAACCCTTCTCTTTGAAAAACCTGCGCAATTTGCCCGGCGCAAACACGGAAAAAAGAATGATATTTAGACCTTCGCCCGCATCGAACAAGCAAATGAATGTGATCGCCCTGAATTGAAATCTGCTCAATTTTTACAAAAAACTTTACGGAATATTTTTTGATAATAAGCTTTACGATAGTAAATGACTTGGCCCCCCTTAAACTGCCCTCGCGAAGATGTTGCCGGTGACACTTGAAAACAATATGCAGGGGATCTTTCGTTGAAAGTGGCCGAGGGCCTCGTCCAGACTTTTTTTGTCGAAGAACTCCGCCATGGACATAGCGCATTTTCCAATTTGCTTTAAAAAAATCAAGCTGTCGGTGACCCATACCCAACTCCCTTTGAAGTTGGAAGATGCAAAAGCGGAAGCATTTTTAAATTGTGTAAAATGAATATTAAGTTACTCAAAAATAATATGTTCGGATTCTGCGACGGATCTTAATGCGGCCTAAAATGTCATTTTGGATTAAGAACTTCATTGCAAGACCCAACCAAGCCAATGACTAAAATGCCCGCGAATGAATTTAAGAACAAATTAAAACCCCCGGCGCATTTGCGCCAGCAGCAAATTGGCTTCGGCTTTCAAGTCAGGGTCAAGCTTGCGCCAGTCTTGTTCTTCAACTGCACCGATTAAACCATTGAGCATATTTTTATTCAAACGGCTGGGGTAAGATTCGCACAAACGCAAAAAAACTTTTTCCCATCCTAAATTTTTAAGCTGCTCGACAGTTTCAACACCAATACTTCGAAGCTCAGTGGCCGTGACCATGCCAATATTGCGGGCTTCTTCAATTGGAGTTTTACCAGGCTCGAAAACTTTTTTTTGTTTGTATTTATCAATCGCTTCGACAATACGCTTAAGCTTCGTGCCTTCTGCCGAATCTTGGATTAATTCTTTTAATCTCTTGCTCTTAGTTTCGGGGCGCTTGGCAGACATCACCCAGGCCGTCATGTATTTTTTGTAGCTCGGAGTTTGAGACTCAAAAAAAGCCCAGGCTTTTTTATTGGACTTCATCAACTTCAAAGAAGCAGAGTCCAACTCTGGCGATTTTTCTTCTGATTTTTTCTTATCTCTTTCCTCGTAGGCTTTTAAACCAGCTGGATGAATTTGACCTTCTTTTTGGAGCTTCCGGAATTTTTTTAAGTTCAATAAGCTCCAAACACTTTTAGGTTTTCGTTTTAAAAATAAGGCTTTAAAACTAATATAATCAATTTTTTCTAGCACCACCGAAGTCCATCCATAGATCATGGCCAACTCGTGCGCCTCCATAATAGACAAACCCTGCTGACCTGATCCTTTTTTGAAAAAAGTGATCCAAACTTTTTGATCTGACTTATAATTTTTGTGAAGCCATTTTTTCAAATCTTGCTTGGATTGAAAAAAGAGCGAAACACCATTGTCTGCTTTCTTATTATTTTCTTTTTTATTATCTGACTTTTCATTTTCTGTTTTTTTCATTTTGGTCCTCGGGAATTAACAGAAGCCACGGTTTGAATAAGACCGTTCGAATGGCCCACAAAAGTAGATTCATAATGTAATTTAATTTTATACGTGTGGCAGCAGACGCCAGGGTGATAGCCAGTAAAAAACTAACTGAAATATTCATTAAACCAATGACTAAAATGCCTGTGAATGAATTTAAAAAATAAAGCCAACCCATGGGCTCCTCTAGCATCACTGGTAAGCTGGAAGCAAATGCACCAAACGCTAAAGTGACATGGCGAACATCAAGTGGGATCGATAGAAATTTAAAAAATTGTGGAACAAGGCCTAGCAAAAGTCCCAGTGATACATTTGCAGCAAGGGCATTTGAATTTTTCGTCAGCCAAGTCGATAACCGAATCGTTCTTTCTAAACCGAATCGGCGGCGAAGAAATAAAGAAAATTGCACACGATTTTCTAGATCATTGATCATCCACCAATTTTGAAATGCACCCGCAATAAGGCTTGAAAGAAATAATAACACGGCAGTGAATGCTGCATACAAAGCCGATGGCCCCAGCAATGCCGTGGACTCAAATATTGTCGTCGCCTGAGCTTTGTTCATGACCGGTGATCCAATCAGTTTCAACGTCCAACTTACAAATAAACAAACTGGAAATACTGAAAGCATATTTCCTAAGACTGAAACAAATTGCGAACGCAAAAGTGCAATCATATTGCTTCTCGCCTGCCCGACAGATTCTTTTAATGAAGAAGATAGGTACGGCGCCGTCATTGAAGGCTGCTTGGTCGCCAATGTAAAATGTAGAAAATGAATTGATAAGAAGCTTAAAGAATAATTTAAAGAATCAAAAAGACCTTTCACAAATCCTGCACTTAAAATAGAACCGATGTTCAATTTTAGAAAAACAGTAATGGAAGTAAAAGCGCCGCCCCCAAGGGCTGATTTTAAGAGATCATAGAATTCGGACCAGTTACGAGTGACATAGTGCTCGCCTACACTTGAGTTCTGCTCGACAATTTTTTTTGTTAAAAGGCTGAAATTTTGCTGAATCGCAGAACGTAAACTTTTTGACGAGGCTAAATCCACTAGAAAATGAATTAGCAGTGCTTTTAGGTCAACCTTTGACTTTTCATACATGCTCAACTCACACAATGTTTGGAATCGTCTTAGTCGCTTAATTTGCAAATCAATCATATAAACTGTCGAAAGTTTAACTCCATTCTTTTCCATCAAATGATGGTAATTTTCACAAGTCGAAATGTGCTTTTGAATAAGCAGATTCATTAAATCAAAATTTTTATTTTCTACAGCCTTTGAAAACTCATTCTGAAATTCACGAATATCAAAAATGTGATCATCAACATTTTTAAGAAATCCCAATTCACTTTTAATTTGAATGGCATGGGTGCAAATTTGGAGCATCAAAACATGAAGCGATTGCTCAAGATCAAAATGCATTCGATCTATTAATTCTTTTGAATCCTTAAATAAAAGAATAAAATCTTTGATTGTTTCTACTGGAGTGGCAGAAATTGATTCGATGTCGTCATTTTCGGGGAAAAGAGCCACAAAAAATGAGTCAATATCCCTGGCTGGTGATCGTCGAGGCAAAGATTTTTCGCTAACCCGACTCAGCAAGTCTTCGAACAGACTGTACTTTTGATTTAGACCGGTTTCTAAAAAAAGGGGAACAAAGGACATTTCGCCAAAAATATGGTTCATAATTTCGATGAAGTCAGATTTGTATTTTGTATTCTGATCAAGCTGCGAAAGAAACTGCTTAAGGCGAACACCAAAATATTTTTGACGCTCGATCTCTAATTTCAGTCGCCAGCTTTTTTGTGGGACCCGTAGCCATTCAAAAACCCTAATAAGCCATTCTGCCAATTCATCCCGGTTGCTTAAACTGGGCTTTTCTGCAAAAATTTGATCGAAGAATACCATGACCCATCATAG
>DGYJ01000115.1:4326-7439 GCA_002396665.1 Bdellovibrionaceae bacterium UBA5009
CATCATAGATGGAAAAATTTATAATTAACAAGCCAAGAGGTTAAAATGTTTAAAAATTTTATTCTGATAATGTTCCTTAGCTTTTTTGTTATTTCAAGTGTCCATTCTGAAAATCTGCCTGCTTCGAATGGACAGCTTCAGTTCAGCGTGAAGGATCAGCCAGGTGCAAATGGCCCACTGGTTTTAAATATTTCTAATCTTAGAAATGCGAATGGATCAATCCTTGTGTCAATTTACAATACCAAAGAGGGCTTTCCCAAACATCCAGAGACCGCGGCCATGAAATTCAAAGTGATTGTGAACCAAGTGATAAATCCAGCAGCCGTCCAGTCTGCACAAATTTTAATTCCAAATCTTGCCCACGGTGAATACTCGATGGCCATCGCCCATGACGAAAATGCAAACGATCAAATCGATACAGGATTTTTAGGAATACCCAAAGAGGGCGTTGGCTTTTCAAACAATCCGAATATTACATTTGGCCCACCTTCCTATGAAAAGGCCAAATTCACCTTTGATCCGCAGAACAGCGTGATTGTGATCAAGATGCATTATTATTAAAAAATATTGAAAAGGTTGATCTTCCATGAACACTTCGACGAAACAGATCAAGTACACTTTCAAAGGAAAGGTTTGGAAATACAAAGGTCCAGTTGGATGGTATTTTGTCACATTGCCGAAAAAGCTCTCAAAGACTATTCGTGACAATCATGGATTTTCAGAGGAAGGATGGGGACGGCTCAAAACAACTGCCACGTTAAAGAATTACAAATGGCAAACTGCAATTTGGTTTGACACAAAAGTAATGAGTTATTTACTACCGATTAAGTCTTCCGTAAGAAAATCAACAGACGTGACAAGCGACAAAACTGTTTCGATTACCCTTCTTTTTTTGAAAGAAAAAACAAAATTTAGTCTTTTTAAGATTAGCTGAGATAAATTTAACCCAACCAAGCTTGACCTAGCTAAGCTTGGTTGGGATTAATTTGATTTAAATTATCGCTTATACGTCCCGACCACTTGGCGGATATAATTAAAAAAGGGCATAGCGACTTTTAAGTCATTAACAAGTTGTTTAGCAAAATCTGGCTTGTATAAATCTTTACGACTGAAATGCTTCGAAACAAAAAACTGTTTGTGCATTAATAAATCAGAATAGGGCTGATTGATTGGAAAACCTTTAGGGTAGCGAACAAATTTTTCACCTATCAAGCCACCCCAGATTTTTTTAAATTTTTTATCAGATATTAACTCATTGATTGCTTCAAAGTCTTCGGCGATGGCTTGCCTCATCAAACTCATTTGACGTGAGCTCACCATGTACAAACCGACGCCAATCAAGTTGTCATCGTCTTCAACACCGATTTGAAAATGAATCCCAGGATTCCATTCAAAAAGTGAAGTCTTTTTTTCCCACAATGTAATATGACAAAAAGTTTTAACAATACCCTCGGAGGCCCGATTGGCTGGACGTGTTGGTCGAGTAACCCCCCGGGGGTCAATCAAAATCCGCGGTAAATCCTTTTGCAGATGCTTTTGCATTTCTAAAATAACAGCCTGAAAAGGCTCGCGCACATGGGTTTCGTAAAGATCTTTGTTTTTTAAAAACCATTCTTTTTTATTTTTATTGGTTTTCGCTTTTTGAAAATATTCAAAAGTTTTAACAGAAAATTTTGGATTTTTTTTCGCTGATTTTGCTTTACCCATTTTAGTTAATCCTCGATCCATAGTTTCGGCTGCTTCGTACAAACGCCATGGACCAAATCTCCTAACTGATTTTTGAAGTCTTGTATTAATTTCACATCTTGATCCTGCAGCTCTGGAGACACTAAACAAATTTTAAAATCCGCAGACAATGATTTCAGCCAATCCCTGGAGACTGGCTTTCCAAAAAAACAGTCCACCCACAGCCAGTCGACTTTATTTTTAAATTTAAGAACAAATTCGGGTGGTTCAAATTCACTTAAGCGCATAGCAAAATGTTTTTTATTTTCGACAACGGACCACTTCACTAAAGTTGGCAAACAGGTGTCCAAAAAGAAATAGTCGTCAAATTTTTTTGATTTCAAAATTTCCATAATTCTCGACTCTAGACCGTCTTCTTTTGTATTCAGAATCAAAGTCCCCGGCTGATTTCTTTTAAGATAGGCATCTATCCAAGTTTCAAAAGATGCACCCCTCGTCCAAGGATCATGGGTGATGTGCAAAGAACCTTTTTGACTCACATCAGAGCGCAAATCAAGTTCTGCCCCCCAGCCCGGCTGCAGACTTTGAATATCTTCCAGAGAATTAATTCGATGTTTGAATATTTTCACATTCTTCATATTTACTTTTTGTAAGGAAGTTCGCCCAAATAATCTTTTTTACCAATATCAACACCATTATGTCTTAAGATGGAATAGGCAGTGGTGATATGAAAATAAAAATTAGGAATCAAATGCTGAAAGGCAAATTCTTCACCCAAAAGATACTTTCCATCCCAGCGTGGGTGGCTAATATGCTTTGTCGTAGCGTCTTTTAAATCCATTTCTGAAAAGCTGTGCAAATAGGTGATCACTTCGTGAATACGCTTTTGAAGTTCAGCCAAGGTTTTTTCATTATCTTCATGCTTTGGGGCTTCTTTGCCAGTCAAACGGGACATCCCCAATTTTGCGGTGTCGGTAGCAATTTGAATTTGGCGAATCAAATTGAATTGATCCGGAGCAAGTCGAGAGTTTAACAAAACATCCACTTCAAATTTTTTATGTGTGGCATGCTCGACTCCTTTTTCAAGAAGACGATTAAGATTTTGAAGCATTTTTGCAAATTGCGGAGCTGTTAAGTTGTAAAGCATTTTGTCCCATCTTTCTAAAAGAGATTTTATTTAATTTGACTCAGTTTACGATTTTCCTTAGCCGCGTCAACTTGCACCGGAATACCACTGCCACTCCAAGACAAAGTCTGATAACCACCTACACGAACTTTTTGTGAGCTCAATTTCACGTCAACCAAGGCATTGAAGCCATTTTTCGTGGCTAAAAAAGCCAAGCGCATCAAGGCTTGGTCTTTTTCAAGACAGTTTTCCACAGTGTAAGCTTTTTCTTTTCGCTTAATCAGTCTTGTTTCCTTACCTT
>DGYJ01000115.1:7615-25065 GCA_002396665.1 Bdellovibrionaceae bacterium UBA5009
GCTAGCCATCTCTAGGCAGCGATTGTACTCATCAACGTCAGCGTGGACTTTGGCCTCATAGCAATACGAGCAATACACATTGTGTTTTAAATGCGCTGGTCGATCGGGCCAATGGGCTAAGGCTTCATCTTCTAAAAATTGCGCGCAGTTCTTACAAACCGCTTGCTCGCAAAGACCACACTGAAGTTGCGCCTTGGGCTTTTGACATTGTAGACATGTTTTTAATTCCACCAAAGATCCTAATTTTTGTTTGTTTCCGTAAGACAATACCCCGGGCTTTCCCTTGGGACAAAGGCTTTTCTAGCAAATAGAGCTTGATCCTGAAAAAAGGATAGTTTCAAATGCAGTATGATTTATTTGTTGGTATCACTCTCAATAGGTGGCTTGGCCGTACTGCAGGCGGGTCTTAATCGTCAAATCGCCAGTCAAATGGGCCTGTCCACCGCAGTGTTGATCAATAGCGTCTTTCTGTTATTGGTGACTAGCTTGTTTTGGGCTATTTGCAGTTTTTATCCACAACTATTTCCCGATTCTTTTCGTTCTCAATTTTCTTGGGAGCAACTTCGCTGGTGGCAATTTATTCCTGCCCTGTGCGGATTTGCCTTGATCACAGGAATTCCAGGTTTAATTCCAAAATTAGGGGCTGCAGGTGTTTTTCTATGTGTTGTTGTGGGCCAGCTGACCTTTAGTTTTCTTTGGGATTTAGCCATCGAACAACGACCCTTTGAAACACAGCGACTGATCGGAATTCTTGTCGCCATCCTGGGAATGGCCATCGCCAATTGGCCGCGGTAGAAAGTTTTATGTTACGACATCAAATTCACTTCACACTCAATGGCCAACTTCTTCAACTTGAAGGCCAGCATGCCTTTGCACCCCTTAGCGATACACTACGATATCTGCTACGAAAAACGGGAACAAAAGTAGTCTGCGCCGAAGGCGACTGCGGAGCCTGCACCGTCATGATGGCAAGGACTCAAGATCAAAACAGCAAAGGTCAGTTGACCTATAGATCCATAAATTCATGCATCGTCCCCACGTTTTTAATTGATGGCTGTCACCTTGTAACTGTTGAAGGCTTGCAAGAAGGTGAAAAGCTGCACGAAATCCAAAACTCCATGGTTAGAAATTTTGGAGCCCAATGCGGATTTTGCACGCCTGGATTTGTGATGTCGATGACGAACATGTTTGAGCATAAAACCTGCCCCAGTACTCAAAATGTAAAAAATTATCTGACTGGGAATCTTTGCCGTTGCACTGGTTATCAAGCGATCATTGATGCTGCCAAAGACGTCGATACGAAAAAAATCACACCCTTGGCCCAACGTTATGCACTGGTTCATGAAACTGCTCAACTGAAAGCACTGACGCAAAAATCGATTTCATTAAAAACTGATCAGATCGAATTTTTTGCGCCAGCAACCTTAGCTGAAGCGGTTGACTTTAAATCTAAAAATCCTGATTGCAGAATTTTTTCTGGGGCTACCGATATTGGTGTACAAATCAATAAAGGAAAATTTGCTGCTCAAAAACAAATGAGTCTTCACTTGATTTCATCTCTGTATGAAATCAACTTGCAACAAAAACATGTTCGCATTGGTGCACGAGTGACTTTGGACCGATTGCAAATTTTTGCAGAAAAGCATTTGCCAAGCTTTGGACAGTTTTTACATATTTTTGCTTCGCCACAAATTAAAAATTCTGCCACACTGGTTGGCAATTTAGCCAATGGATCCCCCATCGCAGACACCATTCCATTTTTAATGACATTGGATGCCCAGGTCTTAGTTCAAGGTCCACGCGGACAAAGATCATTGCCTTTAAAAAACTTCTTTAAAGGATACAAAAGCTTCAATATGGATTCTGACGAGTTCATTGAAGCCATTGCCTTTGAACTGCCCGATTCAAAAAATTTAAAAATGGGACTGTACAAAGTTTCTCAACGTCGCGATCTAGATATTTCATGCATCAATGCCAGCATTTGGGTGGAAGAAAAAAATGGTCAGGCCGTCAATTGCAAAATCGCCATGGGCGGCGTTGGACCAACACCACTTCGCCTTAACCAAGTCGAATCCCTGCTTTTGAATAAAAAAATTGATCGTCAATGGGTTGATGAAGCCAAAAAATTAATTTCACAAAATATTCAGCCCCAATCGGACCTGCGTGGAAGCAGTGACTTTAGAAAAAAAATGTCAGAACAAATTTTTGAAAAATTCGCGAAGGAGCATTTGCAGCTATGAGTGCCCACCACGATTCTTCAGAATTGCATGTCACAGGCTCATCGGAATATATTGACGACCGCCCCTTCACCCATGGCGAAGTCCATGTGGATGTCTTTGTTAGCTCTGTTGCAAAAGCCAAAATTAAATCCTTGGACCTATCTTTGGCCAAAGAAATTCCAGGGATTCTAGGGCTTTACACAGCCAAGGATATTCCCCATAACACTTGGGGAACAATTTTTAAAGACCAGCCCTTCTTGGCTGATCAGACTGTTGAATATGTCGGTGAGCCCATTGTTATTATTGCCGCCGAAACTAAACAAGCTTTGCATCACGCAAAAAATAAAATCAAAATTGAATTTGAATATTTAAGTCCGATTTTAAAATTGGATGAAGCCATTCAAAAAAAAGAATTCATTGGACCTTTACGAAAAATTCAGCGGGGCCAACCCGACGAAGCCTTTGCAAAGGCAGAACATCAGCTGACCGGCGAAATCGAAATCGCAGGCCAGGATCATTTTTACTTAGAATCCCAAGCCTGCATTGCCTACCCAAAAGAAGACGGGCAAATCGAAATCCATGCGTCTTCACAGCATCCAACAGAAGTTCAACATCTTGTTTGCGAAGCCCTGGGACTTAAAAATCATCAAGTTGTTTGTATTGTTAAACGCATGGGTGGGGGCTTTGGCGGCAAAGAATCCCAAGCCGCACCATTTGCAGTTTATGCCTCTCTGGTGGCGCAAAAATTAAAACGCCCAGCCCGATTGATTCTAACTAAAGATGACGACATGTTGATCACTGGCAAAAGAAATCCTTTTAAGAATTTTTACAAAGTGGGCTTTGATAAAGACGGACATATTTTGTCATTAAAAGCAGAATTGTATTCTGATGGTGGAGCCTACGCTGATTTATCGACAGCCATTATGGAACGTGCAATGCTTCACCTGGACAATGCCTATTATATTCCAAACTTTTTTGTGTCTGGGCAAGTTTGCAAAACCAATACGGCATCCAATACGGCTTTCCGTGGTTTTGGCGGGCCCAAAGGTGTTGTGACCATTGAAAATATCATCGAAGACATTGCAAACTTTTTAAAAATAGATTCTTTGGTTGTACGTGAACGAAATGTTTACAAAAAGGGACAGCAAACACCCTATGGCCAGGTGATTGAAGATGACGTCCTCCCGGAATTATTTGAAAAAATTAAATCCCAAACAAACTATTTGCAATGGCGAAAAAAAGTCGAGGACCACAATCGCAAAAATCTTTCAACCCTTCATGGACTTTCTGTCACAGCTGTTAAGTTTGGAATTTCGTTTACGACCAGATTTTTAAATCAAGGAAATGCCCTGGTGAACTTGCATCTGGATGGAACCATCCAAGCCTCCACTGGAGCCACTGAAATGGGCCAAGGTGTAAATACAAAAATCGCCCAGGTGCTTGCGGATTGCTTTTCAATTCCAATTAAAGATGTGCGATTGATGCCGACTTCGACAGAAAAAACGCCAAACACTTCTGCAACAGCGGCATCAAGTGGAACTGATATCAATGCCCAAGCGGCCTTGAATGCCGCCATGGTCTTGAAGCAAAATTTATCTAAAGTCGCAGTTGGCGTTTTCGCAAGACCTGAAAGTCTTCGGGGAAAACCCACGGCTGGGGCTGGCACAGCTCTAGAAATTGATATTGAGACCATTAAAGACTATTCACATATAGAATTCACAAATGGATTTATTATCAATAAGAATAATCCTGCACAAAAAATTACTTTTGCCGATTTACTTTTAGAGGCCTACCTGAACCGCGTTCCCCTGACCTCGCAAGGTTTTTTTAAATATCCAGGGATTTTTTATAATAAAGAAACTGGTCAAGGGCAGCCATTCTTTTATTTTACAAACGGAGTAGCTGCCAGTGAAGTTTCTATAGATCGCTTCACGGGCGAAACAAAAGTCCTACGAACAGAAATATTGATGGATCTTGGTCGCCCGATCAATGCCGCCATCGACAAAGGACAAGTCATTGGCGCCTTTGTCCAAGGAATGGGTTGGGTCACGACTGAAAAATTATTTTATAATTCTGATGGCCGCTTGCTTTCGTGTTCACCTAGCACTTATAAAATTCCAAGTATCCATGATATTCCTCGGCATTTAACCTGCGAACTGATTCCTAATTCTTTGAATAATAAAAATGTCAAAGCTAGCAAGGCTGTCGGTGAACCCCCTCTGCTCTTGGCCATTTCTGTTTGGACTGCAATTAAAAATGCTCTTCACTCTGTTCGCAAAGAATCCAATGTGAAATTAAAATTGCCCGCAACCCAAGAAGAAGTTTTTCATCATTTGCATGGATAAACTTAAATTTGTAGAAAGAAAATCAAATGCTTGATTTGAACGAGCAAATTCTAAAATTACACCAACTCCAAGCGAGCTACGTTCTAGTGACCTTAGTGAATATTGTTGGAAGTGCACCACAAGTCATTGGCGCGAAAATGCTGGTCACCCAAGAAGGACTTTTTTGGGGCACTGTGGGCGGCGGAAAAATCGAGGCCCATTCAATTCAGCATGGACAAAAACTTTTATCATCTCAGTCTCTCTCTGAAATTCAAACATGGAATCTACAAAAACAAATTGGCATGTCCTGCGGCGGCGAAGTTAGCTTATTTTTTGATGTGCAAATTCAAAATCCTTGGGTGATCAATATTTTTGGAGCAGGTCATATTTCACAAGAACTTTGCCGAGTGCTTTCAAAATTAAGCTGCCAACTGAATATTTATGATACGCGACCTGAGTGGCTTTCTAAATTGCCAGTGGGATCAAATATTAAGACCAATCTTTACGATGACCTGGCAAGTGCCGTTCCACTACTTGCAGAAAACTCTTTTGCGCTTTGCATGACCCAGGGCCATGGAACAGATTTCCCAATTTTGTTGCAGGTCTTCAAAAATTCAAAACATTTTAAATTTATTGGTGTTATTGGTTCTGATATAAAATCTAAAAAAATAAAGACCGAACTTAATGAGGCGAAAATTCCAGATCACGAAATTGAAAGACTGCACTGTCCCTTGGGGCTTCCGATCGGAAATAACACCCCGGCCGAAATAGCTATCAGCATAGCGGCGCAGCTTTTAGCTGTGCGCGATCAAGTGAATTTAATTTCGACATGAATTTACTTTTGAAGTGACTTAAAAATTCAAATTCACAGAAAAAACTAAACCGGCAATTCCACGGTAAGAATTTTCTTTCGAAAAATCTAAATGCGGCGTTAATTCGTAATCCAGAATTTTTTTGTATAATAACTGATTCCATGAAACTGCCAAACTGTAACCCACCAAATGATATTCATCCCGATTATCCGAAGTGAACATCCAACTGTAGGTCAGTGTTGATTTTGGATTCACAAATTCCCCCAGGGCAAGACCATTATTGACTGTCAGCTTGTGAAGTTTTTCTTCGTATTCGCCCTCGTTAATCCAAGTGAGCGAATAAATTTTACTTAACACCCAGTTAAAGTTCAGAGCTTGAAAAACCCCAGTCCCCTTCGTCGGTGTAGCAAAAAACTCTAATTTTGGATTCACCTTGAATGTCTTCATATCCGCCACACTTTCAAAGCTGAGCGAGTGTGAAATTTTCAAAGGGTCCTGCAGTTCAACACGGGGCTGGAAGGCTGTTCGAATATTTCCTAACTTCCTAAAGACACCAACACTGGCCCCGTAATTTCTTTCGCGAGGAGCCTGGCGAAGATAATTATTTTTACCAGTACGATTTTCACTTTTTTCATCGTAGGAAGTAAATTTAAGTTGAAAATAATCTTCAAGATTAGGCAAACGCAGATTCACACCAAGACCGGAAGTGTTTTTGAAACCCTGACCGTCAGTCAAAAAAGATGAGTTTTCTATTTTCACGCTGGTATCATTGCGACGATTTGTTAATTTTTTACCAACTAAAAAAAGATCAAGCCCCTCGGCCACACCATCAAACCAATTTGAAATCGCTATATTACTTTTGATCAATTTTTCTTCTAGTGTGGGTTCTGAACTTTCATCTGCAGGCAAAGCTTCGGGATCATCTTCCATCAATTCGTATTCTGACGGGGGTAGTGGATTCTCTTTGGCCGAAGCAATAGGGCCTAGAAGGCCTGTCATGATCAAGATAAATAAAAAGAACTTTCTTAAAGCAAAACAAAAACATCCACGTTTCAAAGGCCATAGACATAACCCTTTAGTTTCGGAAATTTTTAATTGTACTTTTCGCGCCATCAAATTTACTCTTCGAATGTGAAGATTTTCCTTTTTGTACTTTTTTTAATTATCTCAAATAACACTTTTGCCTATACAGCGAAAGAAGGCAATGTCACAGCTAGCTTAGGCTCTTTTTTTTCAAGAACAAAATATGAGGGCCCAGGCGTGGGCAAAAATTCATACCTAGCGGGGACAGGATTTGTAGTCACCGGTGACATGAACCCGCGGGGCGCTTTAGAAATTTCTATGTTCTATATGCGAAAATCCTATTATCGCGAGTTTGAAGGCAAGTTCATTGGTGAAAGAACCCATCTGATGCATATTGGCATGGGCTACCGCTGGTGGTTGAGCCCTCAATTTTCTACCTCCTTAACTTTCACCTCTTCCTACACCATGGAAAATCCGCAAATAATTTATAGCGACTTCGCTTCTGGACAAGAAATTGATACCTCGGCCAGGGACATTACTGACTACGGATTGGATCTTGCAGCCCAGTATGAAATCTACGCACTAAACGAGTGGGCCCTTGTCGCCGATCTTCGCTATGGATATTCATTCACAAATAAAGACCACGAACGCGGAGACCATTATGGGGCTCTGCTAGCCATTCGGTATTTGGTCCAAGAAAAAATCCACGAACCAGCTAAATTGAAAAAGTAGAATTACTTTTTTGAATTCAATTGACCACAGGCCGCTAAAATTTGATCGCCCTTGGTTGTGCGAATAAGAGTAGGAATCTGGTAAGTTTCAAGAATTGAACGAAATTTTTCTACCCTGTCATCCGTTGGCCTTTTGTATTCAGTTCCTGGGAATGGGTTGAATGGAATTAAATTAATATAGGCTTTTTTACCCTTTAAAAGTTCCCCGGTACTTTGCGCGTCTTCATCGCTATCGTTAAAATCTTTTAACAAAAGATATTCGTAGGTGACGAAACGCTTTTCGCCCTTGGGGATTTGATCCACTAAATCCAAAACATCCTGAAGCGGAAACTTTCGATTGATCGGAATAATTTGATTTCTTTTTTCTGTAAAAGGCGAATGCAATGACAATGCAATATTCACATCTGGCATTTCGCTTTTCCATCTTTGCAAACCCGGCAAATATCCAGATGTCGAAATGGTAATTTTATGATTTGCTAGACTTAATCCGTACTGCGACAAAAATATTTCGCAGGATTTTTTGACAGACTCAAAATTATGTAAAGGCTCGCCCTGCCCCATGAAAACAATATTCAAAATACGATCATCATCAGGGCGATTTTGGGCCAGCCACTCTTTCGCTTGTAAAAATTGACCTACAATTTCTGCCGTCGTCAAATTTCGACTAAGTCCCTGGGTTCCTGTATAACAAAAGGCGCAATTCATGGCACAGCCCACCTGGGACGACAAACAAATAGTGTACTTATTTTGAAATGGAATCAGAACGGTTTCAATTTTCAATTGATCAGGCAGTCGAAATAAAAATTTGACTGTTTTATCTGCTGACTGATGAACTTCATGAATTTGAGGAAGATCAAAGTTCATTTCTGAATAAATGACCTGCTTGGATTTTAAAGCCAGATCCTGATGTGTTAAGGGATCACGCTGATTCTTCTTATAATGCCAATTGTAAAGTAAACGCGCAGTGGCCAGTGGCAAGCCGCGCTCTTGACAAAAATTTTGCAAATCTAAAAAGGAATACTGAAAAAAAGAGTTCATTTACTCTTTTGTTTTAAGCTTTTCGTCGTTTTCTTCAATAAATTTTTTGATTTCTTCAGCAATTCCTAAAAGCTTCAACCATTGCTCTTTGTAAAGAGTCACTGGGAATCGCCCCATGCCATAAACAGACAAAGCACCTTTTTCACTGACCTTCATGGATAAAGTGCCGCGGGCTGTTTTTTTATTTTTAAGGGCTTCATTTTCTGCTCTTAAACGCTCAAGTTCAGCTTTCATATCTTCAGACATTAGGACCTCCATTGGGTTGAATATTTTGAACAACTAAAATCTATACTTTATTTGCAAAGGATGGCAGCGATTATTTTACAAGAACGCAAAAAAGAAATAATCTAGGCTATGTCTAAGCTTCAAATTTTGCTTATCGTCCTTTGTTTATACGGGGCCTACAATGGCTGGAACCATAGGGAATTCCGCCAAGCACCAGGTGTCCTCGTGAACGAAGAACCCCTTCAACTTCCAATTCCAGAAGGTGTAAAATCCAGCGCTCTTTACAATGGAACAGTCATCGATTTTTTAGCATCCTATAAAATTAAGGCCCGAATTCTTTCCCGTGAACGCTATTGGATAGACCGTGGGGCAAAGTACTCGCCCATTGATTTTGCCTTAGGTTGGGGGCCGATGTCAGACTCATCAAATATTGAAAAACTAAAAATCAGCCAAAATGATCGATTTTACTTTTTTTCATATAAAAGCGAAGATTACCCTGATCCAACTAAAATCACGCTCAACAGTGCAAACACCCATATCATTCCGTCAAATCCTGACGTCAAAGACCAGGTTCTAAAACTGCGCGTGGGTCAAGTCGTCACGCTGACGGGCTATCTTGTGCGTGTAAACCATCCAGATGGAAGTGATTGGAAAAGTTCGCTTACAAGAAGCGATACTGGAAATGGGGCCTGTGAAATTTTATGGGTTACAAAGGTGGATTTGTCCACTACAGTCAGTCCATGAAAAGACAGGACTTCAATAAAGCCCATGGCCGATGCACAAAATCTTTTAAAGATTTTATCCAATACTATGAAAAAACCTTAGAGCCCGAAGTCTTTGAAAAGTTTTTAAGTTCTGTCGATCATGAAATAAATTTAGCTCGCGCGGAAATTATGTCCGCCCCTGAAGGAATCGAACGAGCAAAAAAATTACAAGATCTTGTCGAAACTGAAATCGAAAAAGAAAAAAATATAAAAATCAGTTGCTTCAAAGGATGCTCGGCTTGCTGCCATATGGAAGTTGAAATCACGAACTATGAAAGTGAAATTTTAGCCAAGCTTGTTGAAAATGGCCATGTTGTGAATCGTGATGTCCTGAAAGAACAAAGCCTGCGCGAACTGCAAGATAAAAAGTGGACTAAAAGATTAACACTACCAGAAAATCGCTGCATCTTTTTAGGAAGCGATGGGGCCTGTAGCATTTATGAAAACCGCCCCGTGATGTGCCGAAGACATTCGGTCACAACCCCTCCGATCAATTGTGAGACCATGGATTCAGAACTTGGTGTTCGCTTTTTTCCGCGGGTGGATTTATTAATTACTGCCGCCAACGAAGACCCAAAACTTCGCATTGGACCCTTGGCCAAAATGCTGCAAATGGAACTGCTGAAATAGCAGGACTTTTTTCTATTCATTAAAATTCATTGTCTAGACCCTAAAGTCCACTAGGATTGTATATTTTTTTAACAGAAAAAAAGCACAGGACTAAGGTCTGTAAAAACACTTCTGCAGGACTAGATAAACAAGTCAAAAATTCCGAATTCCTTATTGGAGGCAAGTACTTGCGAATATTCAGCAATAAGTTTGATTTAGTCGTATTTTGGGCAATGTTTGTTCTTGCCACCTATTGTCTACGGTCCCTGACCAGTAGCGAGGGCTACGATTTTCAAATTGATCAACAACAAATCGGCAAAGTTCTTCGAATCCAAAATGACCTCCGTGTTAAATCACCGCTTTTTTGGGGATGGCGTCCCGTTGGCGAAAGCCGTCCCCTGCACGAAAACGAAGCCATTTTTGCCGGAGAAAGTTCTGAAGCGGAAATTGAACTAATCGACGGCACAAATCTGATAATCAAAGAAAATTCACTTGTTGATTTTAAAAATTTAAAAAATGGCAATTGGCCAGATTTAAAGCTAGGAAGTTTTAAAGTTAAAATGAATGGCAAAACAACTCTGTCTTTGAATGGAAAACTTCGACAATTTTCTGGTAAAAATGCCGAGCTTGAAATCACTCGCTCAGCAGACAATTCAAAAACGGAAATCAAAGTCATATCTGGGGAAGTCAAAGTCCAGCAAGTCGCAGATTTAGAACATAGCAACAATTTGCTACGCGAACCCACTGAAGATAATCGCCCCATAGCTGAAATAAATTTAGTACAAAATGAAAAAATTGAAATTGAGAACGAAACATTGTCCGAAAATTTAGCTGATCAAAAAAATTTAGCACAGCCCACAACGCCCATAACGCCTACAACACCTGCTCCTGCACCAACGCCAATAACGGAACAGCCAGCCCAACCAACTTCGACGCCACCATTGCACACAGCAGCTGTCCATGAAGAAAAAATCAATTTAGTTACAAAGAAAAAAATAGCGCCAGTTGAAAAAAAGTACAGCAATCAAATTGCATCAGTCAGTCCGCCTAAGGAATTGTCAAAGAATGAATCCATTGGTAGCGCAATGGACACTTCTGCGAATGGGCCAGCGGACAAGTCTAAGTATAAGTTTGAACTTGGACTTGGCGGTACTTGGTTTGATGTAAAGCAAAATTTTTCAGACATTGATGTAGAATATTACAACCTGACCTTTCCAAGTTATAATCTAGGCGTGATTGAAGAATTTTCAGATCAAAGATCCTATGCGCTGAATTATTCTTCGACATTGTTTAGCTTTGATAATTCAAAGGTTGGATATTCTACTCGGACAGCACGATTGCAAATTTTAGATGCCCAGTACAGCAAACCGTCGAACATATCTTTTCACCCTGGGTTTATTTCTAATCATTTTTCAACAAAATTAAAATGGAATTTTAATCTGCAAATACAAGAAGTTCCCCTGTCGCTATTCGATGCAACAACTTTTCAACCCCTTCAACGAGAATACAGATCAATAAATTTAGGTGCAGGTATGACCTACGAGATTTACCAAGAAGATAATGTAAAATACAGTGTTACCCAAAATTTACAGTTTCCTGTTTATTCGATGTCTGCGACTTCGACGACTCAGTTTAAATTAAGTAATTCCTTGATTTACAATGGTAGCATTTCCTATGAAAAGAAAATCTTAGAAAAAACATGGCTTGGCGGCCGCTGGAAAGGGCAGTACCAATTGCACAATTTGACCTTCAAAGACAGCAACATCATATCAGAAGGGACCCAAACAATATTATTTTCAACAATGGAAGTCATGCTTAAAACAGATTTCTAAAGACCATTTTCACAGGAACGTCCGACATACACGGTTGTGTTGGCAGCATCTGTGTCGATGGACACCACTTGATTTGAAAAGCTTGTGCTAGGAACAAAACCAGTGTCAAGTGTCCCATTTGTATTTAATCTTGCAATTTTGTTTCTAGCCGTACCATTGACGCTTGTAAATACGCCGCCAACTAAAATTTTTCCATCACTTTGAATTTTAACCGCGTAGACTGAATTATTAAAACCAGTTCCTAAGTTTGTGTTAAATGTCGTGTCCAGGCTTCCATCTGTGTTTAGACGAACAATTTTTGGTACAGACACATCATTGTACTTTGTAAATGCACCTGCCAAAATAATTTTTCCATCACTTTGAATTGCCCCAGCATAAACTTTACTATTAAATCCAGAGCCCACATCAAAAGTCGAATCCAAAGACCCATTTGTATTTATTCTCATGATATTATTACGAAGTTCACCTGCATACCCATCGAAGACACCAAAGGCCACGACCTTGCCATCTGCCTGTTCAAGATAACCAGCAGATCCACCAGCAACGCCCTGGTTCGACGATGAAAAACTATTAATTTGAAAGCTATTGTCTAAGGCCCCAGATGTCGAATTTGTCCTAATAATCTTAGCATTTGAAGTGGTTGTACAATCTTCAGAACAACTTGTTACAACTTGTTGTCCCCAAACCAGTTGGTCTAGAAATGAAGCATTTGATAAGCTTAGAATTCTTGGATAATAAGACTTTTGTGTTCGATAATCACCAAAACTTGAATCAAGGCTTCCATCGGAGTTTAAGCGAAGGGCACCGCCGTTATTTGTAAACAGACCGCCAACAATAAATTTTCCTGTGCTTTGTTTGTAAAAATCTAGAACTTCACCATTGATATTTGTTGATGAATCGAAGCTGGCATCCTTTGACCCATCTGTATTTAAGCGCACTAAATTTTGCTGAGCGCTGCCGCCGATAATGTCGTATAGTCCGCCAACAAATACCTTACCATCAGCCTGAACAAATATTTTAGATTGGGTAACGGACCCATTTCCTGTGCCCGGAAGATAAGTATTTTGGAATGAATTATTTGGTAAAACAAATGATGATTTGTTTGAACCATCAGAATTTAAAGCCATTGCCCCGGCTATATAGCTAATATTTCCATTGTTTGTAAGTGAAGGCAAATATGTTGCCCCACAACCGCCAATGTTCACCGTGGCCGAAGCGCCGACAGTCGCTGTTGTCGTAGTATAAGCACTATATCCATTCATATTTAAGGTGGTGGCTGAATTGATTGACAGCGATCCGTAGTGGTACAGATGTCCCGCAAGCTCTACGGTTCCCCCAGTTTTGTTAATAATCCAAGGGCCAGTAAATAGCTGGGACGAATCTGTTGTGATGGTCTGTGTATTTGACCCATTCAAAGTAATTTGCGTGGTGTCAGAATTGGTATTACCATTGTATTTTGTTGTTAAATTGCCATGGAGCTGCACATTCATCTCATAGGGAGTATTGTTTGTACCGGAAAGGCGAAAATCGTGGCCCGCGTGGGCCCCCCTAAGGGTAAGGTCTCCGTAAACTATCGCAGTCTCACCAGCAACACCGCCAAAAACTAACCTAGACAATGCGCAGCTTGAACCTGTCCATTGTACGTAGATGCTTTCAAATTCTTTTGCAGTAGCGGAACCATTCAAATCTAATTTATGCAAAGTTTGTTTTGTGCAATCCAGGTTTGCAACTAATTTTGGCCTGAAAGATGGGTCCACAGTAACATTGTTTGAGTTATAACCAAAAAACTTTTGTGTTCCGTAGGCAGGTTCAATCGTAAATGAACCAGTAGGAAATCGCATTGTGTATGTGCCGGCAAATTCAACAGAGTCACCATAGTAAGTTGCATCGGGCGTGCTCAAAGTCGCACCGCCAGTTTTTGAAAACAACATCCTTGGGGCTTTACCACCACCAGTTACACTGTAGGTCCTACTTGCCGTTCCATTCATCATGATTTGCATGTTGCCGCCCTTGGCCCCAGCACCGATGATTAAATTGCCTTTCAGTTGTTGATTATTCATTGTCGTATCAAAATCAAATGTCAGATAGCCAGATCCACTGGCCCTAGCCATGGTGAAATCACCATTTATAATCATTGCCTTGTTAACTCCCATTAACCAAGAAATTGTATTGCTACTTGATCCACCCGTGCTGCTAAGTTTGAAATGGTTCATGGCATAGTTGCCAACGGGTACATAAATTTTATAGGTATTGTTTGAATTCGCATCACCACGCAATTCGACAGTTCCATTGTTGTGAGCAAATGGCGTCGATGCAGTCCCCGCAGTTAAATTAAAATAAATTGTGTTATTGATTGTGGCATTGATCAATAAAGTCCCAGATGTAGAGGTAAAAGTTCCACCCGAAATTGTGACAGGCCCATTCACTGTAATACTTCCAGAACCACCAGTGAATGTACTCGCTGACTGAGTAATTCCTAAAGCGCGAACCACAATATTATTCCCTCCTTGTATCATTGTCACAGTGCTTGAAGTATTTGAAATTTCTAAACCACCAATATCAATATTACCGCCCAATGTAGGACTGCAAAACGCACCACAGGACACAGCCCCAAGCCGAGCTGATTTTGTAGCATCCGGAACACCATTGTCCCAGTTGGCAGAATTGCTCCAGGTATTATTTCCACCTGCACCAGTCCAGTTGGTAAATCCAATTTCATCATTTGTAATTGTGAAAGTGTGGGTTGTATTGCCAGAGGCCGTGGAATTGCTGACAGCACCCATTGTGAATATGACCGTTTCATCCGCTTCAGATAGAGCATCATCGGACACAGTCAAACTGACTTGCACTGATGTGCTACCCGCAGGGATTGCAAGAGTAGTTGAAGAATTTAAACTGTAATCACTTCCATTGGTTGCTGTCCCCCCTGTGATTGAATAGGCAACAGTAACATCATGAATTGTTGGGTTTGATAGAACTACGTCAAATGTATGGGCCCCACCAGCAGTGCTTTCCAAAAGCGAAGATGAACTACTTGCAAATTGAATTGTTGGTATACTTTCATCATCTAAAATTTGTGCTGTAAAATTTAAAGAACCAGTAATTGTTGCATTCGTTACATTTGAAACTGCTAAAATAAAATCCTGATTTCCCTGATAGGTTCCATCACCCACTGTTGGAACTGTGATTGTTGTCGTCAAACTGCCCGCCGCAATTGTCGCTACTCCGGATGTTGCTGTGTACCTGCCTGGTGCTGTGGCCGTGCCATCAACAGTTGCATAATTAAATGTCACAGAAGACGAATTGCAAAAATCATTTAAGCTGGCCTGAAAAGTAATATCTGAACCTTCCGTTGCGTTTGTTGGAGTGATGGTCAGTGTGGGTTTTGTTGAATCTTTAATTGTTCCGTTGGCTGAGGCTTTTGAAAGCACAGCTCCACTGCTTGGATCACTTAAGTTTAATGCAACTGTTCGGCTAGGTTCACAGACATGGGAATTGGAATAGGTTTGCACCTCGACATATTTTTCAGTTTCACCTGCCTGAAAAGTCAGGGTCCCAGAAACAGAAAGAAAGTGTACCCCTAGACTTGCTGTTCCAGTTCCAGTTGCATATTTCACAGTGATGGCAGAGCTTGGCGAAGAACTTAAGGAAATTTTAAATTGAAGCGGACTTCCTTTTTCTGCTGAAGTACTGGAAATATTAATGCTGATATTTTGTGGTGCATTTTTTAAAAAAACTGAACTACCTACAGAGCATCCATTCAAATAAACAATTGCAAACACAACCAAAAAAACTTGGAATGTTTTAGAAAATGAAAAAGTTTTTGACAGTTTTGAAAAAGCCGTTTGCATACATAGGTATATCGGCCCCACAGAATTTCGACTTTAAAAATCCTCGTATATTACTTTGAGACATTGGGGCCCAAAACGTATATCCTTGGACCCAAGCCATTTAGATGAAACTCACCGAACAAATTTACGGGTAGATATTAAAAATGCCCCGAAGCTCGGCTGCAAGTAAGCTGTGCATAGCTGCAGACGGAAGAACCCCTTTAACAGTTGCATAATTTGCGTTTCCATCCGTCACCCAACGACTTGGGTTAACACCACGCCAAGAATTTAATTCAATAGCTTGGTCCATTCGAACACCCACTTGCGAAGTCACCCATGTATTGTATTGGCTGACTTCACCAGTGGTATCCCAGACAGATCCAGCCCCACCCGACGGGGTTTGATTCACTTCAGTCGCAAACTGATCTGTTGATGTTGTGCGAGGCCCAATCTTTGTTTGTAAAACCTGATAAGTGCCACTGTTGTAGGCCTGGGTCCACATCTGTTGTGCCCCTGCTTGTACTTTTGCAATTGCCGTATTCGGTTTTGCACCAAAGTCGTTTGTGCCGATTTGATTTATAAAGTATTTTGCATACTGAATCCAGTAGCTTGTTTTTGAATCTTTAAGCCAGCTCGCCATCTTTGCACCGTTAGCACTAAAATTCAAACCTGCCAAAACTTGACCAGAACTACGATCACCAAGAAGTGTTTTTTGATAAATTCCAAAACCTTCTGGGGATTTTACATCGTCACCACTACCAGCAAAAATTTGATCACCTGCTGCAAACCAAGTCACTGCATCACCGCTGACAAAATGTCCTAAAACGATTGGACAAAATCCGTTCGGTTTACTAACTGGTTTAGTACCAGAGCTAGTGAATGCACCAAGAGCATCCACATCACTGACCGTTGTCATTGTGGGGTTGACGAACCAAACTGATGACCCTGCAACTGAATTTGTATTTCGCATTTTCGAATTTGGCAAAAATTCGTCAGCATTAACAGACAATTCCATTTTAAGCCAAAAAACTTCACCACGGCTAAATTGTGCAATCCCAAACGAAGTTGGCAGTATGGCATCACTTTGAAGATCATTTGCACCAGCAGGAACAACTAAAGATCTTTGTCCAGCAAACAAAATTGGCGTTGAAATTGTGGAGTCAGAATTTTGCAAGGCAGCCTTTGATATCGTGAACCCATTCGGCATGTTCACTGCACCTGCGCCAGTTAAGTACCAAGCATTGATTGCAATTTTAAGATCTGCAAAATCGCCGGAACCAATACGAACAGGCCAACGGACAAACTGTTTTGAAGCTCCTGCCGCTGTTGATTTGCCATTAAATACTGCATTTAAGGTCGAGGCCACTCGAAATGAACCCGTCAAAGCTGATGCTATGGATCTTGATTGTGAAGAATTGGCTGCCGATTTGACCTTTGCACGAACCGAAATCACCGATGACAATGTCCCAGCGGAATTTTTATTTGCTGAAGAATTGCTAACTTGAGTTTCAGTCCCAGCTGCAAATGCACTGGAAATAAAACAGAATTGAGCCACCACAAAAAAACTTAAAATATTTTTTAGCACAAATACCTCGATTTTTATTTTGCAAATTGAATACACCATCAACACTAAAGAAACTTGCAAATATGTCCAATGCGTTTTTGAATTTTTACTGGACCGAAGTTGGGCCTTTTGGGTTTTACGGCGAAGAAAGTGTTCACACAGAGTAATTTAGTTTGTCAAATTTGATTGCCAACTACAGCGTCGGGTAAGTGTACATTTTGACTCCGCTAACGGCTCCATCTTGAAAAGTACAAGTCGAAGTAGTTAATGGATCACCAAAACCTTGAAATGCTCCAAGATTAGCTGAATATGCGCAGCTTTCGTTGGATTCACAGAGGCCATTGTTATTTCCACTCGTCGAAGGAATTTCTATAGCATTTAACAAAAAGGTATGTCCGCTACCATCCAATTGGGAGATATCACCATGGACAGAACTTGGACAAGGCATACCAGGGTAAAATACTCCATTTTTTCCACGC
>DGYJ01000115.1:25270-25535 GCA_002396665.1 Bdellovibrionaceae bacterium UBA5009
TTTTCCACGCAAAATATTATCTGAAGATTGTAGACTATAGTCCCAGATATGGCAGTTACCACTACACAAACCCTGCTGAACAGATGCTGGAAAAGCTGCAGCATCCTCAATACCCCATGCTCGGTAAAAATGATCAAATTTTAAATAGTCTAATACTGTTAACAAGGAAGTGGCAGCGCTTGAAACACCTATTAGATTAGCATCTGTTGATATTTGTCCCATAAAAGTAGTGCTTGAAATGGCTGGCGCAGCAAAAAATGTAGCC
>DGYJ01000115.1:25699-30201 GCA_002396665.1 Bdellovibrionaceae bacterium UBA5009
ATGTAGCTGGTGAAGAATTTTGAGATACACAGGCGCTTGATATACCTGCCTGTGCGCCTCCAGCGCAAGAATCTGCGAATACATTTCCGCCATAAAATGTTACCGTTTGAAGAGTTGTAGTATCATTGATGGCCTTCGATGTGGACCCATTCTGTCCACTAAATATTTGTAAAAACTTAGATCCACCGGAAGCGCTCACATTTAAGCCATGTGAGTTATTATTTATAGACACTATTTGACTTAAAACATTGTCCTGTGAATTTTGCAGTGAAAACCCATGACTTGCCGTGATCGAACCATTATTAATGACAGTAATGTGGGAAAAATTATTGGACAAAGATGCAGCACTAAGTGAAATTCCGTGTCTGTAGTTTGAAGTAGACAAAACACCAACAACAATGTTGTCGGTAGAAGAATCAATCCCTAAAGCTCCGGTTGCAGCTGTATTACCATTATTATTGTTGTTTAAACTAACATTAGAAATAAAATTTTCATTTGAACCTGCAGTCAAATAAAGCCCTCCAAAGTTTGCAACAAATGAATTGGCATTATGATAGGCCAATGCCAACTCGCTTAAATAATTTTCAGAAGAACCAATAAGATGAATTCCGCTGAAATCAGAGTAATAGGCCCTAATATTTTTTAGTCTCGAAAACTTTACATTATATAGTAAGATGTTGTATTGAGCCATGTTGTTGGCAAGATTACCAGGCGTACTAATATTTCCTGAAAAACTCCCTTCAATCCATAAAAAATTTTGACTACCAGAGCTAACTAAACAACGCTTTCGACTTGGGTTCACAGTTCCAGTGACTGATTTTCCAGTTGTTATATTACAGCTGCTGTTGGCAAAGTCATTAAATGTCAAAGACACATTCGGAGCAGTCACTAAGCCCACACTGTCGGCATTTAAGTTCACACCATTTGTGAATGAGTTTGTGTACACTGTATAAATAGTCCCTGCAGTGTTTAAATTTGTTTGTGCAGCTAAATTCGATAGTGGGTTTGTCCACCAAATAGCTGTCGAATTTGAACTTCCTATTGAAGTACTTGAATCAAGGATAGTAACTGTGTTTGGTTTCCACGCTGGGGTCGCTGCAAAATTAATCAGATCTGCCAATCCTTTGGATTGTTTGAGGCCCATCGAATAGAAAACAGCCGTGCCGGATGTATCAACACATGTCCAATTAAATGCAGCCAAGTTTTCAGTCAAAGACAAATTTGCACAACTCGATTTGCCATAGACGACAACTTTTTTTATTTCGCCGCCATGTAGGCAGGCAGAATATCCGCCCGCCTCACTTCCAGCACAAGCATTGTTCATTGCTGAATAAATCGATGTCCCATCGTTCTTAATATAAGAATTCCAATTGCTAGCATTAGTGTATGCGGGCTCAACTTTTGGAATTCGATTAACTGTCAATCGCATGGCACTAGAAATATTTCCAACATTATCTACGGCCTTGACGTCAAAGGTATTTGAACCGATTGGCACATTTGTAAAAATATAACTTCCGTTGCCACAATTAAAATAGGACTGTGAGTTCAATGAACATAAATGGTAGGAAATACCGCTCCCAGAAGCATCGCTAGAACTAAAAATAATCATTTGGTCTGCATCATCAGTCAGCGATGATGTTGTTACGGATGACATTGAAGGTGGAATTAGGTCAACCGTAAACGCTGAGGACGTAATATTACAATTCCCGACCAAGTCACAGGCTTTGACTTGAGCATAGTATGTGCCATTACTAAGAGGGCCACAACTGGCCATTGTGTAATTATAAATACCTGACGATACCGCCTCGAAATTACAAACCGAATTTGTATTTCCCGAATCATAAATTGCAACCCAATAACTGCTAGCATCCGGAGGGCCTGTCCAAATCACTTTTGGTGCTCCATTATCAATAAAGCCATCAAAAAATGGATCCGTTGAAGTTGTGACCCCAGCAATTGTAACTCCGCTTGGAGCCAATGTATCCAGCACCCACGAAAAAACAGATGCTTCTTTGTATGCTTGCAAACTGCCATCTTTCTTTTTACCGAGGACACATAGGGTGATATCGCCGTCTGGATAGGATGCTGGTGGGGCTAGATTTAAAGTAATACTTGCCCCTAATTCATCAAAAGTGGGGTTGTAGCCATTGGGATCTTCACATAGAATATTCGCTTTGGGGCCAAATTTGTAAGTGAACTGCTGGATGCCCGAATTTGCATTTTGCGAATTTGAACTTAGATTAACAACCAAGGATAGATTTGTTTGATTACTGGCAGCGCCAGCGGCAGGTAAGCCCGCGACCTCGAACGAGCCCGAGCTTACAGGCCCTTTACTATACAACAAGGTGACAGTTGGATTCGCAACAGTGCATCCCGCCAATGTACAAAATGAAATAAAGTAAAACAATAGAATTGGCTTCACATCAAACCTATCGACCCAACTTGACCTAAACATTAGTCTAGCCAAATAGGAAATTGGATCAAAATAAGACATCAGAAATTTTAAAATACGTAGAATCGGAATGGCTTTGGATTGATGAATTTTACTTAATGGTATTTTTTCAAATTGCCATATGTTAAACAATTTAGCATGAATCCAAAATACTCTCGCCTTTATGATAAAGCCAAAAAAACTGTCGCAGCAAATTTGATTAGAACATCAGATGGAAATTTTTTTGCTGCCGGGGCAAATCAGTTTCGAACACTTTGGGTCCGTGATTTTTGCTTCTCTGTGCCGGGCCTTCTTTGCTTAGGCTATCATGCAGAAGTCAAATCCCAATTAAATTTGATCTATAAAATGAAAAGTAAAGAAGGATATTTGCCCAGGGGAATTGACACTGTTCCACCCCAAATTAGAGTATTATTTGCAACCGGTCTACGCTTTTTACCTAACGTTCCATCCCTATGGAACAAATCAAAGCTGAAACCAGAATATTTTGGTGAACATAACACTCCTGCCTTTGATTCTATTTTTTTATTTTTAAAAGCATTGTGCGATCTTGCCGATTACGAAAAAAAAGATTTTCTTCTATCAAAGGACGAGATCATAAATTTGCTTGCATGGTATCAACAGTTCTGGCGGAACGGCTTTCTTTATCAGCCTGCATTTTCAGACTGGCAAGACTCTGCAAGGCGCGAAGGAGTTGTTCTTTTTTCACAACTTCAGTTTTTGGAAATTTTAACACGCTTATCCTTGTACTCTGAATTTTCAAAAATAAATTGGGATGAAATATTTCCTGAAATTGAAAGTTTAAAATCTAGAATTGATTTACATTTTTTTGATCCAATAACACAAATTTACAAAGAGTTTTTACCTGAAAAAAATTTTGAAAATCAATACTCGTTGGACAGTCACTGCTTAATTCTTTCCAGCCCGTGGATTCAGCTGGCAAAGGACAAAAAAAATATTTACAAAAATTTGAAAGCCCATTCACTTTGGAAAAGTAGTGATTCGTCAGACAGCATTCCTGGAATTCCGATTTACCCTTTCTATCCCAAAAAATCAGTCAGCTGGACAACAAAAGCCGTTGGCTTACGACATTACCATGACAATTTTCATTGGGGTTGGTTAATCGCAGATTCTGCACGAGCTGCATTTGCGATGAACGATTTCACAGAAGGTGAGCGAATTTTAGATGGACTACAGAGTGTTACTGAAAAATATGAATACTTAGCAGAAATTTACGCGGATGTCCCAACACAAAATAACAACAAGGACACATCCAATTTTAAAAATGTATCCTTGCATCCAGTCCAAAGATTCTTATACAAAACAGAGTGCCCATTTACCTGGACTGCAGCAAAATGCATTGAGGCTATTCATAGCTTAAAATAAAAAGTTGATTCTGCAAGGCTTACTTTTCAAGTTCAATAATCACCGCATTATTTCCCAACAAAAAATCAAACGAATTCGCATTATTCATTGTCCTTTGGGCAATCGAGTCTACCATTGGATCAAAATATGAAATCTTTGAAAATTTTCGCCGTAACACCAATTTCAATGGAATAGACGGGGCAAGAATATCTTGGCCTTTACTAAACACAGGTATGTCATTCCAAATAACAAGACAAAAGGCCCCGTTTGCTTTTTGCAGCAAAATAACTTTTCCAGTCTTTGGCATACCCTTAATTGTATAACTAAGCGATTTCGGTGTGGCGATTGGCGGCATTTGATCGTTTAAAATTGTAGTTAGATTATGAATTGCTGTTGCAGCTTTTTTTGGCTGAACAGCCTTCGTGCTTGATTTGAATACACCATAACCTTCGTACACATTATCAGTTAATTCATAAATAAAAGTCCTAAAAAAACCCGCCCGGTAAGATTCTAAATAAATATTAGTATTTAATATTGCCTGTGCGGCCTCTGAAACCTGGGCAACACTTTTTGGTAACGACGTTGTATAACCGCTTTCTGTAACAACAGCCTGGGATGGGGCTACTGAATAGTAACTATTCGCAATTGCAGATAGAAATCTGTCGCCGGGCTGCTGTCCTCCGTTACT
>DGYJ01000115.1:30348-38074 GCA_002396665.1 Bdellovibrionaceae bacterium UBA5009
ACATGTCCTCCGTTAGGATAGACATGCACATTGCCAAAATCGGCGCGTCCTGCCAAATCCAATAAGCCAAATTGTTCGGCATTGTAGGCAGATCGTCCACCGGTAAGATCAAATATTTTAACATTCGATAATTTCGCAGATTTTTTTGCCAATCCAATTTCTGCAAACAAATTTTGCATAAAACATTGTGCCGCTGGCCCATTGTTGTTGGGCCAACCATGTTCCCAAACAGAATTGTTACAACTAAATGGGAAATTATTAATCTCGTTTGGACCTTCTAACGATTCTAATGATGCAGGGGAAAGACCATCTAAGGTTTCAGCATTCTGGATATGCTTTGGCCCCCAAACACCACCAAATACAATATTGAATTTTATCTGGTGACTAGCTAAAAGTTGATAGCTATTTAATAATGAATTTGTCGCGGAAAATGAATCCCTAATATGCTTTACGCCAAGATAATTCAATTTATCTAATACGATTTGCGCATTGCCTTCGTACTGTGACATATGTGTATTAATGCCCAAGGAATCAATAAAAGATTGCACCGAAGTCGCAACTTTTTCTGACCTTAAAAAAGACAAATAACCCTTGGCTGGCTGCAGCCCAGATGACCAAACTGCAGTGTAGGTATTGTCGAATATAGTAATAAAATCACTTTGATTAGAAAACACCATTGACCGACCAGACATAGATGCCGTTTTTGTCGAAAACAATATATTTCCCTTGTCTCCTTTAACGAACAAATTGCCACCAGAAAATGAAGCCAAACATTGCGTTTGACTTGAACAATTTGAACTTGTTTTTGTATTCCAAAGAACTGCTCCGCTGATATCAACAACTTGCAAATCTGCTTTGGCAGTAAAACGCAAGATGGCCTTATTCAACTTAATCTGCTGACCTGGGGATAAGTTTAGAGTGCCGTTTGGAAAATTTAAAAATGAATTCGAAACTGTCTGCGCTCCAACAGTCCAATGGAAAGAATTAAAAACAAATAGTAGAAAATAAATTAACTTACGATTTTTTTTCATTTCCACCGCCAGCCGATTGTTGTGCAAATTTGCTGCCTGCCTGGTGGATGTAAAAGGCTCTACGGTTTAAGCCGCCAATGTCTAATGGAAGAAATATCGACAAGTGTATGCAATTTATTAGGCGTATCATTTCAAAACACTATTTTAAAATGTCTCGAATTAAGAATAATTTTTCAAATATACTATTCGACCAAAAAGCGTTTTAGAATTTTATTTACTTCTTCTTCAGAAGTCGACATATCCCTATTTTCAGACAAGCTCAACCATGACAGAACTTTAAATTTAAAATCTTTCAATAGATCCATCAAAAAATTGATTTGAATTTTTTGATCATTGGCCATTTTTACAATTTGATCCAAATGTTTTGAAATTTTAAAGTTATCTTTTTTGAGTTGTAAGTTTTCTATATTCAATTTCTGATTTAGAATTTTTAATTGTTCTTTTTCTAAAATGGCTTCAAAAAATGTCTCTTCCATATTTTTAATTCTTAAATAATCAGGATCTCGCTGATTTAAAAAATGATTCGAGGCCATAAACCTTTTCGCGGGCTCGCCGCGCAAGTAGGCAATTTCGTTTCGAAGTTCTTGATTCTCTTTTGAAAGGCTGACATACATGCGGTGCGTTTCAAGCAAATGTAAACGCATATGTTCAAAATCTAAATGATCATCTGGTGTCACTTTGATTTGCAATTCATTAGAAAACATAGTTAAGCCCCATCCATATTATAGTCTCTGAAATTTTGACCCTCGGATCAGCCCCCACCAAGGTGGCCAAACTTGTTGATAATTCACCGGTCAGTTCAAATTTGTCATCTAGTCGATAATCAACACCCGTTGTGAAATTTATAATCCCATAGGTTCCGGTGAGCTGCTTAACAGGATCAGAGGACAAATTGTCGGGCCCTAGGTAATAAACTCGATGTCCGTAGAACATTCCAACGTAGGGACTCCACTGATAATGAGTCGATGATTCCCAACCATTTTCGGTGGATTTTTCACGGGTTCCAGAATGCAAGAAATAAAAACGTCCTAACAACTCGTAACCTGAAACTGGAACGCCATTATCTGCTAAGTCAAATTGCGATGTGTAACCAAAGCCTGCTGTTAGTCGTGAATTTAAAAAATAGTGGTACTGCAAATCGAATCCACCAATTGTTGGAGCGGCCCCTGACTGCGTCCCTTGATTCGTCAACTGCCCAATTCCAGTTCTTAATGAAAGTTTGCCAGAATAATCTGTCGTAGCATGCACATCGAACCAGCACACAATCACAATCAAAAATAATTTAACTTTTATAATTCTAAATTTCTTCATCATGCCGCCAATCCTTTTTGCAGCGGCAATTGACCTTTAAGATGTAAGGCCAATGCTTTTTCCATGGTTTCCTTCGCCAATTTCTGTGCGGAAGCCAAATCTTTACTGTCGTTTTTCGCTTTTGCCTTTTCATACAGATCAATTGCGACAGTCTTTTTCATTCCCTCGGGCAATGAATTCGTGATCAACCCACGAATTTGTTCTGTCGAACATAGCATCAAGGCAAATAATGATTCATTCGTTAAGTTGACAAGAAATCCCTTCAGGGCCACTTTGTCGACTTCATTTAAACGACTGACCGGCCAATAAAATTGACTCAGACTTTGTGCAATTTCAGGCTTGTCATGTTTTACTTTTTCAATAAATTCGCTGTCTTTTCCGCTTTCTAAAGTTTTTAATGTGGCAATAAGAGTGTCCAAAATTTTCTTCTTGAATCGATCATCAGTTTGAGTCTCTTTTTCATCGTTGACAAAACGTCTATCATATTCGGCAAAAAATTCATCGGCCGATGCACGCACAACATCTGAAGCTAAATCAGAACTATCAAGTATGCTTTTCCAATTGCCTTCGCTTAACTGGCTTGAATTCAACAATATATAGTCAGACGAAATTTTTTCTAATGCAATTTTCCAAAATTCTTTTCGATTCAGTTCACTCGCAAGATTAAAACAGTTATCCTCTGAAAGGCTGTACAATTTTGACAACTGACTTGGGTCAAGGCATCGTTCTATAAAAGCAAGTCCGTCTAATTTTAAAAGCGTAATCCTTTCAACACACTTCTGAGTCCATGTCTGCAGCGAAAAGCCATCTGGTGCGGCAACGGGCTGATGAATTAACTTCATTCTGTCAGGGCCTAAAAAACTTTTTAACTGACGAAGATCTGAATCATCTAACAAACTAAATAGCCAGCGCAAGCCAATGATGTCAGCATTATCCATGGTCAATGTGCTGACCACTTTCATCGGCTCTTGCCTGCAGAATGCTTTTAACTTTTCAATGCTGCTTTCAAATTGTCCAATGTAAGGGCCAGATGCACTAGCCCCCTTCTTTCCGACGTGACCTTCGTCATTTGGGTTTTGCACATCTGCATTTGTGCCATTAAGACCATTTTTTTTCATTGTAGTGGATCCCGTTTGCTTTAATGAAATAAGTCCCTGCCCAACGGCCTCAAAAGACTTTATCAAAGCATTGGACACTGACCTCATTCCTAAAAACAAAAAAGTACAAAGCAAAATGACACAGACAAAAATTAAGGAATAAGGTACTATATCTTTTGTCTGAATCTGATTTGCACTCTCATCTTTGTTTTTATCTTCTTTATCATCTGGATTTTTGGCAACTGGCGGGTCTAATTTCCTTGGTTTCAGATTGCTGGCATTGACTGCTCGAACAGAAATTTTAGGATTATACTTTGAAAAAATATTCTTAATATTTAATTCTAAGTTTTTAATTGAATTTTTCTCGGCAAGGGAAGATGTCAGTAATTGAATATCAACAGATTCAATTTTGTCCTGTATTGGAATAATTGGTTTAGCCTTTTCAACTTCCTCTGACGGAACTAAATTTTCTTTTTTCTTTTGTGAAAAATTTTTAGAAACCGGAAGTGGCAAATAACCCACATCCAAACTGTAATCCATGGCCTCGACTTTGGCACTTTCAGCATCGGCATCTGCTTTGGCCTTTGCTTTAGCTCTATTTTTTTCTGCAATGTCATCATTCTGAACTGGCTTAAGATTTGCCTTAACAGAAACAACCAGAGCCTCGCCAGTTCCAAATTGAACAAGGGCGATTTCTTTAATTTTTTCTTCGATAGCTTTTTCAAATGCACTGACCGAATCTACTTCGGCAATCGATGCACTTGAAAAAGAAAGAAGAAGTAAAAAAGAAATCAGCTTATTCATTTCTGCTCCTTTTCTTTAATGATTCCATCGCCCTAACCACAACCGGATCAGCTGGGTCGATTTGGGCTGCACGTTTTAAATTTTTCATGGCTTGGTCAATATTATTTTTTGCGACCTCGATACTGGATTGTAAAACAAAAGCTGCTGCCACATTTGGATAACGCTTCATGAAGTTTTTATTTTTTTCTTCTGCTTCATCCATTTTTTGAGCCACAATAAGTCCTTGAATTTGCAAAACCTCACGAATTAATTCATTCGAAGAATCTTGAAAATCAGACATTAGTTTTGTTTCAAAATATTTTTTATCATAGGGCTTTAATTCTACATTTATTTTTTGAATTGAATTCGTTGCGACAAGCATGGTTTTTGGCTCGAAACCTGCATTAACAACTTTTATATCAACATAGGGCTTATTAAATTCTTGTTTAAAGTCTGTTGATTTTAAATCCATTGGGGTTTTGCCAATGGGTTTGTCATTTAAAAAAACTTGCGCAGATGTAGGCTTGGACTCTACACGAATGACTTTGCTCGAGCAAGATGTACCAATTATTGATCCAATGACTATAATTTGAAACCATTCAAATTTTTCCATGCTAGTCCTCGAAATTTTTTAAAATCTTAATAACGACCCGTCGATTTTGAGACTGATTTTCTACAATGGGCTGCCCCTGGGCATCCATATTTGGAAGAATGGGCTTTGTATCGCCCCAGCCTAAGGCTTTTAGTCGAGTAGCTGCGAATCCTTCGCTTTCAAATAATCTTAGGACTCGACATGCTCGCACACTAGATAATTCCCAGTTGGATGATATGGCCCCTGCCCCATTCAAGGCCGTGCTATCTGTATGGCCTTCAATAATGATTCCAAAACCTTTTGCCTTCTCTGCTATGACAGGTATTAGTTTCCTTAAAAGATTTGTGGCCTCGTCTTTAAGTTCGAATGAGCCCGAATTAAAAAATAAAGCCCCACGAAATGTTATTTCTACTCCGCGCGCAGTTTCAGTCAGTACAACTTGATCCGTCATTTGCATTTGTTCTGTTACTTTTTTTAAATTTTTAGAAAGATCTTCAAATGGTTTAATGTATTCGCCGCCAAAAAGTTTCGTAGTTTCTTTCTTTAAATTTTCAAAAGTTTCAGTATCAACTTTCGAAAAGCTTTGCAAAACCACAAAAAAACCAACAAGCAAGGTCATCATGTCCGCATAGGAAACAAGCCAATTCCCTTCGCCTTCGTCATGTTCTGCATGGTTATCCATTGAGAACATATCGTCGCCCGCATCCGCCTGTGCCAGCCTTAGGCTAGGTTCGGTGGGTTCGTTTTCTTTTTTTAAAGCTGGCTCGCCCATTTATACAACCTTTATATTATGCAACTTTTTTTAGTTTCAAACGATCTGTTGGCGATAGATAACTTTTTAAATACTCTTCTACCACCAGCGGATGTTGCTGCTGTCTTAAAAGCTTAATCCCTTCAATGATGATTTCCCTTAAAACTAAGTCTTCGTCATTTATTTTTGATAAATTTTCACCAAGTGGAATAAAAATAAAATTAGCCAAGGCAATTCCATAAAGTGTCGCCACAAGACCAATTGCCATCGAAGGTCCTAGTTTTTTATATGCATCTGCGCCACCAAGGGACTGCAGCAAGGCAATCATACCAATGGTTGTTCCCATCAAGCCAAATGCCGGCGGGAATTTGGCAATTGTTTTAAAGATGGCGGCTTCTTTTTGATGCTTTCGGTAAAGGAACTGGGCTCTTTTTCTTAAAACAGTATCCATTTGAAATTCATTCAACCCACCATCGACAAGCAATTGGACGGCTTCTTTTAAAAATTCTGTTTTAATTTTACCCACTCGATCCCGCAAAGCATCTGGATCATCCACTTGATGTTTTGCTAAGGAAATAATCTCGCGGATAACATCTTCGTGAAGTTGGCCGTACTTCCCTAAAAACTTGTTGAAAATAACTTTAAACATCGTAGGAAAAGTTGATAATGGAAAGCAAAGCAAGCTTGCTGCAGCAGTGCCGCCGACAACAACTAGTATCCCATGGGGATCTAAAAATATTTCCCGTGCTGGTGTTGCAGTTAAAACTGAAATCAAAAACACTGCAGCTGATACAATAATTCCAAGAAGTGCTGATAAATTCATATACGTTCCTCGTGTCTCATTCATCGACACAGGACTGACTCAAAATGAGTCTAGCTAAAAGATATTCCGTTCAAGGAAGTTATGCGGGATTTTATTATGTAAATTTTAAATATGATCATAAAGCTATGACAACACAGTGCAATTTGCGTTCGCAAAATTTAACACAACAAATTCAGCACAGTTCTTTAGTCTAATTAGATAAGCCGATAGGTAATCGTTCTGAATATTGATATTTAAGTAGCCTATACAGACAATGGTAGGGAGTTGCCAATGAAGTCCAGAGATTTATCCTTGAATAAAAGATATGTCATCTTGAATAATTCATTCAAGCAAGTGCTTAAGCATGTGCTAGCTTCCAAGTTCATGTCTTCACAATTAGTCATAGTACCATTGATAGCCTTGCTATCTGGCTGTCTAGAGACCAAAAGTCTAGTCACTGGTTCTTCTTCACAAAGTTCCTACGCAGGATGTGTGTCAGGTACAGCGATAAGCAATTCAAGCGTAGAAATTAATTTTGAGTTCCCTTCTGGGGCCGATCGTGTCGTCATTTATAGAAATGGAATCGAAGTTGGTTCTTCAAATGATAGAAGTGTTTTGACTATTTCGGACTCGGGCCTTACTGAAGGCGTGACTTATCAATACAATTGTCATGGATTTATTGGCGCTAGAAAAATCGAAGGCTCAAAATCATTGCAAATTTCGCCAGTGAATTCAAATGCACCAACTTTTTCTGGAATCACATCAACCACTGCGGTATCATCAAACCTGCTTGTTCGCGTGGGCTGGAGTCCTGAAGCCTCTTCTGGATCAAAGGCAGCATATTATAAGATTTATTATAATACTGGCTCAACGGTAAATTGGAACCAGGCAGAAAAACAAAAAGTATCTGGCAAAGGCATTTTTACTTTCGACGTGAGTGGTCTTGGGGACGAGATCAATTATTCTTTTGGCGTCAGAGCTTGTACCAAAGCTGATATTTGCGACAACAACACCGTCCAAAAAACTTTTGCGCTACCAGATCGTGGGGCCCCACAAACCATTGGAGCACAAAGCGCAACAGCAGGAAATTTTACTGCGTACATTACAGCGCCATGGTCAGACAATTTAGGTGCAGTTGCAAATCGTAAAATCTTTTACTGTATTGGCGCTGGTTGTACGTTTAATACGAATCCGCAAAAAATTGTACCAGTCACCGACTTCACAGCTGCACCAACTTTACTTACAATAGCCGGTATATCTGAAAACACAACTTACAGTATTAAAGTTGTGGATGAAGACCCCACTGGAAATTCAAATAACAATTCAAATGTGATAACACTAGCTACAGGGGACTTAACA
>DGYJ01000115.1:38225-39492 GCA_002396665.1 Bdellovibrionaceae bacterium UBA5009
GGGGACTTAACAGCACCAACATTTTTAGGAATTTCTAATATCAGCCTAGGGATTCCTGCTGATTCAACCATCGGAATTTCGTTTACGGCTGTGGCTCGAGAAGGAACTGCAGATAGCGGAGCTTCCTACGGAGCTACAGATTATTTAGTCTATTTAAACTCTGCGACCTATCCATCCTTGGCAACAAACTCATGCCTGAACACGACACCATATCAAACTATTTCTGCAAGCGCTTATCCACCTGGGGCTTCGGCTATAAGTTTAACAGGTCTTAGCCCAAGAACAAATTACAATGTTTGCTTACTGGCACGCGATGCTGCTGGAAATATTTCAAATTTAGGTAGTGCCTACAATATTACAACTGCTGACATCACAGCCCCTGTCTTCAATGGCGTGCAGTCATTTACTTTTAATTCAAACACTAAAAAATTAGAAATCCTTTGGAACTCAAGCAACTCTGCAGATGTAAATAAGTATGTTGTTAAACTTTGGAAAAATCAACCTGACCCAACGACACCTTCAGCGGTGCTTGTAACATCATTGGAATTTCCTGCATCGACTTACTCAAACGGAGTCACACTTACTAGTGCAAACTATGCGTACAGTGACTTTGATACTATATATGTTATGGTCAATGCCTGCGACAATGCCTCAATAGTTCCAGCCTCGGCAGATAACTGCACTAATTTTTCCTATGATATTGTCTCTCCGTATAACGATGAATATGTTCGCTTTGTCCAGGTTCCAGATGTATTACCGCCACAAGGTTTTGGTGGCATAAAAACAGAGACATTTCAAAGCTCGTTGACCCAAGGATATGCAACGATCGCATGGCTTACTCCAACTTGGACTTCTGACTACTACGGTTTTAATATCTACAACGTTAATATCGAAACGGACAACTCACTCACCTTTATCGCCCAGTGTCCATGTGCAACTCCTGGCTCATGTAACGCTTCAGATATTCAGTGTACAATTGGTAATGGCAGCTTGAATCCTTCTAGAACTTACCACTTTCATGTACGAGCCTATGATGCCGTTGGCAATGAAACAACTTATTCGCCAATGAATAATCCAAGTTCAAACTACGCAAATTTGAAGATCAAAGATTCTACACCACCAATTTTTAATTCTGGACTAAGCTTCTCTGGCTTTTCGTTAAATTGGGTTGCTGCTACTGATAACCAATACGCCAGCCAAGGCAACAATATCGTTTACCGAATTTATAGAAAAAAGGACACGACCTTTGCTAACCCACTGGCACCAG
>DGYJ01000115.1:39677-39909 GCA_002396665.1 Bdellovibrionaceae bacterium UBA5009
GAAGCTGATGCACAAACTATTTTACCAACACCAACAACAGGCTTCACTTCTACAAATTATTATGAAAATGCGTTGGCGACAGGCGGTACATATTTCTATACAGTCTGCGCCCTGGATTCTGCAGGAAATCGAGCCTGTGATGGGAATGTCCAATCACTACTTGCAAGCGATGTTACTGCACCATCTTTATCAAACTTCTATCTAAGTGGTTTGTCCAGCTGGACAAAGCCAG
>DGYJ01000115.1:40103-56705 GCA_002396665.1 Bdellovibrionaceae bacterium UBA5009
TTTGTCCAGCTGGACAAAGCCAGAGGAATTGAAAAGCTGGCGTTTGACATGGTCGATGAACGACATTGGCTCGCCTAATAATTTACGAGTAAAGATCTACAGAAAAACTTCTGAAACTGACCCAACGATTCTGGCCACAACCTCTGATGAAATTGTTTACGATTCAGTAGACTCTCAAGGGACATTAACAACCCCAGCCTTAGTGGGACCTGTTGATCAAAATGCCTATATTAATTATCACTTATGGGTTCAAGATCAGGCCGGAAATATTTCCACAATGCAGTCGACAACATTTAGAGCAAATAACCGGCTTTCAGTATCTGCAATTAAATCAAATCAAGGAACCTATTTAGGCGGGCTTACAATAGTGATTCAAGGATCTGGGTTTAGCAAAGAGACTACACCCAATGGATTTGGTGACGGAATAGGCACTGATCAAGACACTAAAGTTAAAATTGGAAGTCTTGACTGCTTAAACACTCAAGTTATATCCAGCGAATTTATTTTATGTACAACCCCTGCCCAGGCCAATGGCACATACAATTTGACTGTCACCAATCCTGATGGGAGCTCAGTCATTTTACCCAGTGCCTATTCCTACATTGATGGAGCAACCTCAAGTAATATTTGTGATCGAAATCCAGCATCCTGGGACAGCACTGGAATGGCAACTGGGGATGGATCAACAAGTAATCCATTTGTTATCTGCACAGCAAGCCACCTAAATAATATTAACAATTCTTCGCCGTTTAACTATATCGGCGGTGGATTTAATTTTAAGCTTGGCAACAATATCGATTTGGCAAGCCAATCCAGTGGTGTTTCGATCAATGCTAATACCGGCTTTAAAGGGACTATTGATGGAAATGGTTATTCAATTTTAAATAACAACCTATCTGCAAGCACTGGGTCACTTTTAACATTTTTAGTAATTGGTAGCCCAGCTTCAGACGTCACTTTAAAAAACATCAACCTTATCAATTTTAGTGTGAATGCCTTGTCTGGAATGACCTCGGGCTCACAGCTTAGTCTTTTCCATGCAACTAACAGCGGATCAACTGCATCTTTATTTACTTTAGATAGTGTTCAAATTTACGTCACCTACAATCCATCTGCCGCTGTGGTATCGCCTGTTATTGGATTACTAACTACTGCATCAAATTTTCTAAAGACCTCTGTGAAATTAAATAGTAATTCCTATATTTCGCAAGGCTTAAGTTTACGATCAAAAATAAATACTGTCTGCAATCCAATTGTCGCAAGCAGCACAATATCTTACTTTGGCGCATTTTCCCCGCGCTTCTCAATTAATGCAAGCGTCAGCCCTTTGCAAAAAATCGAACTTCGCGATTCCCAATTCATAACAGAATTTAAAGACGTATCTGGAACTGGATCAATTTATATGGGGGGCATTTTTGGATTAGTTGGAGTAGGCGCATCCTACACCTTTGATTTCGTAATGAACAATGTCGAGACTGCATTTACTGTTAATAACGTAACTTCAACTTCCGCACAAAAAGTCGGTGGCATCGGTGGAGATTTTGACATTTACAACACAACAATTACAAATTCGAAAATTAAACTAGCTGCTAATTTCACAACATCACCAGCTTCTGGTCGGGCGTATGGTGGGCTTTTTGGATACGTCGCTAAAGCTAAGAATTTAATTGTTCAAGATGTTGTGATAAATGGAAATGTCAATGGATCTGCAAATAGAAGTGCAACAGTTCCGGCAATAGCTGGCTCTTCAAATACTACTAAAGATCCAAATTCTGCAAGCTCAATAACTCTTCAAAGAATAATGTCAAATATGTATTTCCCATCGACCAGTGGAAATATTTATCAAACCATGACAACAGACGGGACCTTCGCAAGCCTGTCTGGGACTGGAAATTTTGTGAATACTGATTTGACTGGTACTGGTTTTGCCAGTGTCACACCGGCTAACACAGTGCCATCAACAACACAAAATACAAGTAGCCTGCAAAACCAAAACCCAGGAAACGTCTTAGAAAGCGCCGGGTATGACTTCTTGAGTGGATCTAAAGCTTGGAAGTGGTGCTCGACCGGGGACTACCCCCACTTGATTTGGGAGACATGTCCTTAATTTCAAGGCAAAAATTGGTCTTGCCAAGCTTTGACTTTAAGCAAGTCCATTGGAAATCGAGAAGGACTAAATTCAGCAGAGCATGACGAGCTCATATTCACAAATGAGAAGTCTTCCGACAAGTGTGATTCTATTTTTAAAATTGGACGATTTTGATCCAGTATAAGCTTTGGCCGAAAAGCAATGTAGGTAAAGGCAAATGGGATCATGCCATTCGACTTAAATAATTCATTGCCATTGATATAGTTTTCTAAAAAAATGTTGGAATAATTATAATTTAAAAAATTGACATTCATTTTCTTGAAATTAAAAAAATCATCATGGCAATTTACAAAATCGACTTTCACAATTGGAAGATAGCTGTGGGTCAAACTTTCTGATTTAGAAAATTTAAAATTATTTTCATCCAACCAAAAAAATGGAATTTCAATATCTGATTCAGCGCTCAAAAGCAGAGCGGACGCAGCTTTAAATCTGCTATAAAATGCGAAGTAACCCATGATTTTATTATTTTGAATTGGCAAATTGGATTTTTGACTTTCTAGTTCATGTACAAGCTTTAAAAATGAACCCACAAGCCAACGATGACGACTTGCTGGTAACACCTCGACTGTTAAAGAAGAAATGACCTCGTGAACCACAAGGGCAAGTTTATTGTCCATGTCCATTTGGCTCCAAAGATGTCCATCAATATAAATGCTCTCGCCTTTGCGTGTTGCCAACTGAACAACTTTGCTGCGGGAATGTTGCAATAGGCTTTCGACAGGCTCGACCAATGACAATGTCTGGTTAATTATTCTCCAGTCATAGTACTCTGCGGCCAATAAAAATAAATCTGCAGCCAATGTATCAATTTTTGATACAGAGACTATAAATTGACAATATTTTCTAGATAGAATTGGCTCGTTCAAAGAAGACAACACATTTGTTTTTAGCTTTTCGCAAAAATTTTCGTTTGAATTTAAGTTTAAAAATGGTTTTGAAATATCAGATTCAACAAGATCTAACAAATAAACTTTTCCATTTTTTTTATAACCGTGACCACCACCAGAAATATCGGTAACACCACCGCAAAACCCATTAACTCCAAAAAATAGAGAACATAAGAAAATAATTAACTTCATGGTAACTCCTTAATAACCGGAAAAAATTGCAACGACAATGCGTACACAGAGTCCGGACTTTGAGAATTTTCTGCTAAATAACTAGACATTTTTTTTCTAAAAGCATCAATTTCACTTTTAACGTATTCAAAATTATCTTTAGAAACCGAAATCACACTGACTGAAAATGTTCGACTAGCTTGGCCCAATTCCAAACTTTCATCTGCCTTTGCAAGCATCTGCGAATAATACTTTTTTAAGTCTGCGCTTTTATCCATGGAATTGTATTTTCTTAATTTTGCTGTGACGACATATTGTCCATCAGCTCTTTGCCTAACCAAGCCCAATCCCGTTAGCTTTTCAATAGCCAATTGCACGGTCTCTTTTGAAATCCCCAACTGATTTGATATTTGTAAAATGCTTATTTTTTCTTTTTTAATTTCAAGCAAGTGAATTAATGCAATATAGTACCAATCAGAAATAAGACTGAATTCGTGGGCATTAAGTTCGCGCCCCTGATGTTCAAATTTTAATTTTTCGATCCATTTTTTTGCAGCTAAACGCGCCGATCGACTTCGGCTATGGGCCGCAGAGACCAGCTTCACAAAATACTCGCGCTCATTTTCTGCACAAATTTTTTGACTGATCTGGGAAGCCACCTTTGGCGATAATCCAGTTTTTCCAGAAAGGATCATGTTCAAAGAAGGGGCAGAAATTTGCAGGTCTCGCGCAAAGGCCCTCATGGAATAGGAGCTGTTCTTCGACAGCCTACGTTCATACTCTTCTGTAATATATTGTCTGTAATCGTCTAGATAAGGCATCAACGAGTATTCAACCTTTAAGAATGCGTATTTCCAAGAACTTTTTTGATCTTAACGAAATCGTGTTAATTGAAATTACTTCAATTCTGCACAGCACAAAAAATTACGCCTGAACCCTTAATTTCGCTGTGAAAACAATTTTTTGATCAGATGTTCGAAGCCCTTGAAACTGGGTCACTGACGAGTTTCCCTCTAAAATACTATTTGTTACCTTTTGCAGCTGGATAACATCACCCGATTTTGTTTCAGCTAAAAAATTCACTTCGTAGCTTTCTAACAAGCCACTGTTTTTCAAAATATCAATTGGAATTGCATCTAATATCCATTGGGCATATTTCGTATTGTTCACATGCTGATTTAAATCGATGTCACTATTTCGCACTTGAAACTGCGCTAAAACATCAGCATCGGAAGCTGGCAAGATTTTATCGGCCTCGTGGTGCAGCTGATGATCTGTATGCCAAATTTTTGGAAACTGATTCCAATCTTGCTTAGCTAATTTGCGAGTCTGTAAATCCATCACCGCAAACGTGCTTGTACACTCGCCTATTTTTTTTTGATCAATTAAAATTTCATAATCACGATATAAAAAAGAATCACTGGTTGGCGGACGCAGCCATGTTTTTAAAACAACAGTTTCATTCCAAGCAGGCCATTCTTTCATCATCAGCTTTTGGCGAGTAAAAACCCATCCTAAATTCGCTGGCAGCTTAACTTCTAAATGGGTTGCGTGCATCCATCCGACATCTTGAATCAAGTTCAGCATGGCATACAAGCCTGCTCGCCCTTGCAAATTCACTAAATAGGAAGTCACTTTGTATTTTTCGATCCAAACTTGTTGCTTCATGCTCTAAAGACTAAATGATTTTTATTTTCGTCACAACTGGCGAAATAAAAAAAGCACATCAAAAAATAAAAAGGGCACAGTGCTAAAACTGTGCCCTTTTTTTGAATTATTTTTTTAAATCTATTCGCGCCTATTTTCAGAGTTCGAACTAGTACTGACATCCAAGTGGGCGACAAGAGTACGAGTACGAATAGCAGACAGACAAGGCTTGATTTTGTACGCTGTACCCGTTGTAAGAATTATTGTACCCACGGACTCTAAAAATCTCTCCGTACTGATTTTGAGCATAACAAGTGATGGCATTTCTTTGATCATTGATGGCGCCGGCAATAATTCCTCCGATGATGACACCAGCAATTATTCCACCGATATTTCCATCACGATGTCCATTATTACGGTTATCTCTACGATCATTGCCACGATGGTCACGACGGTTGTATCTATCGTAACGATCTTGCCTTGCATCGTGTCTTTGAACTGCTCGCTCTACGGAACGTTCAACACGGTCATTTTGACCCCATCCACCGCGCATGTCGCCATGTCCTGCAAACGCACTAGGAAGAATTAAAAGCAGTCCCATAGCAATTGAAAGTATTTTTTTCATGATTTTATCCTTTGTTGGTTGTTACTACTCCTTAAAAGCAAGGACTAGGCCAACAAAGGTGGTATCAGTTCGCCGCCATAGGCAAAGGCAAATTCATCGCTTCAACGGTTTTGAAGTTATCTAAGACGATGCTGTCAATATAGGATCTTTCGGCAGCAACAGTTCCTTTGATGTAATCCGACAACATGCAAAAAAGAACAGTCCCCTGCGAAGTTTCTAAAAAACCAGTCAACGAAGCTGTTCTATTTAAGGTGCCGGTTTTAGCAAAAACTTTTCCAGCTAAAGATTTCATACGTGATCTTAATGTGCCGGCTTGCCCTGGCTGCGCCAATAGGTTCTTAAATGTTTGATAGCTTTCATGCTGACGAATATACCTGAGCAACGAAATTTCAAACTTACAGTTTGTTTGATTTGAATAGCTTAAACCAGAACCATCTGCAGGCTTAAAATTATCTGCAGTAGGTAGACCCAAATTTGTATAGTAAGTCACCATGGCTTTAGGCCCACCCATTTGACCTACTGTACTATCTGCCATGCTGTTCACACTTTCCCGCAGCATTTTACTTAAATAGGTGGTTGTTCTAACTTTCTTACGAAACGCCCACCAACCCGTAAATAATTTCATTGTAGAGGCCGGCTTTAGCATAATATTAGGAGTGCTTTCGGAAATTAAAACTTCAGTGCCATCTTTTTTAAGTAGAGTGAAGTAATGTGACCGATAGTTTTGATTTTCATCTTTAGGCTGATTTGGATCGACCTGAGGTTTTAAAAACTCATCCGTATCTTCGTAATCATCCTGTGAGGCCTGCGAATCAAAATTTCGCGAGCAAGACATAGCCCCACATAAAAACAAAGCAATAAGAAGCATATGAATAAACTTCATAAAAGATGAGCAAGTCCGCATCTCCTTATTCCCTCACTTCTAGAGCGAAAATTCAATCAACTCTTGCATAAAAAATGCGTTATTTACTTCACCTTAGTCTAGGTTTCTAAAGATATAAGGCCTTAAATATGAACTTAAGGCTTTTGACTGTGAATATGTTGAATATTAATTAAAAAATTTCTACCGATATTCAGCGCTCGCATTTTAATTTCATCCGCCTTTGATCCTTGGTACAAATCATCAACAGTTTGAAAAAAAATTTCTAACCAACGCTTAAAATGTTCTGGCTGAAGACCCAAAGGAATGTGTGGGGGAAAGGGTCTGCCATGATAGGTGTCAGTGCCCAGCAAGAGTGTGCTCCAGAAATTTTGAATTTTTACTAAATGCTCATCCCAATGATCGCCAATTTTATTAATAAAAATCGGCCCAATAAGATCGTCTTTTTTCACTCGATCATAAAAAACTTTCACAAGTTCAGCTAAGTCTTCAGGGGATTCAAGATTTTTTTTCATTTGAAAAATGATAACATACTTTCCTTGGCCTCACAAATATCTTTGCTGTAGGAAACAATATTGACTCGAAAAAAAGTTTGAATCAAATAGGATTTGGAATAAACGCAAGTGTGGAATTTTTTTGAATATAATTATTCCAGAACTGAAACGATTTTTCGTCCACATATAAAAACTCAAATCCAGATAAAATTTGTGCATTATTCCAACGTAAGGCAGCTTCGCCAACCAAAACATCTGGGCCAATTTTAAATTCAAAATGAACTTGCGTTTCTTCTTCAACTGTCGATGAAAGGATATTTTTTAAACAAAAACCACCCAGTCCCATTTTGAATCGATCCTTTGTCCAAGCCTCTTCTAGATCTTGCCACTGGATTTTAATTTCAAAACTTGCTGGTCCAGGCCGAGGTGTTGACCATCGCTTTTTGGGGTCTAGCAAAAGACGTTCGCAATTTTGGACTAAGGATTTTCTTTTAAACGGTTTACGAACAAGACCATTGCCCCCAAGACTAAAGATTATATTTTCCTTGTAAGCACTGTGGGCCGTCACAAACACAACAATGGGTTGACTGCCTTTTTTGCGCAGCTCCTGAAGAAATTGTACACCGTCCATCTTGGGCATCACTATGTCACTAACCACCGCATCCACTTCGTTCGTCTTAAGAACTTCAAGTGCAGCTAGACCGTTTTCTGCCATCAAAATATTATAACCGGCCAAGTCAAAATCAAATTCAATAATCTCGCGCAAATCAGGCTCGTCATCGACAATTAAGACTGTGGGCACTTGGTTTTTCATCTCTTTAGTTGTCGTATGGATCTAAAAAAAAATCAATGGACCTTCATCCACATCAAAAGAATTTAACTTATTTTTGGCATTGAAATGCCGATCAGAAGGTCACTTCAAAGGACAAAAATTAGATGTCTTCAAAATGGACTTTTTTTATTTTCAGCTTCCACATTTTCGCAAATGTGGCTTTTGCCTCCAAGCTGACCAAACAAGAAGCCTTCGAAACCATGAAAAAAAATAGTCCCCGATGGCAACAAACAATTCTTTTAAGTGCTGAGGCCACAGCCCAAACTTCAATGGCTGAATCCGCAAATGGCCCCCATGTTCTTTTAACTTCCCGTGAAGTTGTGGCAAAAATTAACCAACTCCAATATGGCTTTGAAAACCAAGGAACACTGAACTACATCTCGTTTGGAAATACTGGCTTCGCCGTGGCCTATAGTCTTTACGATGCGGCTTCTAATTCTAGAATCGACTTAGCCAAAAAAAATCAAGAAATGACCGATGCCCAAAAAGAACAGTATCAATCCGATTTGACTTTTTTAATGCTAGCGCAATATCTACAAATTGCCCGGTTGAATCAAAAAATTACAAATATTGATTTAAATATTCAACGTGATGAAGAGATCGTCAAAGCCGCAGACATGAAAGTAAAGGTCGGCGCCGGTGTTCGCTTGGATCAGCTGCGAGCAAAAAATTTATTAGAATATGATCGAATTAAAAAAATTGACCTTCAAAATCAACTTGAAAAAGCAAAAATGGAATTAGCCCAAACCATCGGACTAAATCAATTCAACTTTGATGTTGAAGGATTAAAATTTTCTGAATTTCAAAATTCAAATAAAATTGATATCGCAAATCGTAAAGATGTCAAAGCCGCCCAAAAAACAATCGAACTAGCTCTTGAAAATAAAAATATGCATGTGAATGAAAACAAACCTAAAATTACTTTCTTCGGTGAAACCGGCCTTTCTGGGGCCCATGTGATTGGTGGTTCTTCGGCACTGACTGGAAGTCTTGGAATCCAGCTGAGCATGTCAATTTTTGATTCTGGCTTATCCAAAGCCCGGGTTTCAGATGCTGAAATTAAAATTAAAAAAGCTGAATTACAAAAAAATAGTGTCGAATCAGAAGCAGAATCCCAAATTCAAATGGGCCTCTTGCAGTTAAAGAATGCAGATAAAGCCTATGAGCTCAGTCAAAAACAGCTAAGTGCCGCGGAAGAAGAAATGTCCATGGCGCAAAAAAGATTCCAGGCGGGTTCTTCTTCGGGACTTGAAATCGCAAATGCCCAATCCAGTTTAGCCAATGCCAGGGATCTTTATACTGATGCCCTTTTCGGTTTTGAGTTAGCCAAATTAAATTATTTTAAAAGCCTCGGAAAAGTAGACGACTATTTAAAAAATGGAACGCAAAATGAATAATAACGCCGACAATATATCAAAGATTGATGACTACCGGCCTACTCCATCAAAATTTAGCAAAAGACAACTCTATGGTGGTCTGTCTGCCATTCTAACAATGGCCATTTTGCTTTTGTCTTACAAGTGGTATATTTACAACGAAACACATCTTAGCACTGACAATGCCTATGTCGAAAATGATCTTTATCCGGTGAACTCTAGAATTATGGGCTATGTTCGTGCGGTCAATATTCAAGAAAATAGCAAAGTCAAAAAAGGTGATGTCTTGGCAGAATTTGACGACAAAGATTTGAATTTAGAATTGTCCTATAAAAAAGCAAAAATGGAAAAAGCCGAAATTGATTTTCATCGCGCTGAAACTTTGATTAAAACACACACCATTTCTGAAATGGAATTTGAAAATGCCAGGGCTAATTACAATGCCCAGCACACGGATTACGATGCCACAATGCTAAAGATTGAATTTGCAAAAGTTCTTTCGCCTGCAGATGGTGTGATTGCCAAAAAAAATATTCAAATCGGGCAATTTGTTCAGCCCGGTCAGAGTCTTTTTGTTGTTGTGCCAACGACCAATGCTTGGGTGAAAGCCAATTACAAAGAAACTCAGGTTGGTAAAATCAAACCCGGGATGAAAGCAGAAATTATTGCAGATGCCCTGCCAGGCCATAAATTCACAGGGGTTGTCGAAAGTATTTCACCTTCTAGTGGATCAAAGCTAAGCCTGCTGCCGCCCGAAAATGCTACGGGTAATTTTACCAAAATTGTGCAAAGATTTCCGGTCATCATTCGACTAGATGGAAAAAGTGATGATTACCTTCGCACTGGAATGTCAGTGAACTCGACCATTTTGATCGAGGAAAAATGAGTCTTAAACAAAAGATCATTGATTCAGCCAAAGCCAAACCTGGTCCCGAAGTTGAAGTCAACTGGGAGATGGGCGCCCACGAGTGGGCCGCAGTTCTTGGCGCAGCCCTTGGCGCGTTCATGGCTGTATTAGATATTCAAATTACCAATGCTTCTATGCGCGAAATTCAAGGATCTTTAGGACTTGATCTGTCTGAGGGCGGTTGGATTTCAACAGCCTATCTGATCGCAGAAGTTATTGTGATTCCGTTGTCGACATTTTTATCAACAGTATTTGGGCTTCGTCGTTACTTGCTTGCAAACATTGCGTTCTTTATTTTTTCATCCTGTCTTTGCGGAATGGCCTACAACTTACAAAGTATGATTTTGTTTCGTGTCTTTCAAGGCATCGCAGGTGGTGCGCTCATTCCCCTGGCCTTTCAGATCATGTTGATCTATATGCCATTGCAAAAAAGAACATTGGGCCTTGCAATTTTTGGAATGACAGCGACTCTGGCGCCAACACTTGGTCCGGCCCTTGGCGGATGGCTGACAGAAACCTACGGGTGGCGTTCCATATTTTGGATTAACTTTTTACCTGGCATATTAATGTTTGCCGCCCTGACCTATGGGCTACCGCAATCACGAATCAATTTAAGTAAGCTCAAAAGATTAGATGTTCTTGGAGCCATCTTGCTCATTCTTGGCCTTGGAACTTTAACTTATATTCTTGAAGAAGGGGCCCGTGTTGACTGGTTCGAAGATGCACATTTGAAAATCGCAACATTGATTTGTATATTTACTTTGCCAATGTTTATTCTTTCACAATTTTTATCGAAGAATCCATTATTAAATCCAAAGCTTCTAAAAGATAAAAACTTTTCATTTTCAGTCATCGTGACAACAATTACTGCAGTCGCCCTGTATGGTGGTGTGTATTCTTTGTCGATCTATCTAAGTCAAATTCAAAATTATAATTCAATTCAGATCGGTGAAGTGATGATGTGGATTGGTATCCCACAACTTTTAGTGATGCCGATGATGCCTATGCTTATTCAAAAAATAGACTCAAGGGTTCTTGTCATGGTTGGCCTGCTTTTTTTTGCATTTAGTAATCTGATGAACAGTGGTTTGAATATTGACTACAGCGGTGAACATTTTCGCTGGTCTTTGATTTTTAGAGCCATCGGGCAGCCTTTATTTATGATTCCATTAAGTTCCATTGGCATGGCAAAAATTCTGCCCTCAGAATCAGGAAGTGCGGCATCGATTTACAATGTGATGAGAAATATTGGGGGATCGATAGGGATTGCTCTGAGTGGCACATTTTTAATTTCACGCACTGGTGAAAAATTCAATGAGCTTTCGCAAAATTTATCCCTGTCCAACCCTGCAGCTACCGAAAGACTTGTTGGAATTCAGCGCTATTTTATGCAACAAGGCTTTGATTCAGAAAAAGCGAAACTACAGGCCTTACAATTGCTTAAGAACTTGGCCCAACGGGAATCTGTGATCTATTCTTTTTCAGAAATCTTTTATTTGTTCTTTGTGGGCTTGCTTGTTTGCTTTGTTTTGATATTCTTTATGAGCAAAAGCAAATCCAGTGGCAATCCTATGATAGACCACTAGCCAGGCGGAAATGAATAGTATTCAAAAATGGATTTTGGACTCTATCAAAAAAAATAATTCACAAATTCTGAAAAGCAACGATCTTTCTTTGCCGCCCAAAGCAAATCCAGAAGAGCTGGCCCAACTTTATACATTTTCAGCCCTGATCGCCACCTGCATGGATTTTTTAATTCAGCAGCATTGGATCCAAATACAAAGCTTTCCCCTTCAAAAGATCCAATTCAAAAATTTTCTGTCAGCGTATTTCGAAAATGAATTGCGACCAATTTTTTTTATGAAAGAAAGTCTTCTAGAATTGCAATTAGTCGACATTCAACCGATCTTGAAGCTCTGCCAAATGATGGCTGAACTTTCTATCACCCAAATGAAATGTGAGAATTTTATATTCAAAAAAGAGTTTTCAATTTCTGTTCTAAAGAAAATATCTGATTTTTTTGAGCACGAAAACCAAATGCTAATTGAAAAAAATAAAATAAACCTACCGCTTGAAATTTCCCTCTATCGCACCTTTGATGCACTGGATGCGGCTTTTGACTTGGATTACAAACAAGATATTGGAATGAAGGTCGATTTGCTGGGAACCGAAAGACTGTATGAAGGTGCTGGGATAGGTGTTCAATCTGGGTATTCGACGGTTCTTACAGCGCTGAGGTACTTGAACCCTTCAAAAAATTCAAGATTTATTGACTTGGGTTCAGGCTATGGACGAGTTGGATTTGTGGTTGGTCTTTTACGCCCTGACATTGACTTCATTGGCTACGAGTACGTCCCCCATCGCATTGATGTTTCAAACAAAACTTCGAAAAATTTTGAATTGCAGGACCATGTCCATTTTCATACTCAAGACCTATCGCAAATTGATTTTAAAATTCCCGAGGCTGAAATTTATTATCTTTATGACCCCTTCAGCAAAGAAACCTACCAGCATGTCCTTTCACAACTTGTCGAGATCAGCCACAGAAAAAATATCTCCATCGTAACGAAAGGGAATGCTCGCGGCTGGCTGCTTGAAATTTCTGCCAATGAAAAGTGGCCTGCACCACTCGAGTTTGACAATAGCAATCTTTGTCTTTTTCGATCAGCTTAATTTCTGAATAATTTTTTTATAATCATTCAAGGTTAAAAGACTAACGGTCTCTGTGGATTGGTCGAAAATAATTTTAAGTTCGCCGCGATCAATTTGCCGACGAATTTGTTCGGCTTTTTTATCATAACTGACCTCGTTCAGACCATAATCAGTGCCTTCGCGCAAAATAAAATTTTCGATGATGCCATGAAGGGCCTCAGCTGATATATGCTCGGGCATGATTTCGATTGGGATTTCTTGGTTTTTAGTCTGACTCATAGAGGGCCTGATCTTACGAAAAGATTTGCCTCTAGGCAATGGAATGCAGAAAATAAAGAATCTGCGATTGGATGTTTAAGGTATGGAAGAAAAAGTTAAAAATGCGGTTTTAGTTGGAATTCAATTACCTAAAGTGTCCACCGAAGAGGTTGAAGGATCGCTGCAAGAGCTTACCCGTCTTGTGACGACTTTGGGATATAATGTTGTAGGACAGGTCACTCAAAGAAGAAACTCTGATCGCGCTGCTTCTGTTTTAGGCGAAGGAAAGCTAAAGGAACTTGCACTGTGGACTGGCGGGACCGGAAAAATCGCTGCCATGGTCGAACACAAATTGACCAAAGCCGCCATGAAATGGAAGGGCCCAAAAGCAGACGATGAAGACGACGATAGTTCTGGCGAAGAATTCGAAAGTGACAATGAAACTACCGAGACTGAGTTCCAGGACTCAAACTCTACAGCATCAAATAATTTTGGCTTATCCAATGAGCAAGTGGGATCAGCTCAAATTATTATCGTCGACACTGATTTATCACCATCGCAACTTCGAAATTTAGAAAGTGCCTCTGGAGTCACCGTTTTGGATCGCACCGGTGTGATTATTGAAATTTTCAGTCGTCATGCCAGAACAAAAGCAGCAAGACTACAAGTTGAAATCGCAAGATTGACCTATGTGGCACCACGACTTCGCGAAACCGGCGGAGGCGAAGATCGACAAGGCGGCGGTGTCGGGGGTAAAGGTGCTGGCGAAAGTAGTCTTGAACTTGATAAACGAAAAATTCGTGACCGTATCAAAGAATTAAAAACAGAATTGGCCTCCATAGGAAATGAACACGAAGTGCGGCGGGCGCGACGCGAACAAGAATTAAGTGTGGCCTTGGTTGGCTATACGAATGCAGGAAAATCTTCATTGATGCGGGCCATGACTGGGAGCGAAGTTCTTGTGGCTGATAAACTTTTTGCCACCTTGGATACAACTATTCGTCCCATTTACCCAGAAACACGACCAAAGGTTTTACTTTCTGATACAGTGGGCTTTATCAAAAAACTTCCCCATGATCTTGTGGCCTCATTTAAATCAACTCTTGATGAAGCTTTGCATGCCTCGCTTTTACTTTTTGTTGTGGATTCTTCGGATCCTTCTTTTCGCTCTCAACTGGAAGTCACAAGAAGTGTTTTAAGCGAGGTTGGTGCAACAGAAACCCCAAGTCTTTTAGTCCTCAATAAAAAAGATCGCTTAAGCGATGATCAAATTTCTGAACTTATCAAAGAATATCCCGAAGCTGTAATGATTTCGACAAGAAGCAAAGACGACTTAAAAATGCTCAGGGACAAAATCATGTCATATTTTGAAAGTCATATGATCGACGAAGAAATCTTTGTGCCCTATACAGCCCAAGGAGTTGTTGGTGAAATCCGCGCCAAAATGCGAGTCCTTAGTGAAAGCTACAACGAGCATGGAGTGCTTTACAAAGTCAGAAGTTCTGAAGAAAATTTAGCACAGATTAAGAAAAAAATTCTTAATCCCTAGGCAATTCAATCCAAATTTCATTTCGTCGTAAAAACCATAATTGATAGGGCGAATTGAATCTTGCAAACAAAGGTGGTCCAATGGTGGCCACTTGTTTTCGACTAAGCTCTGATAAAAATTCTGCCAATTTAATATTAAATTTTTCTTCGGACCACGATCCTGTATAACTGTACACAGCAATTTTACGTGCGGGCAATGCTCGCAAATGAACTAATGGATTCGCTGGCACAGGAAGATTTTCCAATGTCGAACCTGCGGGCATCGTGAACTGAACCAAGTAGGGACCTGCCCCTGCAACTTGCAGTGGACTTGTAAAAAATATTGATTGGCTCGTTGTGGGCAATTGCACAACCGGCGCCGTCATTGCAATTTTACTTTTTGCACTATTATGTCCAAATATATATTCCGCTAAAATCTTAAATGCGATATTACCAGCATCTTCAAAGCTTGATTGAACTTCAGTTTCGGCCACAATCACAGCGTCGTATTTTCGAATTTCATAATGTTCAGATTGAGTCTCCACTGAATATTTTGGTTCTTCGACCGCCATGACTGCTCCCGAATAAATAAAAATCATTAAAATTAAAATTTTGAATCGATCATACACTTCTTTTTTCAATGGCCAACTCGTAAGTTATTTTCAACCATAGTTACGCCTGGCGCATTCCAGGCCGCATATTTTGCATCTTCAATTTCTGAAAGCGAACTGACATGGCCACTTAAGACCACTCGATTCCCGTCAACATTGACATGAATTTTTCGTCCTTCACTTTCGGCAGACCTCCGCAAGGCTTCTTCAATTCTATTTTTGACATCAGAAGTTTGTACTTTTGATTTCAAAACAATGTCGCAGGTAATACCACAAACACCCATCAAGGGTGTCACTGCTTCTTTGGCTGCATTACGTTCGTAGTTCCACTCGACTTCGCCAGCCAAGGTGACCCAGCCCTTTTCGACGGTGACCTTAACACCTGGTGGGACTTGGTAGTTCCACTCTAAGGCCATAAGGGCCGCGCGAGCGATGTCTTCGTCTCCTCGATGATATGCTCCCAATAGATTCACTTCAATTTCGTTAGCCACTGCTCGCACACCACGGACTCGAAGAGCCGTTTTAGCTGCATAGGCTTTTTCAAAAAAGTGCGGAACATTTCCGCGGAGGGTGACGATTCCATCGCTTGCGGCCACAAGAATATGACTTTGTCTAAGGCCTGGCGTAAAACTTAATTCTTCCTTTACATCAGTCTGAATTTGAACATCAGATTTTTTAAAAAAATGAAACATTCCCATCTCCTTGTTTTTTCTATTCGCCTGACTCCTTGCAAATTCAGCACCTACCCCAGGCTCGCAGGATCGACTTGATCAAAATTCTGTGGGTAGAATTGACTCTTCTATGGGGCTAAATTACCCTTTCTTAAAATCTTATCAGTCTTAGAATTTTTTTAGAAGCGAGGCTCTGTGAAAGTCATAATTTACAAAATAATGTTCAATTTTTTGTCTGCTCTTTGTCTTCTCGTCTATTTGTCCAGCTGCACCCACCAGCCCCAATCTGTCAATTCCACTAGTGAAACTCTTCAGGTCATGCCCGTTGTTGCCGGGCAATACGCAGCTAACTCTAGCCAGCAAGTCACCCCAGATGGGGAACATGCAACGCCAGGCTCTGTATTAAAAAATGCCGGGGCAGAAAATTTACGACGGGCGCCAAAAAGTTCAATTCAAGGTCAAGTTGTACAAGGAGGACAAATCCCCTTGCCAGTGCCCAGGGCGCAACTTGAATTATTTATCAAAAAAAACAATCAGTGGATTTCGATTTCGAAATTAACAGCAGAAAATGATGGCCACTTTCAATTTACACAAAATTTAAAAAGCGGAACTTATATTGTTCGCCTTATCGAAAATAAATTACTTGAGGGTGAAAAAATAATTCATCTTCAAAATGAACCCGCCACGGGCCTTGTTTTCGAAGTCCATTCAAAAAAATAATTTTTCATTTATTTATTCAAAGATTTTTCAATTTTTATCAACAAGTCCAATTGGGCTTGCTGAACTTTAAACAATGACTGCATTTGCTCTGTCATCAGCAAATCCATTTTGCCATGCAAATTACGAACTTCCATCTCGGCTTTCAGATTAATTAAATAATCTCCGCGGGCGCGCCTGCGATCTTTTTCTTCT
>DGYJ01000115.1:56890-76261 GCA_002396665.1 Bdellovibrionaceae bacterium UBA5009
CGGTTCTGGCTCATCATGATGATCGGCGCTTGGATTGCAGCAATACATGAAAGAACAAGATTAAGTAAAATAAAGGGATAGGGATCAAAGGGGTGATTGCCAGCCCAATACACATTCAAACCAATCCAAAAAATAAGAATCGAGAAAAAAACAATGATAAATGTCCAACTGCCACCAAATTCTGCCACCTTGTCGGCCAGCATTTGCCCAAGACTTACTTTTTCATCTTGCTCGATTTCGATCAAATGCGAGGACAAAAGTTTTTCTTCTTTAATCGAAGACTCGACGAGTTCGGCCAATTTTTGTAAATGAATTTCTTCTTGCTGCATCAGACTTTTTAAATCCATGGTCCCTCTTTATGACTGAATCCATTGGGCTTGAACTGCAATCCCCATGGATATCAATACCAAAAACCATAACACAATCCCCATCAGTAGGGGCATGAATCCAACTTTTTTTAAATTTTCCCTAGAAAGTCCAAGGCCGATCAAGAACAAGGTCAAAACCAATGTGCGCCTGGCAACAAATTCGATATGGTGACCGATACCCTGAAGGGCTGGGACCCACGTCACAATTGCTGCGGCCATTAAAAAGCCCAAGATGAACCAGGGCTTTTTTGTTTTTTGAATTTTTGCATCGACATCTTGTTTTTGTTGATCACTTCTTCTTTGCCAAAAAGAAAGTGCAATCACCACTGGCACAATCCACAATGCCCGTGCCAACTTGACCGTTGTGCCAATGGCAGCGGCTTCTACACCGTAACTGACGGTTGCACCAACAACTGAACTTGTGTCATGGATCGCCAAAGCAGCCCAAAGACCGAAGGCTTTTTCTGACATTCCAAAGTAGTGACCAAGCGCTGGGAACAAAATAAGTCCCACTGCATTTAAAATAAAAACAGTTCCCAGGGCCACGCTGATCGAATGTGTTTTGGCTTTGATCACCGGGGCAACTGCAGCAATAGCGCTACCGCCACAAATGGCCGTACCCACAGTCACAAGAAGTCCAATTTCATCTTCGATTTTAAAAATTTTTCTTAGCCAAAAACCCAGAAAAAAAACAAAGGCAATGCTTAGAAAAGTATATCCCAATCCCTGAAATCCAACAGTGGCCACCGTTTCTAAATTCATTCCGCAGCCCAGGCCGACCACAGACCACGTTAGCAGTTTCGAAGTCATGTCCTTTGTTGGATACGGATTTTGAAAAAACCAAGCAATGGTCAGACCTAGCAATAAAGCCACGGCCGGTGTCACTGCTGGCCACAAAGTAAAAGCTCCTACAATTGGAATTAAATATCGAGCTGCGATGTCTTTCTTCATTTATCTCTCTGTGCCAATATCTTACATAAAAGTTATTTCAAAAGCCACGGCAAAGATGTAAATTCATTTTATGCCAATCAATGAAGCCCATGAAATTAAAAATTTGATGACCAAATATAAAAAAATTTGTGTCTACGGACTTAGCAACGACACGACAAAACCAAGTCATTATGTTCCACTCTATATGAAAGAACAGGGATGGGATATCGTCGGAGTCTACCCAAAAGTTCACAACGTAAATAATTTTAAAATCTATACTGCACTGTCTGATGTGCCACCAGAGTACCTTAAGTTCGTCGACGTTTTTAGAAGCTCAGACAAAATTCCTGAAGTCGTTGATGAAATTCTAAATCTTGGCGGCACAGAGGTTCTTTGGCTACAGCTTGGGATTACCCATCCCGAGTCCGAAGCCAGGGCAGAAAAAGCAGGTTTGCAAGTGATTGCAAATCGTTGCTTAATTATAGAACACAAAAAACATTTTTAATTTTCAAACGTTAACTTTCAATATTTTGACAAGGGAAAAAATATGCGTATCAGACAAATGGGATTTTCTTCACGCCTTAAAGCCCACCGTCATATTTTGACTCTAGAAACTTTGAAATTTATTTCTGAATTTTTAGTGGATGGCAATGCTAGACAAGCCGCACTTCGTTCTGGCATTCCAGAAACCTATGCAGCAAGACAAGGGGCCTGGCTTAAAAAACATCCCATGGTGGTGGCCGCCCTTGAACGCGACCTGGATCCCCGCGAACATCAAAAATTACAAAAACTGATGGCAGAAATCAATTCGCGCATGGAAACCTGCAAATCCATTTTAGGAATTGAAGAGCTGGCATGATTAAAATCTATATTGATGCCGATGGTTGCCCAGTCAAAGAAGAAACCTACAAAGTGGCCGAGCGCTACAAAATTCCTGTGGTCCTTGTTGCAAATAAACCTTTGAATCTACCACTTAATCCATTGCTCGAAATGATTGTTGTCAAAGGCAACTTTGATGCCGCCGATGATTGGATTGTCGATCATTGCCAAAAATATGATATCATTATTACTGGCGATATTCTTTTGGCCGATCGATGTGTTAAAAAAGAGGCCCGCGTCCTTGGACATAAAGGCGAAGAATTCACAGAAGACAATATTGGCTCGGCTGTGGCCTCCCGTGAGCTGATGCAAAACCTTCGGCACATGGGCGAAGTCCGCGGAGGCCCTGCCCCCATGGACAAAAAATCAAAATCACAATTTCTTGGAAAACTTGATCAAATTATTCAGTCACTCAAAAAAGTTGGGGCGCTTTAAATTTTTATTCCACGATTGAACAAAGCCTGCTTTAAAATCTCTTTGCCATTGGCTGGGACATTCGAACCGTGACTCACAATTATTTGATCAAACTCCATCAAAAACAATTGCTGCAAAGAATCTACAAAGGCTTCACGATTTTTCACAGCTGACATAAAAAATTTACTAACAGCTAATTTTTTATAAGTCCCAAATAGACTTAGAATAAGCCACGCACCAAACCCTTTACTGTCTAGCATATTAAAACAAAGATCTGCCACGATCAGCGATTTTGAAGGCAAATGAAGAAAAACAACCTCGTTGACCTTTGGCATTCCCTTAAGGCCATGCATTTTTAATTCATTGGAATAGAGCCAAGCATCGTAAGTTAGAATATCAGTCCACGGAATATCAGGCTTCGCCTCTTTGCAGCCAGGGACTCCCCAAACTCGTGCCTTCGGGAACACTTTCAAGGCCTTCAAAATCCCCGCACAATGAAATAGATTCGTAACCACTAGATCTGTTACATTCCCTGCAGATCGCAGCTGCTCTTCAGTCAACTGGGACCCCGGTGAAATAAGAATCTGAGCTGTGGGTAAAGCCACTAAAACCGACCGCACAGGCAACAACATCAAGGGCATTTTAACAGCGGACTCTAAAAACCTTAATTCATTCATCGAAAAGCCTCCTGAATAGCCCCATTCTGCAAGTAAAACTTTCAAAAGTCACTTTTCCTGTCGTGGTCCGCAGCATTCACAGTTACATTAGACCCTTACAAATGACCACATGCTTTGCTCTTGCAAAAGACTACGACAAGGACCCCGGATATGAATTTATTTACTGAGTTTGGATTTATTGATTCACTTAAAAAAACCCTTAAAGAAAAACGCTTATTCAAACCAACAGAAATTCAGTCCTTCACCATTCCCCTTTTGATGAGCAGTCAGTCCGTGGTTGGTGTTTCCGAAACTGGCAGCGGTAAAACCCTGGCCTATGCCCTTCCGATGATGAATATGCTAAAAACACTAGAGCTTGAAGGGAACCCTGTCCATGAAGAAAATCGCCCACGTGCAGTCGTCATGGTTCCAACTCGGGAATTGGGTGAGCAGGTTTCTAAAGTTTTCAAAACATTCACCCACGACACTCGTCTTCGCGTGCGCCCAGCCCTTGGTGGAATGACCCTAGAACAGGCCCGTCGTAATACCTCAGGCCCCTTTGAAATTTTATTGGCGACACCAGGCCGCTTAGTGCAAATGCTAGAAAAAAGATTAATTGATTTAACAGATGTGCGTCTTCTAGTTTTTGATGAAGCTGACCAAATGATGGATCAGGGATTTTTACCAGATTCTAATTTTGTGGTGAAAGCCTGCCCTACAGATTTGCAACTGGCATTATTTTCTGCCACTGTTTCCACAGCTGTTCAAGAGTTGATGAATAATCTGTTCACCAATGCCGAAGTAATTCGTAGCAAAGGCAGCGGTAAAGTCGTTTCAAGTTTAGTGACAAAAAATATGATTGTCGAAGATGGTAAACGTTGGCCCCTGTTCGAAAAAATTTTAAACCAGCGCACCGAAGGCGGGACCATTGTTTTCACCAATACTCGCGAACAATGCGATAAGGTCGCCAAAGAACTGACTGACAAAGGCTATGTCTGCGCTATTTACCGTGGCGAAATGGATAAAAACGAGCGTCGCCAAAATTTAAAAAAATTCAAAGATGGTAAAATTGATTTATTGGTTTCAACAGATCTTGCAGGACGGGGTTTGGATATCGACAATGTAGGCTGCGTGATCAATTACCATCTTCCAAAAGAAATGGAAAACTACCTTCACCGTGCAGGCCGAACAGCGCGCGCTGGTCGCAAAGGTGTAGTGATCAATCTTGTGACCGAAAGGGACCAACGCTTGATCTCTCGGCTGCAAGGCAATAAACCAGCGTCCTTAGATAAAAAAACTGTGGACCATGTCGGAAAGCCAAGAGTTCCTTCTGCAAAAAGATTCCAAGGCGCTCGTATCAAGGCGGCCTTGGTCGATGGAACTCAAACAAAAAGTACAAAGGCGAAACAACAACCGGCTAAAAGCTCCTCAAAAAATTATAGATCAAACTAAACATGAGCATATGATTTCACAGCACCCATGATCGCCGTCGTGGGGCTTGTGATATCAAGCTGTCCCTGCTGATGTAAAATTGACCAGCGATTGCTTTTATCCAAAATTTCCTCTAGCTGATCTAAAAATTTTTCTTCAAATGCAAAAATTTGAATTTGTTCACGTCGATGGATTTCGTTGTTTTGCATCTCGGTCAGCAAAATTTCTGGATTTTTATAAGTATAAACTTGAACTTGTTTAGCGGCTTTACTGGCTTTGTGAAGTTTTCTTGCCGAAGGATTTCCAATCTCTATCCACAAATCAATATTTCCATTCAAGCCTTGAAGACGAAGTGCCGCTGCATCTGGATCCCCAAGTCCCGTGGGTGAAAACTCTAGCCCTTGCTGATAACTTAAGGTGTAGGCCAGAACTCGGCTCAGCAAATAGGGTGCAGTTTCTGAGGGGTGTTGTGAAACCCGAAAATCTAAACTTTCATAAATTCCACGATCCACATCAGAAAGTTCAATTTGAAATCGGTACAACATCAAAATGTCCTTTCATGAAAAAGCGATTTATGGATCGTCCGTCGGTGACTACGATGATTAAATCTAACGCTCGTTATATTTGCACAAAAAAAGATAACGGTCGCTCTCTTTTTTGATCGTTTCGTAGCCAAAGACCAGACTTTGTGCTAGCTTTTGTCCCATGACAAATCCCACAAACTGCCCGAAATGCAATTCTGAAAATATTTACGAAGATGGTAATCTTTGGATCTGCCCTGAATGCTCCCATGAATGGAGCGCCATGGCCGCAGATTCGAAAGAATCCACAGAAGAAAAAGCCCATGATAACTTGATCCGCGATGCCCATGGAAATGTTCTGAATGATGGAGACACTGTTACTGTGATCAAGGATCTGAAAGTAAAAGGCTCTTCTTCTGTCGTTAAGAGTGGTACAAAAGTAAAAAACATTCGCCTAGCAGACGCCGGCGATGGCCACGATATCGCCTGCAAAATTGATGGTTTCGGATCAATGAATTTAAAATCAGAATTCGTTAAAAAAGTATAAATCCGTCGCCAAGGGATGACTTGCTCGCTTGCGCTATAACAATGACTAGCTTTCTTGTACTATTTCGTCGTTTTACTTTTCGCAGATTTAGCTTTTGTCGAAGGGCCTGACTTTGCCCGTGTAGAAGATCGACCAACTGAAGGCAAGCTTGTTCTCGCGTTTGCTGGGCATGCTTTTCGAGCTGATCCATTTGGACTACATGTATAGACTTTGGGATTTTTTGGATCCACATAGGGGGCCTCTAGAATATCTAAATTAGAACCACTTCCTGGGGGACGTATGCCGGGATTGCCGGGACCAGCTGGCTTTGTTTGATCAGCACGATATTGGCCATCAACACAATCGTCAATCCAACCAACATATTGTTTAACTTCGGCTAGTTTTTTCGTCGAAGTTCGTTTCAGTAGATAATTAGCGAAATTGACTTCATCTTCAATGGGCCTATTGTCTGGCATGTACTCATCAACGGCATTGATACCAGCATTGTAACCAATGGCACCCGCGTTAATATATTTACTGTATTTAGAATTAAACATCTGAATAGCATGTTTTTCTGAGTTTGGTTTTCCTTCTTTACGACCTTCAATAACTAATCTTTGAAATTCTTTGTCCACAATTTGACGTAGATGAACAGCCACAAATCCTATTGATCGTTTTGCAATCCGATTTAATTGAGCATCAGAGTAGTTTTGAATTTCACAACGCTGAAAGCGACCACCCGCTGAATACGAACCCCGTGGAACATACATGTATTTAGAGGTCATGTTCTCAAAATCAGATTGCCCCGTGTATTCAAGCCATGCCTTGCCATAGGACGCATTTCTTTGAGCTAAAAAACGATTGCTTTTCCACTGCAAATCGCCTGGCTGAACTGAAAGCGTGCCCCTCATAGTATCAAACGCCGCCTCATTAGCCTGTTGTAATCCCACAAAGGTTCCAGTGTATCTTCCCTTGGAACTATTAAACTGATCAGCTCGGATATCCCACTTGGATTCGCGAGCAATCAAGCAGGCCAGCATCGGAGCAGGGACACCAAATTTTTTAGAAGCTTCAATTAAATTTGCCTTTTGTTTCACTAAAAAATCATGGTCCTCACATTGTAAATATGGTTTAAGCCATGCGATGGTTTTATCAATTGAAGGCTCTTTGCCATCATCACGCGTCCCGCGCTGAACCATAAAGTCATTGTCTTCGAAACGACGTCGAGTAGTTCCAGCCATCAACCCGTTGGCTGTGCAGCCATCCTTTGCTTTACAAACTTCATCTTTAAATAAAATAGATTCTGTTAAAATTGTCCCTTGGGGTCTCGAGGTCTGAACACCATTTTTGACAACATCTTGCTCTGTCGGAATCGGCAAAGTGATAAATGATTTCCCAAGGGGTAAAATCATAATTCCCTTGGCATTGACTTTAATCACAGAACCAGCGGGAACATTTTCTGTATACCCAGTTGCAGGATCCTTATATTTAAACGCATACTTTACATCATAATACGAAAATGGAAATGGACAGCTCTTGCTTTTGACATGGCATTCTTTTTCTTTAAAAAATTTTGTCGAACGTTTCACATATTTTTCGTAGGGCTCAATTGACATCGAAACACTTCGACCAGAGGTCGGCAAAGACGTGGTCTCTTTGGCCAGCGAATGGACTGGATTAAAGACCGTAAAAAGAACCAATAAAATGCAAAAGGGGAAACCCAGGTTGAATCTACTCAAATGCTTATCTATTCCCGTCATTTACATTGTTTCGGAATTCAAAAATAAAACTTAAACCCGAGAAATCATTCTAAGTGTTTAAAATTAAGACACTTTTTTAAACCTTAAAGTGTCAGTTGACGAATTTTGTTTTTTATTTTATATTTAACTTATTGGTTAATTAACTGATAGGTAAAATATGAATGATCAATTAAGTCTGACATTTTCGGCGCTCTCTGACCCCACTCGTCGGGCCATGCTCTCTAGACTCTCACAGGGTGATGCCAATGTTTCTGACTTGGCAAAGCCCTTCCTTAAGGACATGAGCCTCCCGGCCATCACTAAACATCTTAAGGTCTTAGAAAATGCAGGTCTGATTATAAAAACTAAAGAGGCCCAGTGGCGTCCATGCAAAATTAATGGCGCCCCCCTTAAAGACGCCAGCGCCTGGATGGAGCAATATCGTCAGTACTGGGAAGAAAGCTTTGATCGTCTTGAAGAATATTTAAAAACAATCACCGATGCCAAAAAATCGAAAAGGAAAAAACATGGCAAAAAAAAATAAGCCCAACGAAATTTATATTAACCGAATCTATGATGCCCCAGTCAAAGATGTCTGGGAGGCATGGACTGATCCTAAAAAAGCAGCCATGTGGTGGGGGCCTCGCGGTTTTACAATTACAACTCATAGCAAAGACCTTCGTGTTGGCGGGCATTGGAAATACACCATGCATGGACCCGATGGCGTTAATTATCCAAACAATACAATTTATTACGAAGTCGAAAAGTATTCGAAACTAGTTTATGACCATGGTGGCAACGATGATCAACCACCACTTTTTCGTGTCACAGTTTTGTTCCACGAAGTCAAAGGCAAAACTGAAATGGAAATGACCATGGCTGTGGCCTCTGCCGAAGCCGCAATTGAAATCAAAAAACACATTAAGCAAGCCAATGGAAATTCAACTTGGGATCGCTTGGCTGAATATCTTTCGAAAGAGTCTTCTGGCAAAGAACAATTTGTTATCAACCGCAGCTTTAATGCACCCATTGAAGTAGTTTTTGATGTGTGGACTGATCGAAAGCATTTTGAAAAATGGTTGCCGCCAACTGGCTTCACGATGACATTTTTCAAGGCCGATATTAAACCCGGAGGAAGTACTTTTTATATGATGTCCAATGATGCCGGTGTTAAAATGTATGGAAGAGCGAAGTATCTTGAAGTCTCTCGGCCGGATCTGATCATTTACACACAGCAGTTCTGTGATGAAAATGAAAAACCTGCCCGTCATCCGATGGCACCGACTTGGCCTGAAACAATGCTCACAAAAGTACAATTGGCATCCGAAGGACCCAATGAAACCCGCGTGACCATCACCTGGGAAGTTGTCGGAGATTATACTGCAGAAGAACTTCAAACATTTATCAATGGTAGAACTGGAATGACCATGGGTTGGACAGGATCGTTTGATAAATTAGAAGCCTATATCGAAAATCTATAAGTAAAAATAGATCAAGCAAACTAGACCAAAGACCATAGAAATTTATATCTGAAAAGACGATAGAGTGGAGTAAAAAAAACACTCTTCGTCTTTTTATTTTCAATTTGCGTTTTCTCGTTTGCAGAGCTTTTAGCAAATCTACAAAATGGCTTTTCAAAACAAAATAAAGAGCCAAAATCAATATCCATATCAGTTTTAACAAAAGAAAAAGCAGATGCCCTGTTTAAAAAAATGTCATCCAATAAAAAAATTCCATTTCAGTTTTCGATCGAAGGTTGCTACGCAAGAGCCACGGGTATGGCCCTAATGGCCGAAGACGAAAAAATATTTATGGGTAAAATTTTTGCTGAAGGAAATCTTCAAGCAAAAATTGAAAATTCATTTTTCCCTTTAAATAAATGGGGCTGGCATGTCGCAACAGTTGTTTATGTTGAGGATCAAAACAAAAAACAAACACTGAATGTTTTTGACCCAAGCCTCTTTGACCACCCTGTAAGTGTTGAAGAGTGGAAGAAAAAGATTCTTTACGAAACCAAAGACTACAAGCCATCCTTAACGGCTTTGTACTATGGCTCGAGATATCAATACAATCCAAGAAGTCATGAAGAAAATAGAACAGCTTGGGACCTTATGGATGTGGATGATGCTGAACAAATGATGAAGTTCATGCGATGTCGACTTGATATTGCAGATTGCCCGCAAGAAGGAAACCCAACGGGAAATGAACAAGGTGAATACCAACAGCACCGACAGCGAACAGACCAATTGCAACAATTCAAAGACGGGGCAAGGTAATGGGTCAATTTTTACAGTCTTTCATTTTTGTTCTAATAGTTATAATTCTAGGATGTTCAAAACATGCTACTGCAGCGCAATTTAAAGGCTATGAGGTCAAAAGCTCATCGACAGCCGAATTTAATGAATCGGTCGTTCGCTTTATCGAATCCCAGAAAGAATTTTTAATTTTATTTTCAAAGCATTCTGCTTTTTACCGCTTTCCAAAAAAGCAAAGCATTGACATCCAAATTCGCGATTTTTTGGAAGCAAGAAGCAAAACTGCAGTCAAAGTCAGGGTCAAATACAATCCAATGACTGCAGAAATACAAAAAATTGAAGATTTAAAAAATTAATTTTTTGGAATCTCTTTTTCAATCAAGTTTTTATAATTGATAAGACCTTTTTCAAAGCGCTTACCCATCATAGATTCCATAATTAAACCAAAATAGCGATTAAAATAGGGAAGCTCTTGATCGAATGTCCAAATCAATTCAGTTTTAGATTCAGACTTTGAATTCGTCAGCCAGTTAACAACACCTTCGCCTTGCATTGGTTTATAAAATTCCATTTTGACGCTGATTTTTTGCAAAGGCTCAACTTGTGAAATGGTCATTTTGCCAGAACCAGTCTTCTGACCCGTCCAAACCAAAAAAGAACCTTGTCCCAAACCAGTAATTTCAGTTTTGTTAGTTGGATCCCCTTCTGGGAATGGATTCCACTTGTCGTAAACATTAAGATCAGTCAACTTTTCAAAAACAAGGGTTACCGGAGCATCAATTTCAACCGATCGAGACATCGAAAAATGGGACGAAAGAAACATCGGAACGATAAGGATAATTGCTACAAATGCACAAAGAGCTAGCATAATTTTTTTCAACATAAAATGCACCTTTCATTTTTTATGATATAAATTATTCTTTCAGTTTAAAAAATTATTGTCCACTAATGATTTATCAATGAATCGATTAAAACCATATTCATTCTTAAATTCAATTTTCTAAGTGCAAAATTTTGTAATATCAATAATATATTCCCATGTACAAACTTCGGGACTACCAGCAACAAGCTGTTAATAATACAATCAAGTATTTTCAAAAGCAGCGCGAACCTGCCGTGATTGTATTGCCTACAGGGGCAGGAAAAAGCTTAGTTATTGCCGAACTTGCTCGCATTGCCAGAGGCCGGGTTTTAATTTTGGCCCACGTGAAAGAATTGGTCGAACAGAACTACGAAAAATATAAAAGCTACGGCCTAGAAGCTGGAATTTTTTCGGCCAGCCTTGGTAAAAAAGATTGGGATCAAAAGGCCATCTTTGGCAGCGTCCAATCGGTGGCCCGCGCACCTGATGATTTTTTTAATAACTTTTCATTGCTAGTTATCGACGAATGTCACCGTGTTGCCGAAGAAGGGTCAACTCAGTACCAAGAAGTCATCAAAAAGTTAAGGGATCGCAATCCAGAACTCTGTATCTTGGGACTTACGGCCACACCATTTCGTTTAGGCATGGGTTGGATTTACGAATACTCTCACAACGGCGAACTAAAAACAGAGCAGAAAAGATTTTTTAAAAATTGTGTCTATGAACTTCCTTTGTCCTATATGATTAAAAATAAATTTTTGACCACACCGATCAAGGTGGACATCCCCGTCACTTGCTATGACTTTTCAGAGCTCACAGAAAAAGATCGTTGGTACACGGCCGCAGAAATTGAAGAAATTTTAAAAAGCCAAAAACGGCTGACTCCTTTAATAATTAAAAACATTATCGACATCACTGAACGTTACAACCGCCAAGGGGTGATGATCTTTAGCGGATCAGTTCGTCATGCAGAAGAAATCATGGGTTATTTGCCAAAAGATCAGGCTCGGGTCGTTTTAGGGGATACCGATATTCAAATTCGAAATGAAATTGTCGAAGACTTTAAAAAGAAAAAATTTAAATACCTGGTCAATGTCTCTGTTCTGACGACTGGCTTTGATGCCCCACACGTGGATGTCATCGCCATTTTACGCCCGACGGAATCCAACAGTTTGTATCAACAAATTGTTGGCCGTGGGCTACGACTTTCTGGTGATAAAAAAGACTGCTATATTCTGGATTACACAGGTATGGGTCATGACATTTACGCGCCGGAAATTAGCGATAAAAGACCTTCAAAAAATTCTGTCCCGGTCAGGATACCTTGTCCAGTTTGCGATTTTGAAAATGATTTTTGGGGCCTCGTTGATCATGATGGTGAAATCATCGAACACTTTGGCAGAAAATGCCGTGGGGCCATTGAAGATCCCAAAACATTTGAAATTAAACCCTGTGGATTTCGCTTTCGCTTTAAAATTTGCCACAGTTGTGGATCAGAAAACGATATTACAGCCAAATCCTGCGAAAAATGCGATGCTGTTCTTATTGATGCCGATGCCAAGTTAAAACAAGCCAAGCTTTCAAAAAATTCCCATGTCCTAACACCAGATCGCATTACTTTTGAAGAACGCAAAGATAAAAATTCAAATCCTTATCTAGAAATTCGCTACTATGATTTCGATGCCCAGTATGTTAGCGAAGCACATTTTTTTAATAATCCATCGGCAATTAAAAAGTTTAATATAAATTTTTTAAGATCTCATTTGCGCAGACCGGAACTGGCCGTTGAACTGCAAACCCCTGCCGATGTCATTCGATATCAAAAACTTTTTCGTTTGCCGTCGTTTGTGATTGCTAGAAAACAAGAAAAATTTTGGAAGATCACAGAAAAAATATTTTCTGAAGAACTGTGATCTTCCATTTTTTTGAAATTTAAAAATTATTTTAAAATATCAGCCAAAATTCTAACGCCAGCAATGACTTTAACTTCGCTGACTTTATTGTTTGCGGTCGCAATTGAAGAATCAAATGTTGTCGCTTTGCTTACAAGCATAAGATGATAGCGAAAGTTTTCATCCATCTTTGGTTTGTACTCTGTCCCCAATGCGACCTGTGTCACCGTGTTTGTGTACGCTGTCGTGTTTGGCAAAGTCACACCATAAAGCTTTGTAGGGCTTGAGCTTGATGTCGCAGCATTGTCGGACTCGTAATATCCATTGGCAACACCTGCCACATTTTTAATTGTGCTTGAGTCCAATTTAAGAGTAGGAATCCAATTGCCGACAATGTATTTGGCTGTCAAAACAGCCGAATTTTTAGTTGCATCTGTATTTGCTAAAGTCCCCTGGCCTGTGTAGGTATTACCAACCAAATCCAACGAAGCATTCAACACGTCAGTCTTGTATTGTAAACCAACAGCCGCATAATTATTATTTTGATCTTGATAAGGCGCACTTGCCGCTGCCGGAGTTGGTAGCGAGTGAAGACTTGCGATAAGATTTATTGTTTTCTCTGCAAAACCACCTTTATAGGTTACCCCAGTGCCCACGCGGGTCTGTGTTTTGTCTGAAGCTATTGGATTACTTGAACTGCCAGCTTCTCCGCCATTCACTAAATAAACTGTAAGCGAATGACTATCCATTTTTGCATCAAAGCGTCCACCAACCAAATAAGGTTGATAAAAAGACATTGATGTCATGTACATATCGCCAGTGCTAGTTTGCCCTTCCCAGCCGCCGATTCCCAAATCTGCTAATTTTCCAAAAGTCAGAACGTTCGCATCATCAATTTTTTGGCTTAATTGAGCAAAATTTAAAAATTTTGAGGCCCCATCATCACCTTTTGTGTCTGTCGCATTCAGCAGATTCATTCGAGCGTCGTAACTTAATGTCTCATTGAAGTTACCGCTCATTCTAAAGCGCGCTCTTGAAATCACAAAGTAAGATTGCGCACGAACATCGTTATTGTTCGCATCAGAATATTTTGAGTTACTTAGAATATCAGAGCGAAAATCAAAAATTGCCCCAGCAAAAACCTGCCCCCCAATAAATGTTGATAAGACAAGCAAAGCCTTAAGTATTTTCATCGTGAACCTCGTTGGTTTAGTTATAATTTGTTGATCTTTGAATATGAAATTGAACGATTTCAAGGCCTTTGACAAGCATTCAAAAGCCTATCAAAGCATGGACCCACTGCGATATGTCGATCCTAATTAGAATAAAACAAAGAAATGATTTGATTATTCATGATTTCATTTTTTTAAAACCAGATATAAAACTTCTGATCAGTGGATCATTCGATTTTGAAGATAGATGGATGGCTTTAATTTCGTAGGGAAAGACTTTTGGAATCACAACTGAATATGAAGCATTCACTTTATTCGGTTTTGCCGATAGCAAGAAGTCAGGTATCAGTCCACCGCAAATCCCCTCATGGACACAGTGTAAAATCGCGTCCCAACTGTGTATTTCTGCAAAGACTGGCAAGGCTTTACTATGTGTTCTTTCATAAAGAACTCGCAGTCTTTCAGTTTCCGGCCTTTTTTCAGTTAAAGCATAGGTCACTTCATCTTCGCTTTTAGATTTGGGCTTAACCAGCACAAAGTGTCCACTTCCAACGACCGTATGTTTTGCATCTTCAAGATTTTCATCGCCAATCATGAATGCCAAATCAAGTTCACGATTTTCTAATTTTCGAATTAACGAGCCCGAGTTTGCCATCTGAACTTGTATAGAAATGTCTGAATATTCTTGGCGTAGAAGCTGCAATACACTTGGTAGATTGAACGTGGCTAAAGTACGCGAAGAACCAATTTTGAAATTTTGAACAAGAGGGCCTTTTCCTTGTCTTAATTGTAAGGTGATTTTTTCAGCCTCAGACAGCAGGACTTCAGACTTTTTTAGTAACAGTCTCCCTGCAGCTGTTAGCTCAACAAATCGACGCTGGTGGACTAAAAGATCTACGCCCAATTCCATTTCCAATTTTTTAATCGCCTGGCTGACAGCTGGTCGACTTAAGTTGTTGAGCTCTGAAGCTTTTAGCATACTGCTAAGCCTAGCCGTGTCTGCAAATATTTTAAGATTATATAAGTTCATATTTTGATCTTTCAATGTAAGTTTAATTCACTTGTTTGAACTTATTATTTCGATTAAACCCCCTCGGAAGTCAATGAACAAACAAAAAGGGGTTTTATGAAGGTCAAAGTGAATGTGGGCTGTTCGAATAGATCAGATGATGTTGAAATTGAAATGAAAAAAATTCAGTATGCCTTAAGCCGACAGGTCGATTATATTTCTGAAATATCTTTGGTTCCTGAAAAAAAGAAGCTCTTGCTCGAATTCATCCACCAACTTGATCACAAAAACACTAAATTTTGCACAGTCCCTTTGTACGACAGTGTTCTGACACAAAGAAGTTTGCTTGAAATCATGAAAGAGCAGTATGCCTACGGAATTCGGTGTTTCACCCTTCATTTGACTCCTCTATTTCAAATTCAAAATGCGATCAAACAGGAATTTATAATTAACTCCAGAGCAGGTAACTTCCTCCATGGCCTTGCAAAAGAAAATCTAGAAAACCCCCACTTTGCAGACTTTCAAGAGATCATATCATTTATTAGAAAAAATAACTGCGAGCTATTTGTTGGAACTTCGCTAAGGCCAGGACGTGTTGCCGAGTCAAAGACCAGCAAATTATGGCTTGAAGAGCTTTCCTTCATTACTGACTTTATGACAAAGCAAGGAGTAGATAAAAATGAATACATATTAGAATGTGGCGGGCACATTGATTCGTCACTTCTTGATACTTTTGTTGAAGCTATTCAAAATCAGCAAATTTGCGTCATGGGGCCTTTGATCACAGATGCTACAAATGCATTTGACGACCTTTCATCCATTGTCGGGGCATCGATTTTACACGGAAAAAAGAAAATTCATACGCACCTTCTCCTGACAAGTGATGAACACATTCGGCTTCCAACTTTTGATTCCTTGAAAAAAGGTGTCGATACAGTTCTTGTTTTAAAACATAATCTGAATTTGTTTCATCAAGACCCATCAACTCTGAACCACGAGTCTCGATTTCAGAACCAATCAAATCAGTGCACTACAGGAATTAATCTTTTTGGTCCGCTAGAAGGAGACCCTAAGATTTGTTCGATGTGTGGACTTCACTGCCCGTTAAGAAATATTAAGTACCCGACCGTTCAACTTGAAAATGCACTCGCTTTACGAGCAAAGAATAACATATGAGTCGAGCAATACTTGTCATAGGACCCAACGGAGTTGGAAAAACTAAATTTGCATATAATTTAGCAAGAAGGTCAGGGGCCGATGTTATTAATGCAGACAGAACCTATCTTTATAAAAATTTTCCAATCACGACAGGCCTACAGGACACACTTACTGAGCAGGGAATTCATCGTCATTTTTATGAATTGCTCGATCCAGAAGAAGAGTCTTATCCTGCCAGTTTGTTTACAAAAATGATCGTCGACAAATCTAAAGAAGTTTTTTCCTTTGGAAAAGACGTTGTCATCGAGGGAGGATCCACTGTTTATGTTCCGCATATGTTAGAATTCAATGAAAAACAAAAAATTTTTGACAAAATCATTGGCCTTCGATTCGCAAAAAATGAAGACATCACCACCAAGTACAAAAATCGAATTGAGCAGGCTTTTGCCAATGGCTTAGCACAAGAGTTAATTTTAAATATGGTCAAATACAAAAAAAGCTATTTAATCAAAGAATGCCACTTTGCAATACCAACAATCGGATATATTGAGGGTATTTTAACGCTTGAACAGGCTAAAGATGAAATTCTACAAAAATGTTTGCTGTACAAAGACAGACAACTGGAAATTTTTTCAAAATTTTCAGACATAGAGTGGATTGATTCCCCTACACAAACTAACACTGCAACTTTTAAACTTTTGGATTATTTAATTTCAGAAAGCAGATCTTGAAGATTTGTTTTTGAAAGTTGTTGACGGGCCGAATGTTCGATACTATCTGAAATTTTTTTAAGCAAATCGCTCATAATACAACTGACTGCACATTGCTTATAGGCCGTTTTATCAGGCACGCAAATTATTTTATGACCGGCGACGGCATCATAGATCTTGTCTAAGGTGATTTTTTTCGCTGGCAAAGCAAGTCTTAGTCCCCCACTTTTTCCACGCACAGACTCGATGAGCCCAGCATCAGACAAGTAAACAACTAATTTGCGAACGAAACTAGCATTGGTTCTTAAGCCTGTGGCCAATTCATCTGAACTCGTCAGTCGCCCAAAGTTATAGGCTAAAGTTGTCATCAAATGGACCGAAACTGAAAATTTTGTATCAACCATAATTACTTACCTTTCAGTCACTTACTACAGTCCCTAGTAACCTACAAGCTAATTGTATCAAAAATGATTGCAATTAGAAAATATGTCCTTATAACGTATCTATGTTAGATACATTAATAAATAAAAAAATGGAGATTAAAAAATGAATAAAGAATTAAATGGTAAAGTGGCCGTCGTAACAGGTGGCAATAGCGGCATAGGTTATCAAACAGCAAAACAATTTAAAGAAAACGGGGCCCGAGTCGTCATCACAGGGCGCGATGCCAATAAGGTTAAAGTGGCCGCCGATGAACTTGGTGTGCTTGGGGTTGTGGCCGATGCAAGCAAACTCAGCGAGACAGATAAACTTGTTGAAGTCGTTAAAAAAGAATTCGGCAAAGTTGATGTTTTGTTCGTTAATGCCGGGGTATTCGAAGCAGCCCCCCTTGGACAAATTACTGAAGAAATGTTTGATCGCACCATGGATATCAACTTCAAAGGGGCCCTATTCACTGTGGAAAAGTTCCTACCAATTCTGAATGATGGCGCTTCGATTATTAATTTGTCATCCATCAGTGCCTACACAGGAATGGCAAATTCTGCTGTGTATTCGGCATCAAAAGCGGCTTTGAATTCCTACACAAGAACCGCATCGACTGAACTTGCTCCAAGAAAAATTCGAATCAATTCGGTTAACCCAGGCCCAATCCATACACCAATCTTTAGTAAAACCGGTATGCCCAAAGAACAAATCGAAGGCTTTTCACAACTTATTCAAAATCGAGTTCCACTGAAAAGATTTGGCCAAACTGAAGAGGTCGCCAACCTTGTCGTCTTTCTTGCTTCAGACAAGGCTTCGTTTATTACGGGTAGCGAATTTAATGTGGATGGCGGAATGAACATCAATTCATTGCTCTAGTTACTTCTAATCTTCAGAACAAGCTTTTAGTTATAAGTTATAACTTATAAAAAGTCTGCACTGGGATAGCTCTATAGAAAACTTATTTAGAGTGAACCAGTGCAGCAAATCCACCAACGGCAAAACGTTTCATTTCAAAGGGCATTTCGAAATTACACTCTTTCATCCGCGGATCTTGATGAACTTTGGCATTAATTGAATCGCGATGCCTTTTGGATTTGTAGACTATAAATGCAAATATCACAGTTTCATCTTTTTTTAATTTGCACATTTTAGGAAAAGTAATACCCCACGGTAGCTTCAAATCTGTACCGACACATTCGTAATAGTCTAAAGCGCCATACTCCATCCAAACTTTATATCCAAGTTTTGCTAGTTTTTTATACTGAGAAATTTTTTTCTTTTTTATTGGAATAACGAATCCATCAACAAATCTTGCCATACCACCCCGCCTTGTTTTTTTTAGAAATGATTTACTCATAATCTAAAATTACAATTCATATCCCTGTCACACAAAAACACTCTATGTCAGAACAAGGCAGGGTAATTTTAACTAAATATAAAATCCGCCGGACAATTCAATTCTTTGGGCATTAAGAAATCGACTATCATCGGTTAATAGGCTTGCGACAAAAAGTCCCACGTCTTCAGCGTCGGCAATTTTACCAAGGGCTGTCATTTCAGATAAATGCTTTTTCATACTTGAATCTTTTCCACCGCCAAACTCTGTATCCACTGCACCTGGCGCGACCGAATTTGCTCGTATTTTTCGGGATGCAAACTCTTTTGCAAAGTAGCGTGTAAATCCTTCAAGCGCAGACTTTAAAGATCCATAAATTGCAGTGTTTGGAAATGCAAACCGCGCTAAGCCTGATGAAATATTCACGATATGCCCACCATCCGCCAGTAGTGGAATTAACTTCTGAGTTAAAAAAAATGGTCCCTTTAAGTTCACATTGACCAGCTCATCGAAGCCCTCTTCTGTCGCTTCTAAAATTGAACCCCGCTGGCCAGAAATTCCAGCATTGTTCACCAAGAAATCAAATGTCTCTGTTCCGAATTCATTTTTTAATGATTTCTTAACAAGCTCTGAAAATTCAGAAAATGATTTTATTTTTGCAGAATCAAGTTGTAATGCAATGGCCTTACCGCCTTTGCTCTGAATTTCGCTGACGACAGATTGGGCCTCGTCTTTACCACTTTTATATGTCAGAATAATTCCAACACCGCGTAGTGCAGTATTCAATGCAATGCTTTTTCCAATTCCACGACTGCCACCAGTAATAATTGCCACTTTCACAGGGCTCTCCTTTGTTTGAATTGCTTTCAGTTTAGACTGTTTGGTATAATTGATAAATAGCTAAAAAATGAATTAACTATTCGTTTTATACGAACAATTGGAGAATCCATGGACAAGCACAATTCGATGAAAATTTTTGTAAAAGTAGCCGAACTTCAAAGTTTTACAAAAGCAGCAGAACAAATGAACATACCAAAAGCAACTGCAACGACGGCTGTCCAAGACCTCGAATCCGTGGCCCAGGTTA
>DGYJ01000115.1:76424-77632 GCA_002396665.1 Bdellovibrionaceae bacterium UBA5009
CCAGGTTAAACTTTTAAATCGCACAACTCGAAAAGTCAGCTTAACAACCGAAGGCCTTTCTTTTCTGGAAAGATGCAAAGACATTTTAAGTGATGTTGAAGAAATGGAATCCATGTTCCAGGTCGGGAACCAAAATATCAAAGGGAAAATTCGCATTGATATGACAAATATTATGGCCCGCGATGTTGTCGTTCCCCAACTGCCAAAATTTTTAGAGATGTATCCAGATATCGAGATCGAGCTTGTTGGCTCGGATAGAAAATTAGATCTTATTCGTGAAGGAATCGATTGTTCTATACGAGTTGGTGGCCAACCAGAACCTGGACTGACTGAACATGTCTTGGGTCAACTGGACATAATGAATGTGGCAAGCCCTGCTTATCTGAAAAAATTCGGCAAGCCCAAAAACTTAGATGACTTAAAAAATCATAAGCTCATTCAGTATGTGCAGTCGTTTGGGGGCAAACCAGAAAATTTTGAATTTTTTGATGGCGATAAAATTCGCGAAATCAAAATGAAAAGCATCATTACTGTATCAAATATCGACTCTTACAGGGCGGCGTGCTTGGCGGGACTCGGGATTTGTCAAAATCCAAAGCCAGGAATTCGAAAATTACTGAACTCTGGCGATCTAGTAGAAGTCTTGCCAAAATTTCGCGCCCAATCTGTTCAACTTAAAATTGTATATCCACAAAAAAGATTTTTAGCAAAAAGAGTTCGGGCATTTATTGATTGGGTTGAGCCCATCGTCTTAAAATATTTTGAGTAATTTGCCAAAATGCATTTTATCCAGGTCACACCAAACATTGTACTTTCACAATATTGTGCTTTCATCATGCTGATGATAGATTTTCTTAAGGAGCAGCAATGGCCTTTAAATCCCTATTAAAAATTTCCATCTCTGTCGTGGCCATTGGAGGTTGTACTTCGATGAATTATCCAAAATCTGATCACTTCAATGGATCAACTTTTGTGAATCCAAATGCACAGGTGAATAAAAGTCTTTTCGATGTTTTGAAATGGCAATTAACTAAAGAATCTGCGAAGTGGCCTGAAAATGTCGAAAACACGGCACAGCCCCAAGTGGCAACAACTGTTGAAGAACGTCAGATCGTTACAACATTTATCAACCATGCTACACATCTTATTCAATTGAAGGGTTTAAACTTTTTAACTGACCCAGTTTTTTCAAAACGCGTAAGCCCCTT
>DGYJ01000071.1:0-1066 GCA_002396665.1 Bdellovibrionaceae bacterium UBA5009
CAAGGCTGCCCACGCACCCAACCTTTTTTAAGAAGGAAATTCGCCGAAGAAGCCAGAGTGTCGGGAGTGCTTTTGATCAAATTCACTTTGCCGTCGCCATCATAATCGACGCCAGACTCAAGGTAGTCTGTGGCCATGAATTAAGTGGCCCCTAGTTCGCCAGCCCAATTTCCGATCATTTGCGATGGACTTAAATCACCACGTTGAACAAGTTTTAAAGCATCAATCAATTGGCTGCGAAAGAAGTCCGCGCGACGGCAATCATAGGCCAATGTTGTAATCCCAGCGAATGTTGAAAAATTCCCAGTGAATGTACCAAAGTCGCTCTCTAGAGCCCAAAAAGAAACGATGGGTGCAGCCGGGACGCCGAAATCGCGTTCAATTTTTTCAAATATATTTTTATAGGTCGTTGTGATTCTTTTAATCCCTTGAGTGCGTCTTGTTTCCGAAGCCATGCGATCAGAAAACTCTAAGAACGTTTGTGCAAAAACACCTTGGGCGCGGTCTTTTTTTAAAACAGAAGGATCTACTTTCATGTACGGTAGTGCGTTTGCAAATGTAGACTCTGAAATTCCTTCAGCGAGGGCCTCGGCTTTAAAACCGGTTAGCCATTGTGAAAAGGACATATCCTTTTCACAAGCAATTGTGGAGCCTGTAGGGTTTGGCTGGGGGCGTGCTATGGCCACCGATGAGAATCCAGAAATCAGTGTGAAGAATACGACTTGATTAAGAATTTGAAAAAAGAATGAAGCCATGGAACCCCCGTCAGTAGTGGTTTTCATGTAGGAATGGAAATTCGTCAAGGTGATATGTAGAAAATAAAAAATTCAATAGGAAAAAAATCATTTATTTTCATATTGAGAATAGGCTCTTGTTTTAGCCACTTAACGGGTCTCGCTCTGAGAATCGTCAAGAGTCTCAAAATAGCCTATTTAGTTTCTATAAAACAGGCCGAATGTATTGATGTACCGACGTTAGAAAGCTTGTTAGATCAGGCCTGACGCAAGAGGTTCGAAACTCGCTTGGTACACAAAACAACAACTGGAGGACGTGTGGTTAATAACAA
>DGYJ01000071.1:1302-1861 GCA_002396665.1 Bdellovibrionaceae bacterium UBA5009
CCCCCAAAATGACGTGAGGTTTTTTAAACTTCGGAAATAAAAAAAGCGATCAATAAGTGATCGCTTTTTTCGTTTTTGCTTTTGTAAAAAAACTTATCTTGCGTTGACCAATTTTATATTCAAGCAAGACACAAGGCTGCGTTTATTGGCTTTGTACTCGTGTTGTACCAAATGAAATTCTGTCGGTCCTTCAAAGTTTGTTTCATGGACCATTTTTACAACCAAAGCATTGGCCCCAACCGCTGTTGGAATGATTCCAGTGAACATGTCATGATTAAAAGCTGCTGTCATGGATTGCAGGTCAATCACAGGTGGATGTTGAACTGTGAACTGCAAAGCGGCTAATTCTTTTGCTCCGATTTGAATCTGGGCACGCTCATTCAAAGGGTGCTGCTGATTGTTTTCCATATAAACATTTGTAATTTGCATAGAGCAAGCTTGGCCTTGGGGTGTTTGTCCTTGATAGGTTCCAACTTTAAGGTGGGCCTTGGCTGAAAGTCCAAATATTGCAATGAATATTGATACTAATGTTTTCACGTTTACTCCTTATTGTTATTTG
>DGYJ01000071.1:2077-10494 GCA_002396665.1 Bdellovibrionaceae bacterium UBA5009
GCAATGACTTATTAAGTTAAAATTGTACAACAATCTTGCTTGAAAAAGTTTAAATGAAAATGAATTGATCGGCAGGTCTTAAAATTGCAAACGCGATGTCTGACTACGTCAGCATCGCGTTCTTTTTTGCCCGAATCCGAATTTAAAGATCGGAGGTCGTTATGGCGGATAAACAAGTCACCTATTTGTTTGTTCGGCGTTTTTTTAAGATACTTAAGCATATTTTAGTCCTGATTTTATTAGTGATTAAAATTCTTAAGGAATTGCTAGACTAAGATAGAATTTTTCCGGCTCCAGCATGTACAGTTGAAAAGCCAGGGAGTGGGCTGAAAACCCATGGGTTTTGGCAGATGGCATGCTGGCGTAGTCTTTTATAGCCTAATCTAAAAATATGATTCATGATTAAAACATGATCTCAAAAATTTTAATTTTCTTTGTGGCCATTTTACATTTTTACTTTCTGATACTTGAAATGTTTTTGTGGACTAAACCGCTGGGGCGAAAAATTTTTCGCATGGGTGAACAGCAGGCCCAACAGACGGCGGTTCTAGCTGCAAATCAAGGGCTTTATAATGGTTTTTTGTCGGCGGGCCTTGTTTGGTCATTGTTACATCCAGAGGATCACTTCGCAATTCAACTGGCGACCTTCTTTTTAGTTTGTGTGCTTGCAGCAGCCCTTTACGGGGGCTATTCAGTGAACAAAAGAATTGTCATCATCCAAGGGCTTCCCGCTTTACTGGCGCTGATTTCAATTTTGACATTGGGCCTTTAAAAACTAATTTTTAAAAAAGTAACTTCTGCTTGTCTTTAAAGTGTCTGTGAAATATGAGCTTGTCATGACATTGGCAGAACTTCTAGCGACACCTGAAAAAGACCGTCACCAATCTTGGGAAAACCAATTTTTTAAAAGCTTTTGTGATGGCCATGTTCATTTACTTTTCGAACAACCCCAGCAGGGGCCCGATGGTTGGCCCTATCTTTTGGCAGAGTCTGAAGTGGCTGAAGACCAAGCGGTGAAAGATCCCGAGTCTGTGCAAAAAATTTTAAATTGGCTGTCTACTCGTGGGGTGGGTTTGGTTTTAAATCCACGCAAAGAATACCCAGACTATGTTTTTACTTTTGGAATGATTTGGAGCTTTCGTGAATCTGGCTTTTTCTACAAGCCGATAGATGCTTCTCGCAAAGCGGGGGCTGTGCTTTTGAGCAATGAAAACGGAATTGGCTATGCTGACCCGAGTGAAGAATTTTTGCCAAAGTATGTCCGTCAAATTTTAAAAGAATTTTTTCGTGATCAAGGATTGCATGCCGTGAAGCTTTCGATGATTTCTGAAGATCAAAAAAATTTCGATCTCGCTTTTTCTATCGAGTCCCTGGGAAATCCACCAGCGAATGAACATCAGCAAATTGCAGAGGCCATCAGCTGGTTTTTGCCGCCGCATTATTCTGTGATGTTGGTCAGTGAAAAAGACCTGCCAGTGTTTTCGTTTTTGTAGTTATGAATTTACTATAGATATTTTTATCTAGCCTAAACTTCGGCTGTTTCATCCAGCTCATCTAGCTCTGGAATTCGACTAAAAGCGATTCGTGTGGGTGCAGAACCTAAGTGATTGTGCAACGAAGCTAAATGAACAGTGTCCTTACCGTACTTTTCGTTGATGGCATCGACGGCTTTAAAAAATTTATTTTTTTTATCATTTTCAAAAAAAGAAAGTTGATGTTCTGATTCGGGGACAAAATCATAAAGCGTGATGCCCACTTTTAGTGGGCGGGCCTCTTTCGGGCAGCGACGAAGTCCTTCGGTCATTTTTTTTATCAATAAACCCGTGTCCTGGGTTTCGTGTAAAATAAATTCTTCTTTCCATTTGGTCTGATTTAAATAACGAATGCTGACCATCATTCTTTTAGCCATCCATTTTGATCTTCGTAATCTAAGCGCGGCTTTGTTGATCAATTTTTGCAGAACCACATAGGTGTCACGAAAATTTCTTTCTTTCGGTGGGAGTACGTGTTCATGACTAATGCTTTTTTGACTTCCACGAAGAACTTGAATGGATTCGCCTTTCAAAAGTCTATAGTAGCGTGCGCCAACAAGACTTCCCCAAATAGCCCTCATCTGTTGTTCTGAAAGTTTTAAAAATTGTTCCATGGTAAAAATATTTTTTTGATTCAGGCGGTATTCCATTTTTTGGCCAATGCCAGGGATGTCCCTGAGTTTCAGTTGATGGAGTTTTTGTGGAAGTTCTTGCAATTCAATGGATGTCATTCCGTCGGGCTTTTTCATATCGGCGGCCATTTTTGCTAAAAGAATATTAGGACCCAATCCAATGGAAACCGTCAGGCTGCCACCGAGGTCTTCGCGAAGAGTGGCCTTAATGGTTTCAACAAGGCGTTGGGCTTTTTCTAAATTTTTTTGTGACCCCGTCAATTCGCAGCAGATTTCATCAATGGAACAGACACTGTGGATGGGAATGCATTTTTCGATGGAGACCAAGGCTGCATGGTGATACTTCACATAATGGCTGTGGTGGGCGGGGACAAAGACAATGCCTGGGCACATCTTGCGGGCGTCGCCAACCTTGGTTCCTGTTTTAACCCCGTAGGCCTTGGCTTCATAGCTGGCAGCAATGCAGCTTGTAGAGTCCGCCAGCATCGGCACAACGGCCACGGGCCTACCACGGAGCTCAGGATTTTCTTGCTGCTCGCAAGAGGCAAAGAAGGAATTAAAATCAATATAAAGCCAATCAACCATGGCTCTATATATGACTTAAAAAGACTTGAATGTCAGGATTTATTTACATATAATTTACATATTATCAAAAAGCCTAGGTTACTTACTTGTTTGAAGTGAAGATTAGTTAGCTTATTTTTTAACAAATAAAGAATGCTTTACTATTGAAAGAAATTTGATTGTTATTAGAGCATGATAAGAGCGTTCGATGTCGTTGTGCTTGCCTTGCTGGCAAAACAAAGGGGCCGTGATCTGCCACTTAAAACAATGGCCGAGTCCAGCTGCTGTTCAATTTCCCAAATATTTGATTCTTTGGAAAGACTGTTTGAGTCAGGTCTTCTTCGACATTCAAGAAAAGATATAGCGTTTGAACAGCTTGAAAAGTTCTTTATTCATGCATTATCCTTTTTGATCCCAGGAAAAATTCTTGGCCCTGGGCAAGGAAAAAAAATTTCTATTTCTGAAAGTTCGACAATAAATCCATTGCAAGGTGCTGGTCCTAAAACATGGGTGTGGCCATGTGCTAATCAAAGCGATATGGGCTTAATGATCGAGCCACTGATTGAAAATTTAGAAAAAATTTTAATTAAGAATCCTGACTTAGAAGAGTTTTTTTCGTTGATTGAAATTTTGAGGTTCCATTCCCATCCATTGCGAAGCAAAGCCATTGAAAGAATGAAAAAAATGATTTTGGATATTTCTTCTGACATTATTCCAAATCAAGTCAGTCATTCCTCAAAAAATAATGAATTGCTTGAGCAAGCGGCAGGAATTATTTCCGAAACTGGGTTTCGATCACTGACTTTAGAAATTCTTGCAGACAAGATGAACTTTCCATCGGACGTTTTAACTCAGAATATTGGTAGTATTCGGGCTTTGCAAAAAGCTATTGGTGAATCCTGTTCTTCCAGAGCCTATGCTCATTTTGGACAAGTTTTGCTTTCAACTTCTAATAATAAAACTGAAGAAATTCAAAAATCGCTCCGTAGTTTCCTTGATTTTTTGGATCACAATGAAGATTACTTCCGGCTTGGGCTATGGTTTTATTTAGAAAGAGTCTTTGAGGTCTCAGGTGATGCTGGTGTATTGAAGGATAATTTTTTTCAAACATTAGAAAACTTCTTTGAAAAAATTCCCTCGACGAAATCCCCGTCCTCGCGAGCGATTTTATTTTCAAACTCGTGGCTGACCTATGCCTGGTTTCGATGGGTCGAGTTTCCTCGAATGCAAAATCAAAAAAAGGCAAAGATGCGACTTGATGAGCTGAAAGACACTTTGATTGCGCAGCTTAAATAGATTTTAAATGTGTTAGTCCAGTTTCGTCTTTTTGCAAAAATAGAAAAAAAGAATAAGTCATTGTGAAGAAAATTTATTTCACTTTTAATAAAGTCTTTATTAGGTAATCAATAAGGAGGATTCGTGCGCACATTCTTTTCAATTATTTTATTGTTTTTAGTCTTTGAATCAAAGGCAAGTGTCCAGTTGTACGGGATTGGGGCTACTGGTTTTGCTAAAGCCACCGAAACAAACTCTGGAAATACTTTCTCACATACCAACTCTTTTTTCATTGGCCATTTTGGATATGGTGGTGGCGCAAGATTGGGATTTGACCTGGCAAACGTGACTTTGGGGGCCGTTGGTGAATTGGCTTGGGTTGGAAATTCATTTGATAGAAAGCAAACCGGTGTAGTGAACGATTCGACCTATAGATACGAGTCCATCAGAACAATTTTGGGACTTTCTACCGCGCTCAACTTGGGACCGATGAAAGTGGTTGGGGAATATTATCCGTCGGTTCAAAATACGGTCTCTTATTCTGACGATAAATCTCAAAACCCCTTTCGTAAGAACGATAAACTAAAGGCCACAGGTTATGGATTAGGAATTGGATATAGTTTTGCATCTGGATTCAATATGGCAGTTCTGTATCGAATTTTAACATATAAAAATGTCGAGATGAATGGAACTGCTGTGACGTTGCCAAATTCGCAATATACTGAATTCGTATTCAACGAAGTGACTTTTGGTCCAACATACTCGTTTTAAAGATCACAATTTATTTTAAAACAGCATGTTAGATTTGCCAGCACTTATTCGTCGTCTTTGATTTCGCCAGGTTGTGGAAGCAAATCCATCAAGCATTCGCGCCAGTATTCTGGGGCTTCATCGCTGTAATCAATGGCAACGTTAAAACCTTGCTTGCCTAGAAGTTTTGTGCTGGTGATGACACCTGAAACCTCAAGATTCATATCTTGTAAACGGATAAAGACACGATCGCCAATCAAGGCATCAATCGTTAAATTGCCCCGCAAAGAGCTGGGGATAAGATCTTCACGCTTCACCAAAAGTAAAAAACCACTGCTTGAAGCTTGAATCAATTCGGCTTTATGTGAAATTTTTGCGAAATTACTTAATGATGTAAAAGAAGACACATGAATCGGAGCAACTTCTTTTCTAGGTGCAATTCGGCGCTTGTCGCTGGCTCTTGCTTTCGGAGCTGCTGCAGTCGCTGGCTTTGCTGCTGATTTTGGTGAGCTTTTCTTTTTCATTTTAATCCGCCTTTAGTCTAGTACTAGATACTTCGGCTAGACCTGGACGGAAGTTGAGGAAGAAATCCCTACTTGATGAAAAAAAATGAAAACAGATGTGAACCCAAGTAGATAACGCAGCCACGCCCCTCTGGAGCATGTGAAGAACTTTCAGACATTGTCAAATTTTTGATTTCAAAAGTCTCAATCTGAGACGCTTGAATGACCTTCCAGTTTGTAATTTGAACTTCTGAGATCACTTTGGGTTTGAAGTTCGTGTGTGACGACTGTTGCAAAGCCTTCCAGGCGGACTCTTTTGCTCCCCAAAGGGCCGAAGCAAAAGGGGCTTGTCGAATTTCATCTTCACTGCTTACCCTTTGAATTAAATTTTTTGTGATGCGATTGCGGTCTTCAATATCAAAACCCACAGCGCAATCTGAAATAACAAAACCACCCAGTTGCGAATTATGGCTGATCGAAAGATGGATGCCATTCACTTTGGGGGGCTGATTTAAATTCAAAACTTGATCTTGAAGAGCCGTGCGTGTTTTGCCACGACCTAAAGTTGGAAAGTAAGGATAAAACGGAAAGTTGGGGTCATCATTCATGGGACCAGAAAAGCGAATGATATTACCAAGTAGACGTTCGCGAATCAAAACCCGGTGATCAGGATTTCCTGCAGAGGCCTTTTCAGACACTTCGACAACCCAAGGATGTTCAAAAAAAGAATCTGCGCTGGCCAAATCATCAATTTGATCCAAAAGCTGTTCTAAAACATTTTTAGAAACTTCAGTGTTCCATTGTAAGTTCATGCGATCCTTGCGTTAGAAATATTTTTTCGTATCAAGGGCATAAAGACAAGCTAAAATTGAGCAATCACTTCGCTGAAATTTTTAGGCCATTGCACAGGTTGACCACTGGTGATGGCCATCATGCGATCCAAACTGATCTGCGCGCGTTGTCGGAGCGAAGCTTCCAAGCTGACTTCTGGTTTTAAAGTGCGCAGTGCTTGTTCGATTTTTTCTAACGAATTGAGCTTCATGTACGGGCAGTCATTGCAAAGGCAATTTTTATCCACCACCGGAGCCTGAATCAACTGGGCATCGGGGCGGGACTTTTGCATTTGGTGAAAGATACCAGTTTCTGTGGCCACGATGAATTTTTTTGCCGGATTCTTTTGAACTTCCTCAAGAAGTCGTGAAGTCGAACCCACCACATCTGAAAGCTTCAGAACGCTTTCATCACATTCCGGGTGTGCGATAACAACAGCGTCAGGGTGATCCAACTTTAATTCGAAAAGTTGTTTGGCATTAAAAAGCACATGCACTTCGCAGGCCCCTGGCCAAAGCTCAAAATTTCTTCCAGTTTCCTTCATTAAAAAACGTCCCAAGTGTTGATCTGGGCCAAAAAGAATTTTGCGATCTCTGGGAATGGCTTCAATAATTTGTGCCGCATTGGAAGAGGTAATAATCACGTCAGAAATGGCTTTCACTTCAGCGCTGGAGTTGATGTAGGTAACACAAATTCCATCGGGATGTTGTTCCCGCCATTGGCGGTAACGTGCGGCAGGTGCTCCTTTAACTAAAGAGCAGCCGGCCTCGAGATCAGGGACTAAAACGGTTTTGCTTGGGTTCAGAATTTTTACGCTTTCAGCCATAAAGACGACCCCGGCTAAAAGAATCACATCGGCCTGGGATTTTTGTCCCATTTTAGCTAGGTAGAAACTATCGCCAACATGGTCGGCAATATCTTGAATGTCTCCTGTCTGATAATAGTGAGCCAAAACCACAGCATTTTTTTCTTTTTTAAGTTGCTGAATTTTTTGAACTAAAATCGAACTCATTGATTTCTCCTAGCAAGGGGCGCAGATATGGCGTCCCTTGGAAAGACTAGCAGCTGCTTTATATCACAATGCCTTCTAAAAGAAAGGTCTGCTTTGAAAATACAAAGACCTATGTTAGTTCATTGTGGTGAAAGGGGTTTTATAACCTCGTCAGTTCATAAATTTAAAATGGGGGACTTATGAAAAAGTTAGTATTGGTTTTCGCAGTGGTGATGTCAGCTGTTTGTGCTGAAGCTAAAGGTTTGAAACTTGTGGCTCAGCAAAGATTAACAGGACACGATGGCATCGACGTGCACTTGGTGATGAAGAAAAATGGTCAAATGATCATACATTATGGCCGTTCAATGCCTGTTGAACTGAAAATTCAAGACATCCAAGATCAAAGAGATGGCGATGGCAATTTAGAGATCGCATTGTCCAATGGAATGAAATTGATTCAAACTTCTGGTTTTACAGTGGATCACAGAATTCATATTTATATGCAAAAACCAAATGGCGAGCGGTTCGAAATGCTGCCACAAGTTGAATTGAAAATGACAAAGTAAATGAAATTCTAAAAGTAGCTTGTTGGCTACTTTTAGATGCTAGTTCCGCCCTTAAGGACATTCAAAATAGATTTTGAAACACTTTTTAGAGATTCAAAAACGCCGCGGCCTTCAGATGCCGTGGCTTCAAATTCAGGTGCATTATAAGAATTCAAAGCTGATCGCAAAGTGGCCATGGAGCTAGCATTGGCAAGATCGCGTTTATTGTATTGCATGACCAAGGGGACTTCTTTGATATCGTAGCCCTGTTGTTCAAGATTTTTTTCGAGGTTGCGCAGGGCTTGGATATTTTCATCAAGGCGTTCTTCTTGCGAATCAGCAACGAAAATAACCCCATCCAAACCCTTAAGAATTAATTTTCGAGAAGCATCGTAGATCACTTGTCCAGGAACCGTGTACAAATGGAATCTTGTTTTGAATCCACGGATTTCGCCAATGTTCAATGGTAAGAAATCAAAGAACAAAGTTCTTTCAACATCTGTGTTTAAAGCGACCAGTTTAGATTTTTGATCTTCAGTCGTTTGTTGATAAACCCGTTGGATGTTGGTGGTCTTCCCACCCAATGAAGGGCCATAGTAAACCACTTTGCAGTGAATCTCTTTGGCATTGTAGTTGATAAAGGACATTACAGCTCCACCCGATTTTCAAGGGCGCGTCCCATGGTGCGATCATCAATAAAATCAATATCACTTCCAATTGGTACGCCATGTGCAATCCGCGTGATTGTCACATTTTTACCTTGGAATAATTTTGTCAGATAAAGAACCGTCGTG
>DGYJ01000071.1:10658-11119 GCA_002396665.1 Bdellovibrionaceae bacterium UBA5009
AATGATTTCGCGAATTGCAGCGGCTTCACCACGTTGGCCTTTTTCAATGCGTTCAAGAAGTTCTTTGATTTTTAAATCCTGGGGGCCAACGCCATCCAAAGGTGAAATGGCCCCATGAAGAACATGGTAACGGCCGCGGAATGCGCCAGAAGATTCAATGCGAACAATGTCTGAAGGTTCTTCAACGATGCAAAGAATTTCATCATTGCGATGGCCGTCAGTACAAAATCGGCAAATTTCTTTATCAGTGTAGTTATAACATTGAGGGCACTCGTGAACTTCTTTTTTCACTCGTGTCAGTGCATCGCTCAGTTGTTCGTTGAAATTTCCAGGGGAGCGAAGGATATGATAAGCCAAACGCTGAGCGGTTTTGGGCCCAATGCCTGGCAGGCGACTGAGCTCATGAACTAGCTTTTCGAGCGCTGGAATATACAACATCGAAGACCCCCCTCAAACCCTAG
>DGYJ01000120.1:0-617 GCA_002396665.1 Bdellovibrionaceae bacterium UBA5009
AGTGTTTTGAATATTTGTCAATTGTACTGTGTTTAATCTTAACCCATCAAATCCTGCTGTAGTCACTAAGGGTAATGGAATAGCTGCGCATCCAGCGGAATATCTACCTATAGCTGCAGGTGCAGCGTAACCGGTAAGAGTTACAGGCGATGCTGGATTTGCTGGGAAGGGATTAGCTCCAGCAAACATACAACCACAACTTGCAGGGTCCGTCAGCACGATCCCTTCAATGGAGTTTTGCAATTGTGTTCGCTTTAATTGAAACTCTAAATAGTTATTGGATTTCATTTGGTTATCTTGCATCGAAATAAATGCCAGCATAACAACTGACATTACACCAATGACAACAAGCATCTCGACAAGAGAAAAACCGTGGTGATTTCTAGAAAACTTCTTCATGGTAAGCACTTATCGGACAATCGATAACTTCACTTAATCTCAGTATCGTATAAAAATGAGACTTCGAAAGATTATTAAAATAATATGCAAATTTTGAATGCTTCGTAGCGTTTTAGAATGAGACAGAAGGGCATATGCAATTCTTTAATTACAAACAGCAAACTCACACGTGTCAAGTGGCATTAAGTGAAATTTTGTTGCCCAAATAGACAATTCGT
>DGYJ01000120.1:766-9536 GCA_002396665.1 Bdellovibrionaceae bacterium UBA5009
TATTTTATAAATGAATTTGATCACAGACGCTTAACAAACAAATCCTATTCCATGCGCGCCTTTGCAAGAGATATCGGAATTACTCCACAGCATTTGCACTACATATTAAAAGGACAATCTGGCATTTCCTACGAGAAAGTTTTAAAAATTGTTGGCAGCTTCAATCTCAATAAGCAGGCCCAGAAAAAATTTTTACTTACAGTTTCTGGATCCCATGACAGAAGTGCTGTCACTCGGCAATTGGCAACAGAAAAACTAAAATCCCTGACCTCAGCTGAAGATGAGCAATTGCTTGCTATAGAAAAACTAGATCTTATTTCTGAATGGTACTACCTGCCAATCATACTGGCATTGGATGTCTATGAAAGCACCGACGCGCTATCCATCGCCCAAAAACTTGGCCTGTCTAAAACAACCATTCGTATGGCCTTAAACAAACTTGTAAACTCAGGATTTATTGAAAAAGATGGCAAATTTTACAAGCGCTCTGCAAAACATCAAGCCCTTCACGCTGAAAATAATTCTAGCCTTAAGAAGTTGTATGCAGAAATGATGAAGCAAAGTTTAAAAACCATCGAATTAAACGAAAAATTACGATCATTTTCATTTATACTTACTACAATCAGTGAAAATGAAATGGATTTTGCAGTAGAACAAATTAATTTGTTTAGAAAAAAAATGGGACGCCAACTTGCAGAGCAAACAATCAATCCTGATCGGATTTACGCTCTATCAATTCAATTTTTTCCAATTTCAAAGGTTTCAGAATGAAAAAAACATTATTTATAATACTCTTAACAATTTTCTTTTCATTCAATAGCTTCCCGGGCACTGGCGGCACAATTGATGTATCAGGTAGCGGGCATGCAATTAAAAGAAATGGAACCTATCAACTTTTGGACTTTGTTGAAAATTTGCCCTCTGAGGCCCCCTATTTCTTATCCGCCCCAACCCCAAATCGTTGGGAATCTTTAATTTATAAACAGCTTTCAAATCAACTTTTTATTCCAAATGCTGAAGTGATTGGTAGAAAATTAGCAGAAATTGAACAAATAGACCCAATCATGGCAATTTCAATTTTCGAAGCCATGAGAATGTACAACTGGAACCTTATCGACGAGCCTCTTTCTGTTGAATCAATCAATAGCATATTGCCTGAAGAAAATATTTACCAACTAGCAAAACGCCAGGGTAGAACTATTTATATTTCAAAAACGATTTGGGATGAACTGTCTATTAAAAACAAAGTTGGATTACTTTTTCACGAAAGTATTTCATCATTGCTACCAGAACTTCCCTTGCAGCGTGAACGGCAAATTGTCTCCTACTTTTTTTCTGAAGAGTTTATGACCAGTCCAATTTCTCTTCAATTGCAGAAATTGAATGGTCAGCTTCCATGCAATTGCGCAAAACTAATTAACACCCTTTCCGTGGTTTTAAGGAACCAACTATCACAAAATTTGAATTCAATTACAGCACAAAATATTCGTGTTAGAAAAATTGACTGGCAATTTGACGGCTCGACTGGCCGATTTCAGTTCTTACCGCTTTCAATCATGACTTATATGATGACCAAAAAAGGAATTTTCAAAAATACAGTAAGCTTTAGAAATACTATTGGATTTTTTAATAATAATGAAAATACTTTACAAACTTTGCCCACTTCAAATTCTTCGCAAATCACTTATTTAGGAATTGATGAAAGATGGTATTCGCTTTCGCTAAATATGAAATTTAAAGAATCCAGTCAGCCATCGAAACCCAAATTGGACTGGTCTCTGAACATTCATCCATATTTATGGATAAATCCAATCAATAGCAATGGATGCACAGCTATTTCAATATGTAAGAATAAGCCAACAGGAAATGCAGAAAAAATTGCAAATTGGCTAACGAGATTTCTTTAATTACAATTGAAATATTTTGTTCTTGAGGTAAATAGGAAAGAGATTTCGCTCTCTTTCCTATTTTAAAATGAAATTACCACTTAGGCATAATAAGTCGCTGAATTGGCGCATATCGTGGAATTTTATTTCCAATAAATTTTGGTGCAGATAAATTATATCCGTAAAAATCATCCTGCACTGAATCGCGCAATGTAGTACCTGTATGGTACGAGTATGCTATCGCAGGTAACATTAAGGTTTGATTTCTGCCTAGATACAAATAGATCGTTGATTTGACATTCGAGCTAAATGTCAACTCGACTTGATCAGGGCCAACAATTACAGCACTTGTTATTTTGGGGCTTGTAATAGCTGCGCCACCAGTTCCGTAAAGATAAAAGCCGAAATTTGGTGGAATTTGAAATCCAGACACCTGGAGAGCACTATTGTCTTCAACTAATTGCCCACGCAAATTTGAAAATTGCACGACGACTTGATTGCTTCCCACATAGGTCAAACTTGTCATTTTAGCAAAGGAGATATTTCCAGTGTTATAATATTCATATATTGAGTTTCCGATTTGCTCGCCCAAAACTCTGTAACCCACTTTGTGCAAATGGGTTGACGTCCCTCCACTTAGACCAAAACCATTTGAAATCCAAGACTCTTGTGCCGCCAAGTGCGTATTTGGTCTTTGCAAAGTCAATTCAAACTGATCAATGGCTCTTTCTTTTCCCGGAGAACCCCTTAACTGACTAATAAAAGTTTGCATATTCAGACTTGCACCTAATTGAGTTTCTTGCTGCAAATCAGATTGTAAATTATTAAGTAGACCACTTAATAAAGTTTTATAATTTTTTGTTGAAGTATCATTCTGACCTTGGATCCATACCACATTGATATTCGGATTAATGACGTAACCATTAAGTGCTGCAATGGCCACCGCGGAACGAACTTGAGTTAGAATATTTTCATAATAAACTGGCTTCGTGGGACCTGCACCAACAATTGCTGATACAGCTGCACCATTTGTTTTAACATAAAATGAATATCCACCATTTGAATTCGGGATGTAAAAAGGCATTCCTTCAGCCGTTCCATTTAAACCATCCTGCACTGTAGGATAAAAATCGCGCTGCTGACGAAGCATTAATTCAACAATCGAACGTCCTGCATAGCCACCGTTGATATGAACATAAACTGGCAAAGCTTTTCCATCCCGCTGATGAAGTGCTAAGAGCGAACTTAAAATCCCAGATCCAGGCGATTCCGAGTGGCTGACTCTTTGATAATAGGGTGTGAATCCAATGATTTTAGTTGGGTCCGCTTGATTTAGCGTCCAACCAAAACTATTAATTGCAGCGCTATTTGCATCTAATGTAAAAGAATTATTTGGAAATTCTGTAACGACGGAGACATTGGGTGAAGCCGAAACAGAGTTGCCCACAGATAACGACTGTCCATGGGTTATCACCAAGTTAATTTCTTGCGGAGCCAACTGGGCAAATCCTTGACTGGTTATAATCATAACTAAAAAAATAAAAAATGACTGCATACATCCCCCTTTTTAATTTCTAAAATTAGAAATTTTAAAATAAAATTAAAAAATCACGACCAAAAATTAACTAACAACTATGGATTTAAAGTTCCATTATTCACTAAACTCTCGTAGGTCAAAGTCCCACCGCCCATATTCAATGTTGACCCCAAATTTAGGGTCAATACGTTATCAACTCCACTACTATTGGAAACAGTTAAATTATTTCCGCCCATATTCAGTGTAGATGATCCAGTCAAAGTTAATGTTTGTGCATTTGTATAAAGACTAATCGTACTAGAAGTTACCGAAGTCACAGTTGAACCATCACCGATAAAAATATTTCTAAATGGAATTTGCGCCCCAGCACTTTGTGAAATTGTACGGCCAGCCCCAATGATGGCTAAACTTGAACCTGCATTTCCGACAATTCCATTACCAGTCACAATTAAATTTCCATACAGTTTTATATCGGTACTGGCAATATTGCTTGAACCCGTCACATTCAAAACACTAAGATCACCTAAAATATTCCAATTTGTTCCTGCAAAAACGTAATTAACTGAACTTGTATCAGGAAAAGTGACATTGCCATAATTTCCAGTACCTGTCTGAAGTATTGGCGATGGATTAAGATTCCACTTTTGATCAAAAACCAATGTCGAACCAGCTGCTGAAATTGAATTTGTATTGACGATAAAATCGCGAACAATTTCGATCTGACCACTCAATGTCAAAGTACCAGAAGAATTAATTGTAATACTTCCTAAACTTGCACCGGCCGCACCAGTGATTGTCTGATTTACACCATTTAAGACGACACTATAATTTCCAAACAAATAACCTTCATTAACTACATTCAGATTACCTGCCACGCTGAATGTGCCATTGTTTATATTTGCATTCGAGTTGTCATACAAATCACCTAATGTTAAGTCTCCACCAATGACCATTGTGCTGGACGATAAATCATAGTTGCCGGCATTTCCTATAAATTGAACATTTCCGTAGGTAGAACCACCTGGAATTATTGTTGCGACAGCTGTATCTGTCGTTGATGCTGCAAGCTGCAATGTTGATCCAGCAGCAGACACAGAACCTGAGTTTATTTTATAATCCCCACGCACACGAACAATCCCAGATAAATTCAGAGTCCCTGATAAATTCGACACTAGATTTCCAATACTACATAAAGCATCAGATCCTGAAAATCCGCCAGTTACTGTCGAGTTAGTGCCAGTTAAAGTATAAGTCGAATCCGCAGTATATAAACTTAGCGTTGGCTCTGTACAACTTGTTAATGATAAATTGCCACCGACAAAAATATTTCCGTAAATTAAACCTCGGTTTGAAGTGCTTCCTGTACGATTGATTGATAAATTTCTGTCGACATATAAATTCCCAGAGTGCATCGCAACTGGAAACTGGCTACCAATTAATCCAAAGTCATAGAAATGATTATTCCCAACAATTAAACTTTGACTAGAACCACCAGTAAACTGGGCATGCATATTTACAGTTCCGTTATTGTGATTGAATGTTCCAGGTGTCATTGTAAAATCACCCATATTGATTCGTAAAATTCCAGAAGTTGATGTGAATGATCCTGTTGTCGTTACGGACATTGCCATATTTGTATTATCACAGGCTACACCAGCTGTACCCACAGTGATATTTCCACTGCCTCCGACAAAATTTCCGCCCCTTAAATAGAATCCACCAGGTCCAATCGTAATTGTATTTGTCGTTCCTTGGGTTATTGTTCCAGTATATGACGAGTCCACATCAAGACCATACATGACCTGCGCAGTTGTGATTGTGGGGCTACAATTGCTTGAACAAAAAGAATTAAATACAGCTATCTCTGTAGGGGTTGAAGCAGATGTTGGACGGCCACCACCCGCACAAACTCCAGAAAAACCTGGTGATGTCACAGATCCGCAAAAATTATTAGAAGCTCCATTCCAATTTGATCCGACTAATCCCATCCATGTGTATGCAGTCATCAATCTGACATTGACTGTTGACGTCACACTGGCTCCGTAGCCATCGGTATAGGTCACAGTAAAGCTATCTGCTCCGTAACTTGTACCGCTTGGCGTGTAACCAATAGTTGTAGAGTCAATAATGACAGGTGTTCCCTTCGAAGCAGAAGAGACTGAATTAATTGTAATTGTATCGCCATCTGGATCTGTTCCACTTCCTGCAGATATTGGGTTCCCAGTGGCTTGAGCACCATTATACATCAATGTCATTGTCGAGTTTGAGATCGTCGGTGTTTGATTAACTTTGAAAGTAACAAAATTATTTGTTGCAGCAGTTCCAGTTATCGAGCTTGAGTTCTTAGCCCAGACAGCAAGCGAGTATGTTTGCCCTGAAGTCAAAGTACAGCCAGAAAATGTGAAGCTAGTTGAAACTGTATTTTGAAGGGGACACACCAAAACAGAACCAACAGAATCATATATTGCAACATCATAGGAACTTGCCTGACCATAGGACTGCCAACTTATAGTCGCAATATTTGTTGTATTTAAATTCCAATCATTAAGAGTATCAGATCCACCAGTGACACCACTTATAGCAAAACTTTGATTCCCAAGAGTGGCTGGATCAATAACGGGAGAAATTTGTCCTTTAAAAGTACAAGCTACCATCCCCAAAAAAATAAATGACAGAAAGGTTTTAAGTCTGATCATTTTCATGAACAGCTCTATCGGTTACATTATTTGCAAATAGATCGGGGTAAAACGCCTACCCGACAATAATTCATCTAGAAAAGAATCTAGTAAGGCCTTACAACTAACTGTTAAATGAAATTAAATTTTTATCAATATGAGACGAATATAAGAAATTTCAATGACTGCCCTCAACCTCTTCATCGCTGGCGATTTCAAAGTCCTCGTCATTGTTTGCTTCATCGTCTTCAAATAAGGATTCTGCCGCTGATATCTCGCTCTCGCTGGTCTCAGGTGTTGCGACGGTGGCAACAGGCTGCTGCTGTCCGTCCTCAGAAAAGGCTTCGCCGGCGGCCAAGGCTTCATCGTATTTTTTAAGCCAATTTTGATCACGAGTCGTCACAGCTTCACCTAACATCAAAGCATCACGGATATTTTGAGCTTTTTCAAAGTCGCGTTTTTCTTTTTGTTTGCGTTTTTCTTCTTCAAAGAAATCTGAAGAGGTCGTGATCACTTGCAATTGCTCTTGAATCTTCATCAACTCGTCTTCACCATCAGAGTACGAAGAACCAATATTTTCCGACAGTTTACCAGTCAGATCACTTAATTTTGTTTTTTGAGTCACATCTTCTTCAGTAATACCTTCAGGCAAAAGTTCATCAATTTGTGATAAGGTCGGAAGTTCTTTTAAATTACGAAGACCAAAAATTTCTAAGAATTTACGGGTTGTCGCATATTGCATGGGCTTACCTGGCAAATCACTTTTCCCTTCGAATTGCACAAGATTTCTTTCCATCAGAGCGCGAAGCAAATGACCTGATTCGACACCGCGGATTTCATCAATCTCGGCCTTCACGACAGGTTGCTTGTAGGCAACGATGGACAATACTTCCAATGCGGGACCAGAAAGTTTAAAGGTTCTTGCTTTAACATTTTTTCGTAAGAAATTCATATTGTCGATTTTAGTTCGCAACTGATAACCACCAGGAGCTTCTTCTAAAGTGACACCACGACGGGCCCCCGCATATTCAACAGCGATACGATCCAAGGCGCGACGAATTTGTTCTGACTTAATTTGAGTCCCTTTAAAGACCAATTTCAAAGAGGCAAAGCTCACAGGACGATCTGACGCAAACAATACGCTTTCAATAATAGACTCAAGTCTTTCTTCTTCGACGAATTCAAGCTCTTCGATTGCTGCGGATTCAAAATCTGCAAGCTCGCTGTCTTCGACTTCGCTCAGTTGCTCTTCAGTCAATGCAAGGGCTTCAGATTCTACAAAATCTAAATCTTCCGCTGCAGGTTCTGGCAGAAAAGAAACTTCTTCACCTGAGCTTGCAATCGCTTCGCCTTCAGCAAGTTCTAAATTTTCTGCAAGTTCATCATTTTTTGTGATTTCTTTTTCAGTCGACATCTTTAAACCTCAGCTTCTTCGCCCAACTCTTTTTCGGCGGCTAGAATTTCTTCATCAGTGGCCATTTCATTGGAACTTATATTTGATTCAAAATTAGATACTGCAAACTCTTCAGATTCCTCTGCCCCATCAAAATCCAAGGCCAATTGGCTTTCATTGGCCAAAGTATTTGATGAAGATGTTGTGCCGTCTGATTCGTCATCTTCAAGTCCTTCAAGGGAAACCATATTTTTTCGTCCCTCGGCCTTTGCAAAAAGACTTTCAGCCACTTGGTCGGCGTTCACAGTGTCGTACTCTTCCACGCGGGAAATTGCATCGGATTCGATGGGTTTGCGTGGATCAATCCAAATATCTGCAAAAGAATCGGTTTGATACAGGGATACAAAACCAAGCTTTCCTAATTCAAGTAAGGACAAAAATGTAATCAATGTTTGGCGAGTGTGATCTTCAACACTTGTGATCAGCTCACGCATCGCCAGACGATGGCCCACGATCAAACGATCTTTAATTTCAAGCACTCGTTGCGAAATCGATTGAACTTTTGTTGTCACTTTATGAATACGCTTTTTCGCAGATTTGATGACCTTACGATAGACAGAAATCAAACTGAAAAGTCCATTGTCTTCGATGGAAATTTCTTCTGGTCTGTCATCTAAATTTTCACGGGATCCACGAAGCCACACATCACGACCAACCAGTGGGCGATCATAAAGTAATTTAGAAGCTTCTTGATACTTTTGATATTCGAGTAATTTTTGAACAAGTTCTTTACGTGGATCTTCAGATTCTACAATTTCACCATGTTCGTTGTACTGAGGAATTAAAATTCGACTTTTAATCTGAATCAATGTCGCTGCCATGGCGACGAACTCACCAGCTGTGTCCAAATCAAGCTCTTTCAGAATTTTGATCGACTCAAGATACTGCGAAGTGATCTGGTTGATGTTGATATTCATGATGTCCATTTCTTCTTTACGGATAAGGTAAAGAAGCAATGCCAAGGGACCTTCAAACTGTGGAAGTTGTATTTGTAGACTCATTTAGTCATCACCATTTCATATGTGAACGCACAATTTCAAGTGTTTTACGGGCCTCATTACGCGCCCGTTCACAACCTTCTGCGATCATTTTGTCGAGTTTTTGAGCATCAGCCATTAATTCTTTTTTCTTTTCACGGGCTTCCCGGGTTTTCGCTTCCATATTGACGTTCAGGCGGGCCTTACAATCACCACAACCAATTCCAGCGGATCTGCAACCC
>DGYJ01000120.1:9682-12358 GCA_002396665.1 Bdellovibrionaceae bacterium UBA5009
CCGGATCTGCAACCCTCAGCAGCCCATTTCAAATCCTCGGCCGTGGAGTACAATTTATGAAAAGCATACACCGTGCAGACATCAGGATTTCCTGGATTTTCACGAAGGGCCCGCGCCGGATCGGTCATCATTTGATTCACTTTTTTCTTCAAAGTTTTTTCATCGGGTTCGGTCAACAATAATGTATTCCCGTAGGACTTCGACATTTTACGACCATCCAAACCGACAAGATAAGGAGTTTCGGTCAACAAAGGCTTAGGCTCTGGAAGTTTTGCCTTGTAAAGATGATTAAAGCGTCTGATCAGTTCCCGAGAAAATTCAAGATGTGCTACCTGATCCTGGCCCACAGGAACCAATCCACCACGAAACAAAGCAATGTCTGCCGTCATTAAAACAGGATACGCAAAACGCCCCAAATTATGGGTGTCATTTTGTTTGGCCTCTTCTTCGGCGTCTTTCCATGTTGTAACCCTTTCCAACCAACCCATGGGGGTCATATTGGCAAAGATCATAAAAAGCTCCATCAGCTCTGGAACCTGACTTTGAATAAAAAATGTATTTTTTTGAGTATCCAAACCCCAGGCGACAATTTCAGCATAGATTTCACGTGACCATGGCTTTAATTCTGATGAATTTTTATAGGCCGTGGTCATCCCATGCCAATCCATCACGCCAAAAAAACATTCGTAATCATTTTGCAATTGGAACCAATTACGAATAGCCCCCCAGTAGTTCCCAATATGCAAAGGGACTGTGACACGCACACCGCTCATCACGCGAACTTTTTTTACTGATGGGTCTGCAACTTGTTGAGTTGTTCCTGACTGGCTCACAGAAAGGCTCCAAAAAAATTAACTAAGAAATTCGAAAACCACATGACAGGGTAAACAAGAAAGCTCATCACACCAGACATAAATAAAACCAGTAAAAGCAAACTAGAGGCCTGCTCGTTTTGTTCAAGCTTATGATTGATGGATGCTGGTAAAAACCGCGCAAGGACTTTACCGCCGTCGAGTGGATGCAGTGGAATCATATTAAAAAAAGCTAAAAACAAATTCGTTAGAATAAACTGACTTAAAAGCATCTTAATGGGCTCATTCAACTGCAGGCCACCCAAACGCGAATAAACAAAGGCAAAAATGGCAGACGCAATCGTGGCTAACAAAATATTTGAAAGTGGCCCCGCCAGGGCGATCCAAAACATATCAATCTTTGGTTTTTTTAAATTTCTTTCATTCACAGGAACTGGCTTTGCCCAACCAAAAAAAATTGGCAAATTAGTGACAATCGAGATTAAAGGCAAAATCACTGTCCCCATCCAATCAATATGCGCCATGGGATTTAAGGTCAACCGACCCATCATTTCAGCGGTATTGTCCCCACGCAGCTTCGCCACATAGCCATGGGCGAACTCATGGAAGCAAAGTGCAAATAAAAAAGGCATATATATAAGCGCAACCTTGGCGCCGATGTCGACTATATCCATACCAAAACGCTAAATCACCACCTGACGAATGTCTAGTTGGCAGGCCTATTTGCCTTAAAGATGTGCAAGAAAATGACGCCAAGTGTTTTGATCTTTTCCCCTGAATTCGAGAAGACTTAACACGAATAATTGAAGGAGAATTTTATGAGCGCAGAATCCCCACGTCCAGCCCTAACCATTTTATCTGATGATGAGAACTCTTTTCGTGAAGCCGTTCGCCAATTTGCAGAGGCCGAAATCAAGCCCCATGTTCAACACATGGATGCCGATGCAAAAATGAAACCCGAGATCGTACAAAAACTTTTCGAGATGGGCCTGATGGGTGTCGAATCCCCAGAGAAATATGGTGGCGCCGGAGCAACCTTTACCATGGCCTGCCTGGCCGTTGAAGAACTAGGTCGCGTGGATGGATCTGTCAGCGTTCTAATGGATGTTCAAAACACCTTGGTGACCAATGCGTTTTTGAAATGGGGAACAGAAGAACAAAAGCAAAAATATTTAACTAAAATGGCAACGGAATGGGTTGGCGCCTATGCTTTGTCTGAAAGCTCGAGCGGATCTGATGCCTTCGCCTTAAAACTTAGAGCAGAAAAAAAAGGTGATAAATATATCCTGAACGGAAGCAAACTTTGGATCACCAATGGTCAAGAAGCCAGCGTCTTTATTTGCTTCGCCAATATTGATCCAGCCCAGGGTTATAAAGGCATCACTGCCTTTATCGTTGAAAAATCTTTCCCGGGCTTTAAGGTCGGAAAAAAAGAAGACAAATTGGGAATCCGCGCAAGCTCGACATGTGAACTGCTTTTTGAAAATTGTGAAGTTCCAGAAGCCAATGTCCTTGGACAAGTGGGTAAAGGCTACAAGATTGCCATTGAAACCCTTAATGAAGGCCGAATTGGAATTGGGGCTCAAATGGTGGGGATCGCCCAAGGCGCCTACGAGGCCGCCCTTGGCTATGTGAAATCCCGCGAACAATTCGGAAAGTCCCTGGCGCAATTCCAAGGTGTACAATTTCAATTGGCACAAATGAGAACCGAACTCGAAGCCGCCCGTTTAATGGTGTACAATGCAGCTCGATTAAAAGACATGAATCTAGACTTTATTGAAGCTGCAGCGATGGCAAAACTTTATGCTTCGAAAGCGGCTGAACACATTACATCGACAGCAGTTGATCTTTTCGGCGGAAAATG
>DGYJ01000120.1:12484-15083 GCA_002396665.1 Bdellovibrionaceae bacterium UBA5009
CAGTTGATCTTTTCGGCGGAAACGGTTTCACTAAGGAATACCCCGTTGAAAAATTTTGGAGAGATGCAAAAATTGGACAAATCTACGAAGGCACAACAAATATGCAACTTCAAACGATCGCTAAAATCGAATTGGATAAATAGCTTCGTCAAATTTTCAAATTGCATTTCTGTATTGATAGTTTTTTTGTTTACAAATTTATCCCTGGCCGCAAATGAGGTCAGGGATAATCCCAACTTTAAGCTGAGCCTTTTTCAAGAGCCTAAAAATTTAGATCCCCAACTGACTTCGTCAGCTTCAAGCAATTATCTGCTTCAGAATTTACATCGAAATCTGCTGCAGTTTGATAATATCCAAGGTTTAAAACCAGATCTTGCCGAAAAATGTGTATGGAAAAGTTCAAAAAAATTAGCCTGCACCATCAGCAAAGATGCGAAATGGTCCGACGGAAGTTCTATCAGCTGCTCTGATTTTATAAGAGCCTACAATGTTCTGCTTAAAAATCCACTGGCAGCCACAAGTGCCCAGGTTTTATTTTCGATTCAAAATGCAAAAAATATTTTTTTGCATTTAAAAAAAACCGAAGACCTTGGCATTCTATGTGCGAGCGATAAAAAAATTGAATTTCTTTTTACAGAGGCAGATCCCGAATTTGAATACAATCTGACCAGAACTTCACTGGCCCCACGACCACCACTGGATGAAAACAAACCCCGAGAAATTGATTTTCTTTCAAGCGGTCCCTATAAAGTTAAAAACTGGACGAAAAATATTAAAATTGAAATCGAAAAAAATCCTTTCTATAAAAATGGAAACCTACAACGCCCCAATGTCGAGTTCTATTTTATTGTTGAAGATTTTACGGCACTCCAATTTTATCAAAAAAATAAATTGGATTTTTTAAGACGCCTTCCTGTTTCGCTTTACCCAGAATGGAAAGATAAAAAAGATTTTCTACCTGTTGAAGTGCTTCGCTTCGACTATTACGGGTTTTCTTCAAAAATTTCACAGCTTGAACAACGAAAACTGCTTTTGCATTCTCTTGATTTTGATGACTTAAAGAAAATATATAACTCTGGCGGAACTCCGGGTTGCGCCCCTTTACCAACTGATTTTTTTGAAAACAAACAAATCCCCTGTGCAAAAATGGATTCTAAAATAATTCAATCCCTATTACCGAAGATGAAACCTTGGCCTTCTGATTTTAGTTTTGCTTATTCAACACAAGGTGGTGATGATCCAAGGCGACTGTCAGAATGGCTGCAAAGCCAATGGAAAAAAAATTTAAAATTGGATATCAAAATTAAATCCTTTGAAAATAAGATTTTTATTTCTGAACTTAAAAAAAATCAGCTGAGCGTCTTTCGAAAAGGCGTCAGCGTGGATCGGCCGACTTGTTTAGCTGCCCTGGAAATTTTCACCAAAGATCATCCTGAAAACTATATACAATTGAACGATCCTGCTTTTGAAAAGATTGTCTTACAATTAAAGAGCGCAAAAAGGGACTCTCAAAAAAAGAAGCTCTGTGGCCAAGGGGTCCAGCACCTTATTGATCAAGCACTGCTTATTCCGGCAGGACGTTTTGATTTCTTCACCCTGCTGAATCCTAAGCTTCAGGGCTTTAAATTGAACTGGCTCAACCAAATGGATCTTAGCGGGATCCACTGGAAATGATTTAGGAATCTCATTATGACTCGCCCTTGGTCTAAAAACTAGACTTCAGCCTTAAGACGAAGCTCCGATGTAAGTAGCAAAGCTGCTCATCAGTTTGAGCTCTAGTTTAAAAAAGGAGATCTGAATGTCTGCAAAAAAAGAAAATCAAGTTCCAGGACAAGTTATTAGCCTAGCCTCTGTAAAATGCCAAGTAGATGGCTGCAAAAGCAAACCAACACGTGCTGGCTTCTGCGAAGAGCATTTTGATTGGTTCAAAGCTGGTTTGATCACAAAAGAAGGTCACCGCGCCATGGACTTCGATAAAAAATACCAACACTATCTTGCCTCTAAGAAAAAAGCGGCGTAATCAGGAATTGTGTCAAAAACAAGTTCTGTTTCATCGCAATTTAATTCTAAAAACGCCGATGCAAAAGTCGGCGTTTTGTATTCTGATGCTTCAACAAAAGCGCAGCGAAGCTTAACTTTGACTGCAAAATTTAGCTCTGCGCATTTCTATCGACAACCCGCCTGGAGTGTCGAAAAAAACAAATCTGAATTTGGACGCTGCTTCACTGAGCATGGCCACGGCCATAATTACAAATTTGTAGTGGATGTTTATCTTCCATCGGAAATTGATCGCAAAAATATTTTACAATGGTCAAGCTGGGCTCAGGCAGAGCTTCAAAAAATCACAAAGCCCTTGGACCATGAACATCTTAATTTTGTGATCCCCTACTTTCAGGATCACGTCCCGACAACGGAAAATATTTTGTTTTATCTTAGCCTGCAAATTCAAATTTCTGAATTACAATCGTTTGCCTATTGTGCACGCCTATTTGAGATGGAGGATCTGTGGACTCAGATGGATCTGACAAAATAAGATTATCAAAATTGATGGCTGAAAAGGGTCTTTGCTCGCGCCGCGAGGCTGACGAACTGATTGCAA
>DGYJ01000120.1:15270-17887 GCA_002396665.1 Bdellovibrionaceae bacterium UBA5009
GTCTACGTCAACGGTGTTGTCATCGATCAGCTTGGTACTAAAGTATCACCTGACAGCCGAGTCACCTTGGCCACTGAGGCCCTTGAAGACCAAAAAAAATTAGCCACATTTATTGTTAACAAACCCGTGGGCTATGTTTCGTCGCAGCCAGAAAAAGGATACGAGCCCGCCGTTGATTTAATCGTTCCAGAAAATCAATTTACAAATTCTAGGGACCGCAATCCTAAAAATCCAATTCGTAAATTACAAAGTAAAGATTTTGAAGGGCTCGCCACTGCTGGACGCTTAGACATTGATTCCCAAGGATTACTGATTTTTACCCAGGACGGCCGTTTAGCAAAAAAAATCATTGGTGAAAATTCTGAAATCGAAAAAGAATATCTGGTTCGTGTCGTGGGCCGACTGGCCAAGCAAGATTTAGAAAAATTACGTTACGGACTTTCTTTGGATGGGCAAAAATTAAAACCCGCAAAAGTCGAATGGATGAATGAAGACCAACTGCAATTTATCTTAAACGAAGGTAAAAAACGCCAAATTCGCCGCATGTGTGAAGCTGTCGGTTTACAAGTCAAAGGCCTTAAACGAGTGCGTGTAGGGCAATTGCGATTGAATGATTTGCCAGAAGGTCAGTGGCGCTTTCTTGAGCCCGGAGAGAAAATTTAATTTGATCTGCCCTTGTCGTATCTTTCCATAAAACTATTTCGCAAATCTTCGAAGACTTGAAGTTCGGCCTCTTCGAAACCAGCTTTTTTACGAAGCTCATGATTTATTTTTTCCATACGCTTAGGAAGGCGTGGTCTTAGGCTTTGAATTCGTTCGCGAAGATCTTGAATATAATCCAAACCCTGATCTTTACAAAGTGACCGATACCATCTGGATCCAAAATCCACATGGTCAATTTCTTCAGTGTTGATCACGTACAGAACTTTTTCAGAGTCCCCGGCATTGACCCCATTCAGTCTTCTTAACAATTGATTGCCGGCATCCAAGCCACTGCCTTCAAGGTATCGATGGACTATGAAAATACGATCCAGCAAAGTATCTGTTTTATCGACGGCGGACCACAAAGACAAATGGACTGGCCAATCCCCCCACTTGAAATCCAATTTTTCTAGGCCATCAAGACATAGTTTTAAATGCCTGGCCTCTGAAACACAAAGATCGGCAAGCTCTTGCTTAAATTGTTCTGGGGCTTCGGGGTAATCATAGAGTCCACGCAGGGCCAATTCCATGGCCTGCAGTTCGATACTGGCCAGGTCATGAAGCAATCGCCCCTGACCTTCGCGAAAGGATAATCCGACCTTATCTGGATGCAAGAGTGGCGGAAGAACTTGAATATCACGCCCCGGAAGATCGGGTACATCGTGACCGATACCCCTTGAGCGCCATGAGCCGGTCATGGCCTCTTGCACCGAGGACTCAATCCCATTGATTTTTTCATACACATTTTCGCAGTGCAAAGAGTTCATGAAAGAAGACTTAACAGCCAGCCAGAGACTTGTCAAAACAGCGCATTCTTGTTTAAAATCTACAAACTATGGGAAAATCTTGGAAAAACGCCGGACGCACGGAAAATGCGCAAAAAAAAGGACAGATCTTTACTAAACTTGCTCGCGAAATTCAGGTTGCAGCCAAAGCTGGTGGCCCTGATCCATCGATGAATGCCCGTCTTCGACTGGCTATTGATGTGGCAAAAAAGAACTCTTGTCCCAACGACACCATTGATCGCGCCATCAAAAAAGGGGCAGGCCTTCTTGATGATGGCAGCCAAATTGATGAAGTCACCTACGAGGGCTATGGCCCCCATGGCGTTGGCATTATGTTGGAATGCCAAACTGATAATCGCAATCGAACAGCTTCAGAAGTTCGCAATCTTTTTAAAAAAGGTGGCGGCAATATGGGCGAATCTGGATCTGTGGGTTGGATGTTCAAACGTGTTGGTTTAATTGAAGCCAACAAAACTGGAACTTTCGACCCCGAAGAAGAAGCCATTGAAACAGGCGCCGACGAAGTTGAAAAAGACGATGATGGATATAGTTTTATTTGCGCCCTTGAAAATCTAGAAGAGGTCCGCGCAGCCCTGGCGAAGCGAGGTTGGCATGTGACCCAGGCCGAACTTTCTTACAAAGCGACAAACATCACTGACATCACCGAAGAGCAACGAAAAGAAGTCGAAGAATTTCTTGGCGATCTGGATGATTTCGATGACTCACACAGAGTGCATGCGACGATCAAGTAAACAAAGATAACATAAGGAGCACTCGATCTATAATCAATTAAGCTCAGTGTGTTCACTGAGCTTAAGAAATTTACCATACTAATTAATTTTCAGAATCCTTAATATGAATCTAGGAACATCCAAAAGCACATCTTCAGAAAATTCAGGACCATTCGAAATCCACAGAGAACCATCCTCACGATACCAAGTAGCGCCTGATTGTCCCATGTAGTTTGTTAAAAGTTTTCCGTTTGGATAATACCAAGTAGCACCTTTTTGGCCTGCGTAATTCGTAACCAGTTGTCCATTTGAGTAGTACCAAGTAGCGCCTGATTGCCCCATGTAGTTTGTTAAAAGTTTTCCGTTTGGGTAATACCAAGTAGCACCTTTTTGGCCTGC
>DGYJ01000030.1:0-713 GCA_002396665.1 Bdellovibrionaceae bacterium UBA5009
AGTGGCAAAATCTACGCTGTCACTTTGGCTTCGTAGTGTTAATTTGTCTAAAAAACAAGTTCAGGTTTTTTCTGAAAAGAAAAGACTGGGCCAATTAAAAGGGGCTATGGTGAGGAAACAGGAGCGAATCAATCGTCAGAAGGTAATTTTCCAGAAATCTAAGAATCAAGTAACTCGACTAACAAAACGAGAGTTGTGGCTCATTGGAACTGCGCTCTACTGGGCCGAAGGCTCTAAGGAAAAAGAGTACAGGCCTGGGTCAAGTTTACGTTTTTCAAACTCAGATCCAGCGATGATAAAACTTTTCATCAGATGGCTTATAAAGTGTTGCGGAGTCTCAAAAGACAGGATTTACTTCAGTATTTATATACACGAAACATATAAAATTCGCATTAAAGAAATTGTGCGGTTTTGGTCGGACACCACTGGTTTTCCAGAAATGGATTTTGGTCAAATTTATTTCAAAAAACACAACATTAAAACAAAAAGAAAAAACCAAGGAATGTTGTATAATGGCGTTTTCCGCGTTAATGTTAGGGCCAGTTCCGAGCTCGTCCGCAAAATACACGGATGGGTTAGTGGAATAAGCGCGAAATAATTGCCAGGTCGTCTAATGGCAGGACCCCTGACTTTGGATCAGTGGAATCTTGGTTCGAATCCAAGCCTGGCAGCAGCAGTCAACGTAGTATCGGGGCGTGACCGGAGAGCCTAGT
>DGYJ01000030.1:836-3858 GCA_002396665.1 Bdellovibrionaceae bacterium UBA5009
AGTCTAGTGTAACTTAATAACTATTATTAATTCTGCTAAACATTATGGAGTCTATATACATTGCTTTGTTAAAAGTTGCACCAACATGGTTTGTCGCTGGTTATAAGAAAGTGTTTAAAAAGAAACCACTTTCAATTGAAGAATTAAGAAAAAATATTCAAGTACTTTTTATTGATGATGAGCCGCTTGACTCTATCCTTGATAATGTTCGCCAATCGGGATGGAACGTGAGACAGGTTAATGAGGTGGATAATATTTATTCAGACGAGGTTAAAAATTCTGACATTATTTTTATTGATTACAAAAATGTTGGTAGCAAATTGACACCTACTGAGGAAGGTATAGGTTTGTTGAAATATCTGAGGCACAAGTATCCCACTAAGCATTTAATATTTTTTTCTGGTTATGCTGGATTTATTCCTGGCCACGAAGTACACAGTATTGCCAATGGTTGGATTCAGAAGAACTCTGATCCCTACGTATATGTTGAACGAATAGAGGCTGCAGCCAAGGAAATTTATGCAAAAAAGATAATGACATCCTGGCTTTTGAGATTTGGAACTCAAAAGGGAGACTTCTTGCCCGCTACGGTGAATTTCAAAATCTTCCCATAATATTTAACCAAAATATTGATCAAAACTTTACTGAAAAAAATCTACAAAATGTTTATCGAAAAAATGAGCTCGGTGCAGTTCGTCTTGTTGTTGATTCGAAAAGCCCGCTTTTTCAAGGTACAAAAGGGGTAACCAATATATGTTTAGTTTATTTAAGTCTAATACCGCATTTTAAGAAAATTGAGCAAAGTCATAGACAAAGATTTGACCTAGTAATAAAACGATTTGCACATAATTTAGTAAAATTTCAGACGCGCTTCAAAGGAAATTTTAGCAGATTAATATCTGATAACGCTCGATCGAGATCCTTTGCTGAGTTTAAGGATGAAGTAAAAAGAAGAATAGAATCAAATACAGAGATCGCCGCCGAAGATGTATGTCAGATATCTCATCGGTCTTGCGATTTGGATGCTCAAATTGAAACCCTAAGAGTTATATCGGGATATGCGGAACATTCACCAAGTAGCATTATAAAGGTGGACATGCAAAAAACAGTATTTAGACTAACAAATCCTTTTTTTGATGAATTTAAAAAAAGAAATATTGTTATTAATATAAATATTCCAAAACTGAAGACAGGAAATGAAAAGGTGCTTATTGATCCTGGATTATTCAATGCGGCATTTTGGCAGTTATTTGATAATGCAAGTAAATATGCTCTCAACGGGAGACCGATTGAAATTACAGCCAAATTAAATGAAAGTCCTCAAAAGTTAGAAATAGAAATGGTAAGTGTATGTATTGATGAAGATGAGACGGAATCTATTTTTTCAGAAGGATATAAGGGAAGAAACGCTGGCGTAAAGTCTGAACACGGAATTGGACTATTTATTGTTCGAAAGGCTCTAGGTCTTATGAATGCAAAGATAGCAGTTAAAAATGAAGGATTTGACTCCGAATCAGATAAATTTAAGTATTGTAAACATAGATTTATTATTGAATTTCAAATGCAGTAAATAACTTTATTTTTGAGCACAACCTTATTTTTCAAGTTTGACAACAATTCTCTCTTTTCCACAATTGTACCTTCAGTTAACACATGCTCGGTAAATTTTTTCGGATCATATTCAACCTCTGATTTTATTGGCTTGATGCCGTAGAACTGCTTTTGGAAAGTAGCCACCGAACTACCTAAACAATTCATACTTTCTATTTTAGGAATGTTCGAAGAGGCTCCAAAACAAACGGCTCGCATAATCTGGGATTTTGCAATTACTACCCTCATGCATCATTGGTTATTAATTGCTGGTATATTTGTTGCAACGCTGGTGTTTTTCTTTCTTCTGGCACTTATCGGAGATTGGGGATCTTTATATGGCCTGATGTATTGGACACTTTATACCGCTGTTGTTTTTGTTGTCGGTTTAATTTGGGGGCCAGAAGTTTTTGTGAGTGATATTTACCATGCCATTTATTTGATTGCGATTTGGCCTGTTTGTTACTGGGTGACAGGTTGGATATGGGATCGATTCGGTTTTCGTAGAGGGCGATGGTAGAATTCTATTTAAATATGAAACTTGTATCTCTCAACACTTGGGGCGGCAGGGCTAATAAAAAAGATGTTTTGGATTTCTTTAAAAGATATAGAAATGTAGATATTTTCTGTCTTCAAGAAGTATGGAATGGTGGACAGCATTTGAAAAATCTCGTAACAGCTGGGGTTGAGGTGAAAAATGTAATGCATGAATTTGTCACTGATGTTGGTGAAGTATTATACGATCATGTTCCTTACTTTAAACCACACTACGAAGGTTTTTATGGTTTGGCAGTTTTTATAAATAAAAATATAAATGTACTAGATGAGGGTGAAGTTTTTGTATACAGGCACAAAGGATATATACCTGGGCCAGATGAGGACAAAGCACATCATGCAAGAAACATTCAATGGCTCAAAGTAGAGACGCCAAATGGTCCAAAATTTGTAATTAATTTTCATGGCTTGTGGGTGAGAGACGGTAAGGGAGATAACCCTGAAAGATTAATCCAGTCAGACAAGATTATTGATTTTATAAGGGATCTTAAGGAGCCTAAAATTTTATGTGGAGATTTTAACTTAAGACCTGATACTCAAAGTATAAAGAAATTTGAAGAGTTTGGATTCAAAAACCTCATTAGAGATTACGGAATCATCTCAACGAGGACGAGTTTGTATACCAAACCAGAAAAATTTGCTGACTATGCCTTTGTAAGTGGTGATGTTCAAATTAACGAATTCAAAGTTTTACCCGATGAGGTTTCAGATCATGCAGCACTTTACTTGGAATTTGAATAAATAAGAAATCAATGAAAAAACATTTAATTATCGCCACCTACGATGGAATAAATACACATTACTCAGGAGTGGGAACAATTGCTAAAAATATGGTCAATGCTCTTGATGACTTTGCTACTGATGTAGATCTCAAGGT
>DGYJ01000030.1:4109-8086 GCA_002396665.1 Bdellovibrionaceae bacterium UBA5009
ATATTGCAGCGGACAAAAACACGAAAGTTTTTAATAAAGAATGCTTTGACGCATCAACTAATTTGGTAAACAAAACAGGAGGCGTTTTGATCCCATTGTGCAATGCGACAAAGGGTCAAAGTGAATGGGATATGTGGCGTAGCTTCAAGGAGTGGGATTATATATGTGTGTCTTTAGTAACCGCTCTAAATTTGATTCTCAATCCAAACGAAGATAATTACATAATTTTGAATGATACTCCGTTTTTGTTTTTCGCAAAATACAAAGAATTGGTTAATGATAAGAATCTAAGGTGTTTTTATTTTCCATTGAGTACGGGTAAAAACCATGCATTTGGGGATGCTGAATGGAGAAAAAATCGTATAAGAGTAGAACAACAGTGTTTCGATGCCATATCCAAAGATGAGAATTCAAAGGTCATTGCGCTCGGAAAGACTTTTGCTCAACGAATGTCTGAGGACTACGGTTTATCTTTCGGTACCGATGATTTTTTACAGAATGGTTTATGTTTTGATAAATATAAGGATTTTTTGTCTAAAAGTTTTTTGAATAGCGATCTTGAGAAATATGGAATAGAGATCGGAGATGATAAGAAAATTATCTTCGCGTGGGGACGTTGTTCAATAGCAAAGGGATTTAAAGAGTTGGCACTCGCTTGGACAAGTGTATATAAAGACCTTCCTGATCACTACTTAGTACTTCAAATGCCAAATAATTCTGGTGAGAATCATTACTTTGAGGAAGTAAAAAGTATTTTAAATCCTACACCGCGTCATATAATCATCGATGACTTTAATCCTGAAATATGGATGACTGTTTTAAGAACAGGTAATACTGATATCGTCTGCATACCATCTCTTATGGATCCATTTCCTCACACATCTATAGAGGCAAAACTTTTTAACATTGGAATGAACTACGTTACTGTGATTAGTGACGTAGATGGTGCGATTGATGCGTTTGCTAAAGATGAGGCTGTGTATGTTGATCCTAGAAATACCGAATTCTTTGCTAGTGAGTTGGTACGGATAGCAAACTTAAGTCGATCGGAGAGAAGTGAAATTGTTGATAGAAATAAACTCTCAATTAAAAATTTTGATTTCCCAAGCATTTTCAAGAATTTTATTGTGAGAAATCTTAAATAAAACCATGAACACTCCTGTGCTTTTTCTAATCTATAATCGTCCGGAATATACCAAGGAAGTTTTTGAATCTATTAGAAAAGCTAGGCCAAAAAATTTATTCATTCACGCTGATGGACCTAAAAAAGATAATGTAAAAGATGTAGAGCTTTGCGCTGAGGCGAGGAGTATTGTAGGTCGGATTGATTGGGATTGTGAAGTAAAAACTTTGTTTAGAGACGAGAATTTTGGATGCAAGTTGGGAATGAGTGGTGGTATTAGCTGGTTTTTCGAAAATGTAGAGGAGGGCATTATTTTAGAGGATGATTGTTTGCCGAACCAGTCATTTTTTAGATATTGTGAAATATTGCTTAATAAATATAGACATGAAGAGCGGGTAATGATGATATCAGGATCAAACCCAGCAGTTTCAATTGATGTTGGTACAGATTACTTTTTTTCGCGTTTTTATCATATATGGGGATGGGCAACATGGAAAAGGTCATGGGAAAAGTTTGATATTGAAATATCAACCTGGCCAACTATTAAAAATAGTAATTTTTTAGAAAAGATGTTTCCAAACAATGTTGCTAATAGAATTTTTCTTACACAAATGTTTGATCAGATTTATGCTAAGCCAGCTTCAGTGTGGGGTGTCCAATGGACATATACTTGTCTTACAAATAATGGTTTTGCGATTCTGCCCACACACAACATGATTAGTAATATTGGTTTTATCGGTACACATAAAATGAATGACAAGCAGCTAACACTAGAAAGAAAAGAAATGAGGATGGATGCCTTGAGACATCCAAATAAAATAGAAGTCAATTTTGCTATCGAAGATCGTCTTTTTGAGAGTTCGGGTTTGAAAGCGTTAATAAAAAAAGAATAAAATGATTTTTAGATGGTCTATTTGGGGTGATCATATTTCAAAAAATATTGAACTTTTACGATATAGTATTTTGTCTTTTAAGAAACAATTTGGTGATAAAAATCAATACATAGTTTATACCGATGATGCGCATCAAGTAGCAGCCGCTCTTAATTTAGATGTTGATGTTAGACAGTTCCCTGAACAAAGGGATTCAATGTTCTCTGTTTCTTCAAGAGCTACGTGGATGAAATGGTGTCCAGCTCCTAGATTGGACGTGAACCAAACAGAGTTCTATATTGATTCTGATGTGTTCTTGCTAAAGTATCCTAAGGAAGTAGAAATGTTCTTATCTGATGAACACAAAGGTTTTGCTATCTTGGATGAATATTTTGGGCAATCTTGGCAACATGGCGCAATGGCAAGTAAGGCAACCGAAAAAACTCCCTTTGTGAATGCTGGTTTTTTTGTTCAAAAGGCTGGGTTTGATATTACGCAATCATTGATCACAGAGTTTACATGGTGGAAAGATAATGTGGTATCTGAAGAACAGACACATCATGACGAACAGGGTGCTCTGGCTATTGCGCTTACAGAGTATCAAGAAAGTGGAAAGTTGTTTGTTCTGCCTAAGGATAAATATATGCTCATTGGACCCAATGAGAACAAAGATATAAAGAACCTTGAAAACATAACAATGTTCCATGCTGTCTATCCAGATCATCCCGCATTCTATAAATTCAAAAATTATCTTGATGATTTGTTAAAATAGCAAGTTCTAAGGTTTGATGCTCAATGCTACAATTGGCCAATGAGAGGTAATAAGGTGGCGATTCTTATGTCCGTGCGGGATGAGGAATCATACATAGATTTAAACATTTCTTACCACCTTGATCTTGGTTTTGACTATATTTTTATTGCTGATCATTGTTCGACTGATAGGACCAAGGAAATACTCGAATCCTATAAGAATAATCCAAAGGTTATCGTGATAAGGGAGACAGATTCTGTCTTTGATCATGCAAAAATAGTCAATAATCTTCTGAAGCATGCAAAGGAGAATTATAAAATAGATTGGTTTATTTTTTTAGATGTTGATGAATTTCTCTCGATAAAGGATGATGATGTGCATCACTTGGTTGAGCGTCTAGAGAAGATTGGGGTGCCTTACGCAACAATTGGTTGGGCAAATGCTTTATTCGATTACACTTTTAAGGATTTCACGTGCTCTCCCACACACCCTGTTGATACTACAAAGTATTTCTACCCGTGGCCTGAAAAAAAATGGCAAGAATATGGTCATTTTAGAAAAGCGCTTGTTAGGAATCATGATCGTATTGAGGTGGTTGTCGGCGGACATTATGTTCGCACCGAGAATAATCGTGATTTCTTCGGTAAGTATCACTGGAATCCGTTTATCATTCCTGCTGATGAGGCAAAGCTTCTACACTTTGAGTTTCGTGGAAAAGTTAACGACATCTATAACAAATGGAAGAATCTTGCCGAGTTTGAAAATGACTCTACGTCAAGCATAGATGCGCCGTGGTTGGAAAGAATACGAACTATTAGGAAATACGTCGAAGAATTCAAGGGCAATAATGATGAGATAAAAAAGAGGTGGTTTTCAGAACACAGAAGTTTTTGGGGTACGATAGTTCGAGATGAAAGGGTTGTTTATGACACAACGCTTGTAAGATGGTTTGGGAAATATCTGCGGAAAAAAATTGAGAGTGGAAAAATCAAATCAATTTGTTTGGTGCGGTCTGGTCATCTGGGAGATGTTGTTATGACTGAGCCCGTTGCGCGATTTTTGTCAAAGTATGTTAATGATGTGTATCTTGCAACTGAAATTAAAGAAGCGGATACCTTATTTAATGTATATAACAAAGTATATTCACTTAGTGATTTGGTTGATGGAAGGATTCATGTTGATGCAACAGTAAGGCTTGTGCATGAAAGGAGCGACAATAAAAAAAACTACA
>DGYJ01000054.1:0-5710 GCA_002396665.1 Bdellovibrionaceae bacterium UBA5009
TTGCTTGATGTGGCGGGACCTCGTGACGGACCCAGCTTTCAAAGAAAACAATATCGCCAGCCTTTGGCTTCAAAGAGTAAAATCTTTGATTATCTGTACTGGCCTTTGGTTTTCTGGGTGGTGAGGCCATAAAATTCACAAGTCGTGGATCTTCAAATTTAAGAGGGCTGGATTGGGGTGGGGTCTGAACATAAAATGTTCCGCTGATCACACTGAGTGGGTGAATGTGCATAGTGTGTGTGGAGCCTGCTGGCATGATGTTGACCCAGCACCGACTCATTTGCAGTTCTTTCGTGTCGATGTCCATTTCAAGTTCAGAAATATATTTTTTTAAATGCAGATCAATTTTCTTTTTTAGTGTTTCGAAGCTTGTTGAAAACAGATGCAATCTGTCCATGGACCCATAGGATGTAAATCCGCCTTTGTAGTGTTTTTTTGACCATTCAATACCTTCTTCATCCGTTTTTTCTATGATTTTTGCCTCGCGGATAAGGTCTTTAATCAGTTGTTCGGGGTTGCGATCGATTGGGGCCTGATAAATTTGGGTGGGAAATAATTTATAAATCATCCCATTTTGATACATTATTTCAGTCCAAAGGTCACTGAATCCTTGAAGGGTTAAGAAGGATTTTTGGGCCGCAAATCAATTTTAAATTATCTAGTGATTACAATATGTTGTATCATTTTGAGACGGCTAACAAAAAAGGGAAAGCGTCAACTTTTTAGTCAAAAAAAGAGCCTCAAACAAAGCTTGATCGTTATGGCAGAGGCCAACTCTTTGCTTTAGTAGTCTGTATTACAAAGGAGTTTTTATGAAAACGGTAAACTTAATCTTTGCGGTGTTGATGGTGTCTCAAGTGTCTCAGGCCAAGGTGTCTGATTTTAATTCTCTTATCAACGAGAACATTAAATCGCAAAATGCACTTCATAAAGAAGTGAACGACACAATGAAGCTTGTTAAGGCTGATTTGAAAAATGCGCCGAAAGAAAAAATCGTGATTGTAGAGTCGCAATCTTACAATGCTCCATCTCGTAAAATGCAATTTAAGAAAGAGACTAAGTACTTTCAAGCTTCTGACAAAAAGAACATGGATCGCATGGCCACTGAAGTGAAAGAGATGAATCAAGAGTTCTAATCAGGGAAACGATAAGGAGTTATTATGGGATCATTGAAGTCTATATTAGTAATTACAGCGGCTGTTTTTTTGGGCTTAGGATTAGTGATTGTTAAAGGCACAAAAAATGATCGGCTTCCTTCTTCTGACGCTGATGCTCTTCGATATGAAATCCTGAATAATCGTTTCCACGAACTTTCGCAGTCGCTACGTGAAGTTCAAGAGAAAAAGCATCGTCTTGAAATGGCTCTTCCGGAAGATGTGATCGAACAAAAATGCAATGATTACAAATTAGTAAAGCAACAAGTTAACAACATAACTGAGGTTATTTCTAACTCTAAAAAAACATGGCTTACTATGGATGAATCGAAAACTAAGCAATTGTTTGCAAGTTTTAAAAATATGAAAAAGTATTCAGATGAGCTTTTGAGCACATGCCATGAGCCTGTAGCCGATGACAAATTGAATGATCTTCGAGCAGAAGTTCTTTCTGCAGGTTTTATTTTCCAAAATCTTAACAATCCCTTCGAAATATCAGAAAATCGTTAATCTTTAATGGCCTAGAACAAAAATTCTAAAAAAAGAGTTAGCTCTGTGCATAAGGGCTCCTCTTTTTGATGACTATGCTACAGACTGCGTTACTCTTTTAACCGCACTGTAGGAGGCATCATTGGGTCCTTTTGAGATGATTGAAAAACATGGAGAACATGAAGAAGTTGTATTTTGCCACGATAAAAACGTTGGTCTAAAAGCAATAATTGCCATTCATAACACGGCATTAGGGCCTGCTTTGGGTGGAACTCGTATGTGGAATTACAAAACTGAAGAAGAGGCTCTGACGGATGTGCTGCGACTTTCTAAGGGTATGACCTACAAAGCTGCTGCAGCTGGTTTAAATTTGGGTGGTGGTAAGGCAGTTATTATCGGAGACCCTAAAACTCAAAAAACTGAAGGTTTATTTAGAGCGTTTGGACAGTTCGTCAACTCGCTGAATGGAAAATACATTACAGCAGAGGATGTTGGAACTGGCGAAAAGGACATGGAGTACATTTATATGGAGACCCCTTGGGTGACAGGAATTCCCAAGGACTTTGGTGGTTCAGGTGATCCTTCGCCATACACTGCACATGGCGTTTTGATGGGAATTAAAGCCACAGCAAAAGAAAAATTTGGAACTGATTCTTTAAAAGGGATGCGAATTGCTGTTCAGGGTCTGGGAAACGTTGGGTCCCACCTTGTGAAATATTTAGTCGATGATGGTGCTGTTGTGACAGTGGCTGATATTGATGCTGATCGTGTTAAAAAATGTGTTGAACAATACAAGGTAGCATCAGTTAGTCCGGATCAAATTTTGTTCGTTGATTGTGATATTTTAGCACCGTGCGCGCTAGGGGCCATCGTCAATGACCAGTCCATTTCTAAGTTTAAATGCAAAGCAATTTCTGGTGGGGCCAATAATCAATTGGCAGAATCTCGTCATGGTGATCATTTGCGTGAATTGGGAATTTTGTATGCTCCAGACTATGTGGTCAATGCAGGCGGATTGATGAATGTTTTCGTTGAGCTTGAAGGGTATTCGCCAGACCGTGCTTTTGATAAAACAAGAAAAGTTTATGACAATGTGACAGATGTCTTTCGTATTGCGAAGCGAGATCAAATTTCTACAAATCTGGCGGCAGACCGTTTGGCAGAAGAGCGAGTGAATACCATTGGTCGATTGAAACAAAGACATCCAGGGAAGTCGAACAGATCATTTACGACACTAAGAGAAGTTCATAATAGATAATTTTTAAATTCTAAAGAGGGATATGCTGTGAGCGAAAAAATTCATTTTACAAAGACGGAACTTAAAACCCCAGACCATTTCTTGCAAATTTTAAATAAAATTTCGGAATGGTTTTTAGCCCACACAAAGGGGGTTGTTGGGGTTGTTGGATTTGCTCTTTTGGTGGGTGGGGCCATTGCTGTTTACGGTTCAGTCAAAAGCCAAACTGAAGAAAAATTGCAGGCGAAGTATTATTTGGCTGAAAAAAAATATTTGGATGCAAAAAAGAAATTTGACGATTCTGCGGCGAAGGCCAATGAAAAAGCCAAAAAATCTGATGCAGCCACATTGGTTCCATCAGGTGATCCAGAAAAAGATTACACTGAAAGCGTTATAGAATTTAAAGGGCTAGTGGATGCAAGTCCGTCTTCAAAAGCGGGGATCATGTCTGCAATGATTTTAGCGGACATTTATCGCCAAGCTCAGAAAACGGACCAAGCGCTTTCCTTCGTGGAAAAAGTGACGGGTGGAAATAAGCCTTCTGATTTGCTTTCGGCCCTGGCTTTCAAGCTTAAAGGAAACTTGCAAGCTGATCTTGGGAAGTGCGAAGAAGCCATTGGCAGTTGGAAAAAAATTGTAGATTCAAAATCATTTGATTTTATGTCACAGGATTTGAAAATCAAAATGGGACTTTGTTACGAAAAAACAAATGACCTGGCGAGCGCTGAAAAGATGTATCAAGAGGCATCCCCATCGGCAGCTGGTGCGAGTTCAAATCCAAGTGTTTCGAAAGAAGCAGAAAAATATTTACGTTTGTTGAAATCTAAAAAGGATTCAAGTGGTACGTAATCAGCTTCGCCTTGCAATATTAGTTGGTGTAGGTTTCTTTACCTTATCTTCATGCCAAAGTTTTTTTGAAAAAAAAGACAATCAAGGCAGAGTCTTTAAAGTCCATGCTGACTGGGTTCGTGCAAGTTACGATATTCCTTTTGAAAAAAATCGAAAGTCCCACCGAATGACGCCTATTTTGTATAAAGATATGGTGTTGCAGGGGAACTCGATTGATGGGATGGCGGCTTACAAACCTGAAAATGGCGAAGTGATTTGGAAAAAGAAGATTGAAAATGGAGTTGAAGCCACGGCCTCTGAATTTAAAGGCCGTGTGTATTTGGGTGGAGCAGATAGTTATTTCTACGCGCTTAATTCAAAAACAGGACAAGAAGTTTGGAAGTTTAAAGCCCAGTCCGAAAATATTTCTGAACCTTTGTATGATCAAAAAGAAGGAAGAGTCTTTTTTGTTTCAGGCTCGCATATTCTCTATGCTTTAGATGCGGAATCTGGACAGCAAGTTTGGAGTCATTCGCGCCAAGACAGTTCTGTATTTTCGGTTCGTGGTGGTGGCCAGCCTGCATTAAGCCAGGGTGTGCTGTATGCAGGTTTTAGTGATGGTAGTCTTGTGGCTTTGAATGCCAAAACTGGCAGTGTGAACTGGGAAATTCAGCTCAATAAAAATAAAAAATTTAAAGATATTGATTCTAGTCCTGTCATTGATGGGGACCGTCTGTATATTTCTGGTTTCGATGATAAGTTGTACTGCATTTCTTTACAAAAGGGTGACGTCATTTGGAAAATCGATGGCGGTGGTTTTTCTGAGGTGAATATTTTTGGAAATAAAATTATTTACTCGACATCCACAGGCCAGGTCGTAGCGATCAATCGCGAAAACGGACAAAAACTTTGGACTTACAATGTTAAAAATGGTGTGGCCACGGCTTCAAAAATATACAAAGGACTTGTTGTTTTTGGGGAATCCCAAGGACGATTAGTTTTTTTAGATGCTGATACTGGTTTAGAAAAAAATCATTTTGAGCCTGGACATGGTTTGTTGTCATCGCCCGCAGTAGATGAAAAAAACAACCGAGTTTATTTTATTTCTGGCGAAGGGAATTTGTATTCCATTCATGCTGACTGGGAAGCCCATCCTTTTTTTAGTTTTATAGATTAAATAGAGATTGATGAAGAGGGGTCTTGTTATGGATTCATTTTTTGTTTCGCGATTCAGAATATCGGCCCCGGTTGTTTGTGTCTTGTTATCAATGCTGTTCTTAGGGTGTGCCCAAGGTTCATGTCGCGAAATCAAAGAAAATGCAAAAAATCAAAATCCAAATCTTCCGCCGATGGAAGAAAGAAAAATCCCTACAGGTGCTGCGGACAGAATTCGTGTTTACAAATTAGACGGAAGCCTGCAGTGTGAAGAAGCCAAGGGAACTGATCCCGAGAAGATGCGATCTGAACTTGATGGCCTTGCGACCTATAAAACCTTCAAGGCCCATGACGGACTGATGCGAATTCAACTTTGCGGTTCCCCAACCGGGCAAGTGAATGTCTATGAAATTGATCGAAACGAGCTTTTGAAGGCCCAAAAACTGGGTTTTCGAGAGTGGATTAAAGAGTAGCCCTAGACCTAAATCCAATATTTATCCCCTTATTTGACCTGCTTTCGGCCAGCGTGCTGACATATTCCTGACAATTGGTCGAGACAATTCAATTCCAGAGGGGGAAAAATGAAAAAGTCTATTTTGTTTACGGTGGCGATGTTCGCATTAACTGGTGCGACTTCGACTGAAAAAGTATGTCCAGGTTTTGCTCCAGAAAATGATATGAAGATTCCGCTGACGAAGGCATTTGATGGACTTCAAAAAAGTTCGCCAATGGAAACGGGTGGTATTGGTGAGTCTGATTTTAACAAGTCAGTCAATGAAGTCATGGAGGCCTTTGCTCCTGAAATCAAAGCCGCTGGTGGAACAGTGAAGTTGAATATGATGTGGTC
>DGYJ01000054.1:5844-9367 GCA_002396665.1 Bdellovibrionaceae bacterium UBA5009
ATATGATGTGGTCAAATCCAACGGTGAATGCTTCGACAAATCGAACAGGAAATGTTTGGGAATTTAATATGTATGGCGGTCTGGCCCGTCACGAAAAAATGAGTATTGATGGATTTAAATTAGTCGTTTGCCATGAGTTGGGTCATCAATTGGGTGGAGCACCTAAAAATGTGATGTTTTATGTCAAAAAATTATGGTCAACAAACGAAGGTCAGTCGGACTATTTTGCAACAACAAAATGTTTGCGCCGAGTATTTAAAGCTAGCGAAACTGCAGAGTTGATTCGTACTCAAAATATCAATGATGATGCAAAAGCAGAGTGTGCAAAAGTTTGGTCAAATCCAAGTGACGCCGATATGTGCATGAGATTATCAATGGCATCTAAAAGCGTTGCAGAAACACTGGCTAGCTTAAGACCAAATTCTGCGGCCATCAGCTTTGTGACACCTGATCAAAATCAGGTTCGAAAAACTTTTAACGGTCACCCCGCGGCTCAATGCAGATTAGATACCTATTTCCAAGGATCTCTTTGCACAGTATCTGGCGATGTCATGTTTGATAATGTTGACATGAAAAAAGGGGCTTGTACTGAGTTGACCCACGAAATGGGTAATCGCCCACGCTGCTGGTTAAAGGCTCCTTGGCAGCGCTAATTGTTATTTTGAGCTAAAAACTTAGTTTTGATTAAAGGAATGGCGGACGTTTTGAAACAGAACGTGCCGCCATTCGATTTTTTGGGCAACATTGACCCTGTTGTGAATTAGAGATTCTCGTTCGCTGGTGCTCAAGTCAGGGCTTTTAAAACGGTACATATCAACAAGTAAACTGGCTCCGGAACCTGTAAGTCTTGGATTATGAACATAGTTCCATTGGAAATTATCGCGGACCTTTTGATTAAATTCATAAATAAATTGAGCTCTTTTATGCGGTAGCACTTCGTAAATTTGTACAATGGATTCAGCACTAAGCAATGGGGCATGGGGGCCTTGGGCCGCTTGGATGGCTTTAGGAAGTGTCAAGAAAAGGTTAGGACAGTTCGGGGATGCCTGAAGGCAGTGTCCATTAGTGATCAGAAGTATGAGTGTTATAAGTCCAAGTTTTTTCATGCAGTACTGGATATGCGATTGTTAAGCCAAGGACCTTGTGCTTTGTTTTGTTTATAAGCCTTGTGGGCTGCAAATGAAGTAGACGTTGGGGGCGCTTGTCGTCATCTTTGGAAGTGTTAAGATTTTGTTTGTAAGCTGCTGAAAGAGTTGTTATTTTGGGTCAATTCAAAAATCGTCTCATGGCGTAGTTGGTAGCGCGTTCCCTTGACATGGGAAAGGTCACTGGTTCGAGTCCAGTTGAGACGACCAAAAAAAACCGATCTTTCGATCGGTTTTTTTATTAATCACTACTCTGTTAAGAACTAAAACTAAATATTATTTTAATTCGTAGAAACAAATTTGTGAGTAATACACAGAAGGCAGGCTAGATTTTTTGCCAGTGCTTACAGTCAGACGGCTGAAGCCAGGGTACTCAGTTGCATAGGGGTAAGAACCGTCGCTGTTGTGCTCAAGGTCAGCTGTCACTTTTTTGTCTGTTTTTGAAAAATAATAAGAAACAATGTATTGTCCAACATCGGATTGATTTTGGCGGCCTTTAATATGCAAAGTTAATTTATCAACAACATTTGAGTTTTGATCTAGTAGTGTTAGTTCGCGACTTTTGCTTGCAACGCAAACTGAGCCTAGAACAGGACATGCAACGTCTTTGTAGCTGCTGCCTTGGGCTGTCACATTTTGGCATTCAATATCTTCTGCCATTGAATATTGTGAAACAAACAGGCTTAAAATCATAAAAACTATTTTCATAAAAACTCCTCGATCTAATAGATCATAATGGTTTTGTATAGGGGGGGCTATACCATAGGTTTTTATGAAAAAGTATTCATGTTTAATATTGGTCTGAAAATAACTGTAATATTTTCAGTTACTGATTCCAAAATGAGACTATTTGCAGCTTAGGGCTTCTTTTTACGGCCTTCTTCGATTTGATGCGCAATTTCAGAAATTTTCTTTTTCTGTTCGTCTGTCAAATTATTGTAAAACTCTGTTGGGTTTTTTTGAGCTTTTTCAATCCATTTGACCATTTCTTCTTGGCTTTTAAATTTTTGGTTTCCAAGGATGCCTGCCGCCGAAGAGTAGATATCGTCGGTTTGTTGCTTATTGTTGCCCGTAAGATCAAGCACCTGCTGATGGGTTTTTTTAGATTTATCATCTTGCTGGATTAATTTGTTTCGAGACTGTGGGTCATTCAGTTTACTTTGAGTGTCCTTAATGGCTTGCTCAAGTTGGGGGTCCTCAGCAAATGCAATTGCAAAAAGTGAAGCTAAGGTCATTAAGGATGCTTTCAATAAAGACGATTTCATTTTATTCATATGTTGACCAATCTACTTGCAAAGAATTTGAAGTTTAAATTTTGTAACAAAACTTCCTTTTTTATACTTGCGTGTGAAGTTTGCTTTAAGTTCCTTGCCAGGTAAAATGTCTTTTTCTTGGCGCACGCGACGGGTGTTGCCATCTGTTGGTGCTGAAACTTCATAAAGTTTTAAAAAGCCTTTTTCTTTATTTTTTAAAATTACAAAGTCAGATCCGTAGACGGCCTCTGAAGGGAAGTCTTCATTGGTTGTCTTGACACTTAATTGTGAGCCGCCAAAAAATTCATAATCTGACATATCTAATTTTTTTTGCGCAGTAATCACATTTAAAATTTCAGCATCATAGTCATTTTGTGAGATGGATTTGATTTGACCATTATACAGTAAGTCTTTGCTGTAGAAGAAAACAAGATCTCGCTGATGGGCCTTTTTTTCAGAGTACTGGGAAGCCCCAAAATATTGTTGGATATCTTCAAATCGCACTTGGGAAGAAGAATTGGTCATTGTCGATGGGCTTTTGAAAGTTTGAATTTCAGATCCCATGTGAAAATAGGTTTTTACAAGTTGACGCAAATTGGAATCTGAAATTTTATTACTTTTGTTTTTAAACAGAGATTTTAAATAATTCTGGTAGCCAACGCTTCGGCTAGCAAGGCTATCTTTTAAGATTTTATTTAAGTCATTTTGAGTTTTAATGCTTTGGACTTGGGCGAGCACCTTGTCAGAAACTTTTTTAAAGCAAGATTCGAAAATTTGTGATTTTTCATCAAATGATTTTTTGACAAAAGAATTCAGTTCGACTGTGCATTCTGATTTTAAAGTCGCATAGCTTTTTCGAACTAAAAAAGAGTTTTTTACATTATTCAATCTTTCAATTTTTACTTCGCATGAGCCTTGCTCATTAGCGAATGAATATTGAAATGTCAAAATTGTGAATACAAATAATACTATTTTCATGTCTTCCTCTAGTTTTCTTGCAAATGATAAACGACTTCAAGTCCTAAGTGATCAGAGACTTGTCGATCGCCAACTTTTTCATAAAATGTCTTATTGATTTCAATTGGAGTCAGGGAAAGCTTAGCTCCAGATTGATAAAGCTGATGA
>DGYJ01000054.1:9487-16467 GCA_002396665.1 Bdellovibrionaceae bacterium UBA5009
AAGCTGATGATCTGGTGTGCTGTAATAAAGAGCGTCTGCAGACTCGCTAGACACAACATTGCAGTGATTTCTATTATTTAGACAAAACTGTTGAGCATTGGACATCTTCAGTTTGTCTTCAATTAAATAGGTGTGACGTTGAGGGGCTTGGTTAAAGTCACCAAGAGCAAGAATGGCTTTTCCGTCTCGTGTAGGCAGAGCTTTATTGATGAACCAGTTCATTATTTCAGTTTGTTTAAATCTTGCAGCTTCGTGTTGCTCAGTTGAAGCTCCACTCGATTTTCCAGAGTTCATATGGGTGTTAAAGATATGCAAAGGTTCACGATAGCCCGGAATTGAAATCGATGCATAAATAACTGATTTGTTCGAATAGCAGTCAGAACCTGCGCAGGCCTTGTAACCAAAGGGTACTTTGTCGGTTTTTGTGATGGGAAAATCACTTAGAATATAAACTCCGCTATTTACGGCTGCACTAAATTCTTCTGTTCTACAAAACTGATCCCTTGGGCCACAAACTTTGGGTTTGGGATCGAAAGGTGAATTTTCGTGGCTTTCCGGTCCTTTGAAAACATATTTATATCCTGAAAGTCGAATGAGTTCTTTAATCTTTGAAGTTTTAAAAGCTTCTTGCAAAACAACAATTTGTGGTTGTGTCCCAGCTTTTCTTCGTTCAGCAAATATTTCGCCTATTCTTTGAAGCTCGCCATGATCTGTTTTAATTGGCCAAGGAAGTCCCTGCACATTGTATGTGAGCACTCGAATTTGTGTGGACTTTGTTTCAGATTTTGAAACGAAAGGCAGAAGTAGTGAAAATACAAAGATGAAATTTAAAAGGAATGAAATCTTCAATGGCCCCTCCTTGGGTCATCTTTAGATTCGGCAGGGCCAAATAAGAACTCTAGTCCAGTTCAATGTGCTGTTTAAAACCTGTTCTGCAGGACACCAAAACTTGATGAAGCTAACCTAAATTTGACTTGAAAAAACTTAGACTATTTCAAGGTCCAGAATCCCAGTGGTCGAAGTGGATTCGATTCGCGTCAATCCGTGAAAATAAAGAAATGAAGAAAAGTTATCTGTTGTTTTTTTTACTCGCGGCCTTTTCGTCTTGTTCGCTGACGACAACGCCAGAAAGCAAGCCCGATGCTGTCGTGGATAAAGTGGGTTGTTCAAGTTATGAGTATTATCTGATCAAAGAGTTGAATCGTTGGTTGATCCAGCAAAATGAAAATGTGAACAATGTTGGATTGAAAAGTTTTAATCAGGACTGGCTTCCTAGTTTAGAAAAGAACCCTCGTTACCAAGCTTTAGATGAAAAACAGAAACTAAAATTAAAAGAAATAATTAGTTCTTATCTTAATTACTTAATTTCAGTATCTCCAAAGGATCCAGAAGAAAGAAAACAGTTCTTGGCTTCTTTAGCCTTGGGGGACGAATCCGATGATCGTCGAAAAGAAATTCAGCAAAAGTTGCAAGCGTACGAAAAACAAATGTTAGAAATATTACCAGCTGACAGTACGACACAATGTGGACAAAGTGAAAAACCAGGGGATGGGCCATTTCATCCAGCCCCAAAAGACGAGGCTCAAGTTCGACTTGAAGAAAGTATGAAAAGGCTTTTGGCGACGACCTATCAATCCTGTCAGGTTCTTAACTTAAAACCCCTTCATAATTATGATGATCTAGTTCAAGGAATTAAATCCGTAGGGCAGCATCCAGGCGGCGGTCAAAAACGGATAATCACCAGCGTCGACAAGGTGTCGACAACTCATTATTATATTAAAGGTCAAAGCTATGCTCAGGGTTGCTTTCAAGTGAGTAAAAATCCTTTGATCTATGATTTCGGTGGCCGTCCTGCTTACACATCAGATGCTAAGTCAAAATTGAATTTTTTTAAAAATAGTGGAAGTGGAACAAATGTCCTAGGTTATGATTGTTCCGCCTTAGTGTATTCAGTCTTAATGAATGCTGGACTGAAAATGTCGACAGATCTTCCCTTTGTTGCAGAAGATATTGATGGGGCTTACTCGGGCCATTTTTTACAACCTGGAACAAAACAGAATTGCATTGAAGATATCGTAGCTACTCCGAATGAAAACTTAATGCCCGGTGATATTGTCGCCATGGATGGACATGTTTTAATGATTTATAAGGTTGGGGGCGATCCCTTGGCCATTTCAAGCATTAAGACACGTGAACAGTGTGCAAATATTCCGACTCAAAATTTTGACTTTCAGGTTTTACAAAGTAGCGCATCCAAGGGTGGAATCGGCGTTAATGTTTTTGAGGGCTCTGATTACATCAACAGCATTACAATTCTAAAAAAGGGTTTTACAGCCATGGCCCAGCAGTCTTGCTATTCTAAATTTGATCAAAAAAAATATAAATTCAAAGTCAGTGGGTTTTCATTGGTTCGGCATAAAAAAACAGCGGCCTGCCAAAGCCGCCCCATCGAATTCGAAAAAAGTTCCTGCGTTGAAAGTTGCCTATGATTTATTTCGTCGAATTCATTTCAAAATTTTGAAATGACCAAAGTTTTTGATCCAGAAGTTGTGATGGTTTCACATTGGACAAACCCGTCAGTACCGAAGATTGAAGATTAGGAATATCTTTTTCTAAGTCTGCAATTAGTTTTTTCATTTTTGCACGCTTCATTCCGTCTTGGGATCCGCAAAGCTTGCAGGGGATGATTGGGAATTTCCATTGCACAGATAGTTCCGTTAAATCTTTTTCGGCAACATAACACAAAGGTCGAATGATCACATTGCGACCATCATCGGATTTTAATTTCGGTGGCATCGAGGCGATGTTCCCCGTGTAGAATAAATTTAAAAAAGTTGTTTCAACAAGGTCCGTGGCGTGGTGACCAAGGGCCATTTTGGTAAATTTGTTCTCGAAGGCAAAATCGTAAAGAATGGCACGACGAAGGCGCGAGCAAAGCGAGCAATATGTACCACCGTCGGTCACTTTTTCTTTAACGATAGAATAAGTGTCTTTTTCGATGATGTGAAGTTTAATACCAAGTTCTTCAACCCATGTTTTGAACTCGCTAACAGAAAAACCAGGTTGTTTTTGATCTAAAATCGCAGCTTCAATTTCGAAATTAATTTCTGCCCGTCTTTGAATTTCTTGCAGCAAGGTTAAAAGAATGCTCGAATCTTTGCCCCCAGATACGCAGACAAGCACCTTATCGCCGTCTTCAATCATATTGAATTCAGACAGGGCCTGAACGATTTGTTTACGAATCGAAATGGCCAGCGGCAGCTCAAGATTGGTGTTTGTTGTCATGGATTTGGACCTCGAAGCGTTGTGTGGCTAATTCAATATTATTTTTCTGAAGAATTTCAAGTCCTTTTCGAAGAACTTTATCCCCCACCACATGCTGAGACCCGTAGGAATCAATAAAATAGATCACCTTGAAAGAAATATAATTTTCTGCAGTTTCATTGACGTAAGCAAAAGGGGCAGGAAGACCCCGAACGTCCCCAATTTCAGCCGTTGCTCGCTCGAGTAATTCTTTAATTTGGTTCATGTCTTGGCCGTGCTTAACCCTAAAAAATTGGCTACGAACAATGGGTTGCATGGGGGGCGAGTAATTCGATATTTGCGCCTGGGCCACGAAGCGATTTGGAAGTGTTATAAGCTCGTCAGAGACCCCCACAAGGGTTGTTGATCTCCAAGAGATCTCTTTGACTTGGCCAATGGCTTTTTGAACACCAGTGACGATTTCAAGCCAATCCCCAATTTCAAAGGACTTGTCGATTTGCAAAGAAATTCCAGCAAATAAATTCCCCAAAGTGTCCTGCATGGCTAAACCAAGAACTACTGAAAAGGCAGCCGAGGTGGCCAAGAGAGGAGCCAATTGCACTCCAAAAATTTGTGAAGCGCTCCAGAAAGAAAGAATCAGAGACAGAATCAATGAAAAAATATTAACGATCAGTAATGGAACCCCGGCCTGCATAGATCCCATGAACAAATACATAAGAACAAGCAATCGGCAGGTTTTAACAAAACAGATCATTCCCCAGGCAAGGCTCAACAAAGCGACATAGGGTTTGATGCGTGCAATCTGTCCCAGGGTCACATCGGAATCATTCAAGAATAAAAAGCTGACAAAAAGAATCGCAAAAATAAAATAGTTGCGCACTAAGGATTGAAAGTGGCCTTTGATGTTTCGGTGTCTTTCTTCGCTGACGTCTTGAAGGAAGAGTTTGTAAAAAAACCAAGTCACAGAAAGTAACAGGACAAGCAAAATAAAGGGTTCGACCTCGAGCAGGCCGTAAAGATTACGCGTTTGAATAATTTGTTGTGATTCCATGTCTGAATTGAAGCAAGAAAACCTGGTTTGGTCTAGTTTTATATCTGACAAAGGTCTGGATTTAAGTTTTTGTCCAAGATCTCCGAAGATCATTTTGAGATACTTTATTTACTAAATGATTGAGGTGAACATGAATCATTCTCGTTGGTTCAACAGACTATCTTGGGCTTTGGCTTTGACATCGTGCTTTGTGATGACAACATCACCCCTTGCAATGGCAAAGGAAGCGCAAAACAAAAAAGCAGATATGCTTAAAGCAGTGCTTCAGCAATCGGGTTTGAACTCTGGTTCAAGCATTACCTACATGGAATTCTGGAATAAAGTGAAAGATAATTTTTCACCAGAGCTTCAAGCAAAGCTATTGCCTGCGGTGATTGCTCAAAAAGACGAAAAAATTCCAAAAATTGAAGTTTCAGAAGTGAAGTCGGCCAAGGGTGAAATGGTTCCACGGATCACCATGAATATGGATGGACAGGTTTTTAGTTTTGAATATCCAGCTGATGGTAAATCTGTTGCTAAAGTGAATGGCACGGTGATTTCTGCAAATACTTTGGCTGATCTTGAAAAGTCTGGAAATCAAGTTCAGTTAAATCAAGCCAATGCAAAAAAAGCGACTGTCTTAAAAAAAGATATGCTTGCGAAATCAATCACTCCAAGCTTTGCCCAGTGGTCAAAGATGACGCCTTGGCAACGTGCTTATTATCTAAGCCGAATTCGTTTAGTGACGGATAGTGCATTGGATGTCTTGTCGTTTAAGAAAGTTAAAAAAACCTCCAGCTTTGAATACAATAAGTACGAATACTTTTTTGCAGCATTGTTTGGAACGGAAGCCTTCGCGGGGCCAGGTAAAGGTCAAATAACAGATACAAGTTATGCTGTCGGCAGTGCTTGTATTTCCCATGGCTATAGCAAGGGTCGTATTGCCCTTTCCTCTGGCAAACCTTATTGCACATTGAATGATGCAGATGGAAAACTAAGCCCAGACTACTCAAAAAATTGTTCAGCAGGACAAGTTCGTTGCAATCCAGTGATGTACGGATATGAGCGCAGTGGTGGTTCAACTTTGTGTGCCCCGTATAGCCTAAGCAGTTCGCAATCGGCCACAGCAAGTCACCGTGGTGGGGTTTGTGAAACGGGTTCACCACTTTCTGGAAAGCCTGAAGAGACTTTAGAATTTGTAAAATCTATTTTGGCAAAAGAAAATAATGTGAATCCAACGGATCTTGAAAAACTTATTTTCATGAAAGATGGAAAAGCAACTGTCACCAAAGAATCTTTTGATAGCTATTTGAAACCGATGCTTGATCGTTTCAATGCTGAAAAAGACCAAGCTGAAGCGGTTTGTACAGAAATTGATAAAAATGCAAGTGCCTATCAACGTGAAGGTTCGGTTGCACAAACTGAAGCTTGCTCTGCCTTGCGCATGCGAATCGCTTCTGTTCGCTTAGCTTTAGAAAGTATCGTAACTGATGGTGGTGGTCAGGCGGCAAGTTGTGACCCTTCAAAACCAGATTTTATCCAAGGTGGATTTGTTCAGCCTGGTGGAAATTGCGCATGTAATTTACCACAGGCCTATGAATTGACTGGAAGAGACGGTAAGAAGTATTGCTCTGAAAGCAATGTGGCTGATTGTAAATCAACTCCGGTTGTTAATGAACAGGGCACAAGTGATTGCCAAGACGATCAACGTCGTGAAGATCCAGTCAAACCTGAAAAGAAGAAAAAAGGCAGCTTCTGGGGAAGTTTCTTCGGAGTTCTTTTGATCGGAACTGTTGCTGGATTGGGAATCAACTGTTTGTTTAAGTTGGGTATTTTAGGTCTTTGCAAAGGCAAAAAACATCCACGTGCTACCTATGTTCCACCAGTGGTTGATCCAGGTGGTACAGTTGACCCGACAGATCCAACTCCGGTAGAGCCTCAGCCAATTTCAGAAACTCCATCAGGTGCAACGTCTTCACCAGTGGATAGCAGCACGGGTGGTGTTGGAACAAGTGGAACTGGTGGCTCTGCTCGCTAATTTATTTTTCTTAAGGTTGGTATGGAAACTGATCAACTCAATGAAATAGAAAAGGATCTTGGTGTCTATCAAGATCCAAATATCGAGGGACCCCAAAATGGTCCCTCGGATTATTTAAATGACCTATTTAAAAATCGAAAACAAAATTCAACATGGGCCAGTGAACAAGTTGGTTTTATGGGGGGATCGTCTTCGAAAAGAAAGGGTCGGCGACTTATTGTTTTTTCGTGGGCGGCAGCACTATTAGATTCTGTCTTAATTCTGGCAACAAGCGTACTTTTTGTCGCCACATTATCCATAGCTCTAAGGCAATTTAATCACGAGTTTTTTGAAGTATTAAAGCAAATTCCTAGTCAGCAATTCGTGGCTGTGATTTTTGTTATGACAGCTTGGGTATACCAAGTGTCTTTACGAAGTTTTATTGGATGCACCTTAGGTGAATGGTGTTATGACTTAAAAATGGGAAGCCCCTTTGATCGGCTGCTTTTAAGTTATAGTTTAAAGGTTGTTCTAAGAACGACAATATCAATTGCGACTGGATTTTTTTTATTTCCAATTTTGTCGATGATTTTTGGTCAAGATCTTTTAGGCCGGATTTGCGGCCTAAAAGTCTATTCATTAAAGTAATTAGTTTTTATACCAACAAGC
>DGYJ01000001.1 GCA_002396665.1 Bdellovibrionaceae bacterium UBA5009
CATCCATGACCTGATAAAACCTACCCCAAATATTTGAGGCAGAAATTATTTTTTGCAGTAAACTTTCAAGCACTGATTGGTGAATGTAAAAATCATCAACGGTAAAAATATTTTGATACTTGTCATGTTTTGAATTCGGCAATTTGTTAAACCCTAAGCACTCATTTAAAAAAAACTTGAGTCGCAGTCTCGGGATTTCTCTTTTTAAATCTTTTTGAATCTATCTACGTTTGAGTGAAGAGAGGTAATAGTAGTTTTACGGTTGAAGTGGTGGAGCCTGCGCCATGCTACAAGAACAAGACGGACCAAGGGTTTCAGTTAGTTACAAAGGCTCCTGGGAACGAGAATGCCTCAATTTGACGGAACTGGCAAGATTGCGTTGGGTTGAGGGGTGGAAGGTATTACGGCTGGCTGATTATTATGGGATCAGCAAGACGGCTGTTAAGGAACGACTTCGGGCGATAAAAAAGAATCCTGATCGTGGGTTTGGCTAGGGGGCTCAGTCTTTGCTAAACTTTAAAGGCTTCTAACTATACCGCTTTAGCTAGCAAAAACTCGTTAATAATCGTTTGGTAACCAACGCCACGTTTTTTTGCTTCCTTCTTTGCCCACTCAAGAACTTTTGGGTGAAGTCGGATTGAGGTTGGAACAAATTTTTCGATATTGGATTTTAACGGACGGCCGCGTCTAGCTCTTTTTTTACCAGTTTTTTCCTCAATAGCTTTACGGGCTGCAGACGCCTCTTCGGTCGAGATTCTTCTCGATTTTTCAAAGGGAAAGCTTTTTGAATTCTTCATACATCTTCCTTTCAGAGCGACTGGCTTTTCTGGCGCTAATGAGTCGATAAATTTTGCCAGCAGATCGCTTTGTAAAAATAATTACCAAGACACCTTTATCCGAAAGACCAATGATCCATTCGCGAATCTCTAAATCATTGGAGTGTTTTTCGTCAGGGGCTATTAAGGCATAGGGATCATCAAACGCAGTAATCGCTGTATCAAATGTGATGCCATGCTTTTCTTGATTACTTAAGGCTTTTTTAGGATCCCATTCGAACTTCATCATTATTAGTATATACTGAAAATAAGATCTTTTTCAAGACAATTCTGTCGCATTCCTAAGAAGTTTATAAAAACTATTTTAAAATATCCAGTTTAAGTGCCCTAGCTATTCGGATCAGCATCGGGAGGCTGGGAATTCTTCGATTTTGTTCAATAAACCGAATGGTTTCAGGGGTGACCTCAATCTGTTCGGCGAGTGCCTCTTGGGTCATCTTCATGGACTTTCTTTTGGCGCGGATTTTAGCGCCAATCTGTTCTAATTCACTTTTAACATACTTTAAGTCCCTTGTAGGAACATTCGATAATCCACGGCTTGACATAGACCCAGTATGCTAGTGTAGAACCATGAGTAACAGTAACCATCAGTTACTATTTTAAGGATTGTTAGTTTGAACGAGATTCAGTTATCCAAAAATTTAAATAAGCTAATTGCTGAAAGCGGATATTCTGCTGCAACTATTGCGGTCAAGGTTGGAATGCGCAAATCCGTACTGCACAATTGGTGCAATGGAGTGTCCCCACAAGGGGTTGAAGCGTTGAAGAAGATCGCTGATCTCTTCGGGATCTCTCTAAATCAACTTGTCTATGGCAAGGACCTACAAAAAATTACCATCACTATTGAAAACTCAAAACTTCCTGGATTGTGGCAGATTTCAGCATGTCAGGGCGACCCAATCAAAAAATGATCGGGAAGGGTCGTAAAGATTGTCGCTTTCATAAATCTCCTTATGTCCATAAAGTTTACAGAGCTGCAAAATGCGTCCGTCCTTTCGCCTACGATGATCATTTAGACAACTATTTCCCTTCTTCTCAAATTAAACCATCTTCCATGAAGGAACGCATTTTGCTTAGTAGGTCTGAAATGGAGACTTTTATGAAAAAATTTTTAAATTCTACTAAAACTTTTAAAAAATCATGCTTTGCAATTTTGATTTTGATTTCTATGTCATATTCAGTGTCAAATGCAGCATTTGGGTACTGGAAAACGGTATTGGATAATCGTCTTGATAATAAACAAATCATGTCTAAAGCATATTCTTGCGAGGTTACCTCAGAATCATGGCAATACTTGGGTATTGTTTCTGCTGAAGCTGAAGTATACTGTACTTTTCCTCAAAAGTCAGGAGATCCCATAAGAAATCGCGTTTACTATTCTCAAGAACCCTTTGTTCTTAAATCAAAAGCTGTAAAAAATTTTAATGTAATACGTGCTAAACTCGAGAGTATGGGTTTTGTCTACGATGATTATGTTGTTGGGGCAGACCCAGTGCGTGATTTCGATATGAGAGATATTAAATTCACAAAATCCCCGGCCGTCATTCAGAGAAAAAATAATATGACTCCTGAGATAAAAGCTATATATGCTCGACAGCTTGATGATTACCGACGAAACAAATATGAAGAACAAAAAGCAATAGTTGCTTCTTATTACTCGTGCTACGTTAGCAGGAAAGATGTGATAGATATCACTGGCAACGGGTACTACTTTACGGTAATAAGAATTTTAAATGGAGTATCCAATACTGAAAAAGTACTAAAGAGTCATCTGTCGACACACAAAGAAGCTGAAGATGTGTGTAAACAAGCGGAGTCAGAGCATATGTGCAAATGTACCTAGATATGAAGTGTGCAATTCGGATTTTTTTTGACGATATTTATTGCTCAAAGTTTAAGTGATGAGGAAAAATGAAAAAATTGACAATAGTTTTACTTTTAGCACTAAGCTCAAATTTCAGTGAGGCTGGACAAGACAACACTTCGAGTGGTTATATCCAAACCAAGCCTGGTGGCTTTAACATCTGCACTGATCCCAAGGGCTCGTTTGCTAGACATCTTGTCGCAAAAGTAACATTAAGGTCAGAAAATTCTAGACCACAAGTCTTTCGAAATTTAATACCAGATCAGTCGGGGTGTATCCGCTACACCCTGCCATTAAACTTCGGTGGGACTGTTGAATTGAATTACAACTTTCCAGACGGTGGAGGGCGAACTATTGTCTACCGAGTTAATCAAAAAAACAGAATTCTTGTGGAAGCAGGCTTTGGAGCAGATCCAACACAGTTGGAATCACACCCCGCAACTTCATATCGAGCCAAGCACACGTCACCACGTGTTTTAAATTCAAGTAAATAAATCCAATGGATAATTAG
>DGYJ01000011.1:0-1511 GCA_002396665.1 Bdellovibrionaceae bacterium UBA5009
AGTTGGCATACCGCGATGGATGATACTGTAAATATTCAAAAATAAAATCCTCAAATTCCTCTTCACCAACAAATTCTAATACTCTGTGAAAATCCTCTTTTAAGGATTCAGACATACGAATTTGATAGGCCTCTTGATAAATTTGAATTCGCTTTTTGGGGCTTAATGGTAATTTGTCAGCGATGAATGATTCGGCTGCAGCTGAATCATTTTGTTGAATTGCTGCCATCAAAGATTTTTGCAAATTATAAAGTGATAAGGGGGGCCTCATTGTAGGCTTCTCCTATTTTTAAAATTTCACTTTCTAGAACTGACCACTCTGGGATATTCCCATCCCTTTCAATCATGGTTCCAACTGAACCAAAATTTTGCACATACCAACGGTGCAGATCCCAAACCTGATCACATACGGGGGCATCATGGGTATCAATTAATATTCCGTTCGTGCCAACACTATGCCCGGCCAAATGAATTTGTCCAACGGCTGCATGTGGTAGACTATTCAAATAAGTTTTAGCATCAAAACCATGATTCACTGAACTCACATAAACATTATTGATGTCCAGTAGTAGACCACATCCCGTTTTACGAATTAATTCAGCAATAAATTCCCACTCTGTCATATCAGATTTTTTAAACTCGATATAACTTGATGGATTTTCGATAAGTATTTGTCTTCCAAGAAAATTTTGAACTTGATCCAGCTTGTCTGCTGTCCAATCTAAACACTCTTGAGTATAGGGAACTGGTAATAAATCATGCACATTATAACCATCAACACCAGTCCAACAAAGATGGTCGGAAACTGTGCGGGGTTGGGTTCTTTCAATCAGATCCTTTAGTCTTTGCAAATAATCTTTATCCACTGGATCTATAGAACCAATAGACAAAGAAACCCCATGCAAACCCAATTCATAATCATTTCTGATCTGTTGAAGAGTCTTGAAAGCAGGTCCAATTTCACATCCCTTCCAGGCCATGAAATTTTCAGAAATCACTTCAACCCAAGAAACCGATTTGGGTTTGTGATTTAAAAATTCTGAGTAGTGGCAGGGTCGCAAACCGACCCCCGCCCCCATTCCCTTAAAAAAGGAATTCACTATTTGTGCTCGCCTGCTGCAGGAGCTGCTGCTGGAGCTTCAGTGTGCTCAGCTTTTTCGCCTTTGCAACCGTTTTTGCAAGAGTTTTTGCAAGAGTTTTTGCCGTGTTTTTTCTTACCTTTGCAAGAATTTTTATCTTTGCCTTTGCAGCTATTTTTTTCGCCTTTGCAAGAATTTTTCTCGCCTTCAACTTTTGCGCCCTCTTTAGCATCTTTTGCGTGGGCAGCTGTATCTTCTGCACGAGCCGTTTTCGCAGCAACAAGACCAGCAACCAATGCTGCAGTCATCAATGTTGTTTTGTTCATGATTTCTCCTTTTGTGTCCTTCAATTTCAAATTAAAGGGGTTAAAAAATAAGTGATCCTCACCTACTTAAATAAATACTTATTTATCAATAGGATTTTGACTCAAC
>DGYJ01000011.1:1639-2852 GCA_002396665.1 Bdellovibrionaceae bacterium UBA5009
CATTAGAAATTATTTCGGACCCGACCTTGCACATCACTGCAAGACTGGACTTACTGCTTTGATCCAGAAGCAAGATCTAACTGCGCCCTAAGATCCTCTAACTTCTTTTTTGATGCAGCCATATGGGCCCAAGTGGCCTCTGGCTTAGCTAAAAATTCTTCAAGCAGTGCCTTAGCTTTTTCATTTTTTGAAGATAAAACGTAGGCCTTGGCCAAGGTCTCTGCCACCCAAAACTGATTGCGATCGTAGGAGTTTTTAATCACTTTTTCACCCAGGGAAATAGCCTCATCAAATTTTTTAAGCTCAACAAGAATTTTTAACCGGCGTCTAGCAACATCCCAATTCTGAGGATCAAGTTTTAACATTTCTTTCGAAAATAAATCTGCTTTTTCGTAATCCTTAGACAAAGTGATAATCAGCAAATAACGAAGCCCAGGTCCTTTCAATTTAGGATTTATATTTAACTTTTCCGCTACATTTGCGGCCTCGACCCATGATTTGCGTCCCTCAAGCTCCCCCTTTGCAGCCTCCACAAGTTCGGCCTTCATGATGGCGATCCAAAAGGCTTCATAACCTGTGAACTCACCAACCAAATCGCCAATCAGCGCCGACTTCAACAGTTCTGGGTCTGCGATAAGTTGATTGGCCAAAAGAATACCTTCGTCGGCAATTTTTTCTTTTTTCTTTTCATCTTTTAGCAATTCAACAAGGTCCTTTCGCCATGCAATCGAACGAGAAGATTTTGATTCAACAGCTAAAATATCAGTTAAAGTCTTTTCAAACACGGAAGAAGTTGTGGGATCTTTTTCAAAATTTTGGCGGGCGCTTTCAATTTGCGCATAGTGCAACTCTGGAGGTAAAGGTTGAATAGTTTTTAAAACATCAACGGCCGCAGAATACATGGCAGAATTAACTAAACGACGACCTAGCAAAAGTTTTTGGCCAGAATCAATATGGGCCGTTGTCTTTAATATTTCGATAGGTTCTGGATAGGATTTAATATCTTCAAAAAAAATGGTTAAAATATTTTCTGGCTGATAATCCACAACACGGCTGATTTCTTTCTGATCAGCGTTCATGACCATCAAAGTTGGAATTCCATAAATTTTAAATTTTTCAGTCAACACCACATTTTCAAAAAGATCAGTGTCGATTTTGACTTTGACAAATTTTTCAGTCGCCGATTTAAAAAATTTTTGATCAAAAATTTCTG